>JAGDYV010000083.1:0-20391 GCA_049116495.1 Hyphomicrobiaceae bacterium | reverse complement strand
GGAGCGCGCCAACTGGTTTGCGCGGCCCGACCAGGAACGCGAATACCGTTATACCTGGAAGCGCCAGAACTGGTTCGAGAACAACCGCGATGAACACCTTGCCGTGCGCACCAACGTCGGCATGTACGACATGACGTCGTTCGGCAAGATCCGGGTCGAGGGACCGGACGCCGAAGCCTTCCTCAATCGCATCTGCGGCAACGACATGTCGGTGCCCGCCGGCAAGATCGTCTACACACAGTTTCTCAACGACCGCGCCGGCATCGAAGCTGATGTCACGGTCACCCGACTGTCCGAAACCGCTTATCTTGTCGTGACCCCCGCCGCGACAGTGCAGCGCGAACTCTATTGGCTCAACCGTCACAAGGGCGACCATTCCGTGATTGTCTTCGACATGACGTCGAGCGAAGGCGTGCTCGCAGTAATGGGCCCGAACGCGCGCAAGCTTTTGGAGCTGGTCTCCCCCCACGATTGGTCAAACGACAACCATCCGTTTGGCATGGCGCACACGATCGAGCTTGGCATGGGCCTCGCCCGGGCACACCGCGTCACCTATGTCGGCGAGCTCGGCTGGGAGCTTTACATTCCAACCGACATGGCCGCTCATGCCTTCGAGGCAATCGCAGAGGCCGGTCAGGATGTCGGGTTGAAATTGTGCGGCATGCACATGATGGATTCGGCCCGAATCGAGAAAGCCTTTCGGCACTTCGGCCATGACATCACCGACGAGGATCATGTTGTCGAGGCTGGGCTTGGCTTCGCCGTCAAGACCGCCAAGGATGACTTCATCGGACGTGACGCGGTGCTACGCAAGCGTGAAGCCGGCCTGGAGATGCGCCTCGTCCAATTCCTGTTAAAGGATTCGGAACCGCTATTATTCCATCACGAGCCCATCGTGCGCGACGGTGAGATTGTCTCCTATCTGACGTCCGGCAGTTACGGTCATCATCTCGGTGGTGCCGTCGGGCTTGGCTATGTGCCGTGCAAGGGGGAGACCGTCGATCAAATGCTAGCATCTAACTATGAGATCGAAATCGCCGGAACACGCGTCAACGCAACCGCTTCAACCCGCCCGCTCTATGATCCAAAGTCGGAGCGCGTCCGGGTGTAATCAAGTACGACCCTGCAAGGCCTCCGGCAGCGCAACCAGATCCGCAGCGCTGGCGGCATCCATCGAGCGCTTGTCCATCAGCACGAACCGGGGGCTGTTGTCGGCAAAGTAAACGTGATGCACAACGACACGCACATCGTCGACGAGCACAACACCGTAGGCCGGCGGCTCATGCGTACCGACCATCTCTTCTGCGGGGTCCAGCAACAACCCGACTTGATGGTTCGTACTCGGCAGGGCTGTTGCCGCAATACCATGCCAAGAGCCTGCAACCGCGCGATGCACGTGGCCATAGAAGATGTGGCGCACATTGCCATGCGCCCGCAGGCATCTCGCCAACGCCGCCCCGTCCGTCATCTTGCACGCATCCACCGATCCGATCCCGATATCGAACGGCGGGTGATGCATAAAGACAAACACAGGCTTGCCGGCGCGCTCATTCAGGCGCGCTTCCATCCAGGCCAACCGCTTGACGCACAACTCGCCATCTTCGTGCCCGGGGTGAACGGTATCGAGCATGATGAGCGAACCGATCGGCGTTTCGACAACGTATTGTACGAAGCCGTCATCATCGACCGGGCAATCGTCGAAGATGCACTTGAAAACGTTACGGTCATCATGATTGCCGATCAACAAATGGCAGGGAACCGTGAGCTCACTCAATATCTCTCGCGCGAGTTGATAGCCTGGCTCAAGTCCGTGATAGGCAATGTCACCCGTCAGAACCAACGCCGCCGCATCCCGGTGCGCGCGATTGACATCCTCGACAACGGTGCGCAAGCGTGCCGCCGCATCAAGCGCACATAACGTTCGCCCAGCCGGTGGCATATGGGGGTCCGTGACATGGATAAACTTCATAGGCATGGTCCACCTCGCCAATCATTTTATGCGCGTGCGCCGTTGCGCAGTGTTTGAACCTCGTTCTTGATGTTATCATATCCCGCCATGGCGATAATCATCGGAGCGTTCCGTCATTCTGCTGTCCTGCGATCACTAAATGTTCCGGGCTCGGCCACTGCATTGGAGCGCCGAGATGGCCGCCCAGCACATCGCATAGTGAGACCTTTGCCATGACCAAACTGCAGAAAATCAAATACGGCGTGCCGTCCGGAAATGACGCCCTGACCGTTCGGTTCGGCATTGCAGAAGGCATCTTCGAGACCGAAGGACTGGATCTCACCATGCAGGTCGTGTTTGGCGGCCCGGAAATCGCCGCGGCGTTCGATGGCGGAGATGTCCAGATTGGCAGCCTTGGTTCGCCATCAGGAATACCGGCCATGGCAGCAGGAAACCGCTTCCGGATCATCGCCAGCGGCTGCCGCCAGAAACCGCACATGTATCTTGGTGCGCGCAAGGACATTCACAGCTACGGCGACCTCAAAGGAAAGCGCATCGGCCTTCTCAGCATCGGCAGCTGCCCGTCCTGGATCGTACACAAGATCCTCGCGCATCATGGCCTGTCGGCTGCAACGGATGTCACACTCGTGCCGCTGCACGACCAGTATCCTCGCATCATCGAAATCATGGCGGACGGCGGCTTTGAGGCCTGCCTCGCGACCGAGCCCAACCTCTCGATCGGCGAAGACAAGGGCATTCTGGACATCTGGGCAGCGGCCTACGACCCGAAATACCTGCCGCAGTTCCAATGGATCGTGCGCGTCGCGAACCTCGATATGATCGAGCATCACCCGGAAACAATCGAAGCTGTATTGCGCGGCTGCCGCGCCTCGGCACATCATGCGCGCGCGAACATGGCAGAATTCTCCCGCTTCGTCGCCAGATACTACGGCGCAAGCGAGGCGTCGGCGCGGCGTGCGATGGAACGTGAAATGGCGCTCTATCAACTCGATTGCCAACTTGACATGGCCGGGCTGCAGAACGCCGTCGATATGTTGTATGAACTGGGCGGCCTCGATCGTCCGAGAGAGGCGAATGAATTCACCGACCTGCGTTTCCAGAAAAACACGCCGCCCAGCTGATCCGACAATACCTTAGATCACACGGCCTCAACCGAACCGCCGAAAAACACAAACCGGAGCGACCTCATCGTGCCACAGCTCGAATATTTCTACGCCGCCCACTCCGCCTATGCCTATCTTGGATCGCAACGCGTGATGGACATTGCCAAGGCGGCGAACGTCAAGATCATTCACAAACCGTATGACCTGCGGCGTGGCATGGCCGGCATCGGCTCGTCCTTGATCCGCGAACGTTCACCGCAGCATCGCGCCTATTTTTTCAAGCGAGAAATTCAGCGCTGGTCTGAAGAGCGCAATGCACCGCTCATCTCATACCGGCCGACGCATCACGACAACGACATCACGCTTCCCAATTGCGTCCTCATCGCCTGCCAGCTGAAAGATGGCAACATCGACGGCCTGGCGCATGCGATGCTGCAGGCGCATTGGCGTGATGATGCTGATCTCGCAGACAGCGATACGCTCGCCAGCCTCGCCAACAACCTCGGACTGGACGGTGCCGCATTGCTGGCCGATGCCGACAGCGAAGCTGTACGCAGCGCCTATGAAACCAATACCAATGAGGCGATCGAACGCTATGTCATCGGTTCGCCGACCTACTTCGTCGATGGCGACATGTTCTACGGGCAGGATCGCCTCGAGATGGTGGAACGCGCGCTGAAGAAACCCTATGCCGGCGAGTGGCCGATTGGGGACTAATCAACCCAAGAAGATCGCGATAGTAGAATTGAAAAGGATACGGGATGAACCTCGCGTTGAAGCTCGTTGAAGACACGTTGATCGCCGGCGCGACACAGGCGCTGACCAGTGCACACCCGAGAGCGATCTACATTGCCGCCGGCACTGCGCGCATCAACGACACCGATCTTGCATGCGACAACGGTGTCGTGACGCTCGCCCCCCCCAGCATCCAGGCAGGCCCCGAAGGTGCCTGTCTGTGGCGATGGGAAGTGGCGGCCACCACCGATGAGATCGAAACGATCGGCACGCAGAGCTGCCTCAAGATGACCGCCCCGATCTTCGACGTGGACGTCACCGCAACACACTTGCTTCGCCTCGACAGCGTCGCGTTTCCGCCCGGCGGCTGCGCCTATCTGCACACACACCAGGGGCCCGGCACCCGTTGCCTGATTGAAGGTCGGGTTCGCATCGACACGGAAGGACATTCCGCATCATACGGTCCTGGTTCACCATGGTTCGAAGCAGGTCCAGAGCCCGTTTTTGCGCAAGCCGATTCCGCCATTCCAACACGCTTTATCCGCGCAATGGTCCTGCCCAGGGAACTGCTTGGCAAGTCGTCAATCCGCTACGTCAACGCCGAGGATCAGGACAAGCCCAAGTCACAAAGCTATCGCGTGTTCGCGGAACACGTGCTCGGCTAGCAGGCCCCGGTCGCCCCATGCGGGATCAGTCGTTGGCTCCTTGGATCGCGTTGAGAACCGCGTCGGTGACCTCACGCGTCTTTGCGTTCCCGCCTAGATCCGGTGTGTGAAACCGTGGGTCGGCAGTGACCTGCTCGATCGCCTTCATCAAGCGGTCCGCCGCCGGCTGCTCACCAAGATGCTCAAGCAGCATGACGCTCGACCAGAATGTGCCGACCGGATTGGCGATCCCCTGCCCCATGATGTCGAAGGCGGAACCGTGGATCGGCTCGAACATCGAGGGAAACGTGCGCTCTGGATTAAGGTTCGCTGTCGGTGCAATACCAAGTGAACCGGACAAGGCGGCCGCCAAATCAGACAGGATATCGGCGTGCAGGTTCGTGGCAACAACCGCGTCAATTGACTGTGGCTTCGCGACCATGCGCATCGTCATGGCATCGACCAGCATCTTGTCCCAGGTCACGTCGGGAAACTCGGATGCAATTTCGGTAGCGATCTCATCCCACATCACCATCGCGTGGCGCTGCGCATTGGACTTGGTCACCACCGTCAGCAATTTGCGCGGACGCGACCGTGCCAGACGAAACGCATAGCGCATGATCCGCTCGACGCCTGGCCGTGTGAACATCGCAACGTCTGTCGCCGCTTCCAGCGCCGAGCCCTGATGCACGCGCCCGCCGACACCGGCATACTCACCTTCGGAATTCTCGCGCACGATCACCCAGTCGATCTCACCGTCATTGACGTGACGCAACGGCGACGTAATACCGGGCAGAACCCGGGTCGGACGCACGTTGGCGTACTGGTCGAACGGCTGACAGATCGCAAGCCGCAGGCCCCACAACGTAATGTGATCGGGAATGTCGGGATGGCCGGCAGAGCCAAACAGGATGGCGTCGTGGTCGCAGATCTGCTCGCGGCCATCCTCCGGCATCATGCGGCCATGCCGCTTATAGTAGTCGCCGCCCCAATCGAAGTCATCGACGCTGAAGGCGAAATTATCGGCGCGCCGTGCAATCGCGTGCAGCACTTCAATACCAGCCGACACCACTTCGGTGCCGATGCCATCACCGGGGATCGCAGCAATCTTGTAGGTCTTCAATGTCTATCCTTTTGATCAATGTGTTCTCATTGCTGACAGGCATGGCGCGCGTCAATGCGTCTGCCGGCGGCATCATAGCAGGTCAAGTGCGCGCAGTTCCTGGAAGTGCGTGATGGTTTGCGCCATCCCTTCACCGATCGGCGTTTCCGGCAGCGGGCCAATGATATCGGCAAGCGCATCGATTTCGAAACCGCTCGTCGGCACCGGACGTTCGGGACCGTCGATGGAGATTGCCGCGCCCGGCACCACGGCACGGATGGCATCGACGATCTCTTCAGTGGTCGTGAGCATCGTGCCCATGTCGGAGACCATCGCGCCCTGCCAGTCGTTTTGCACGACCCGGCAGAAAATCTCGGCCATATCGTCGACCAGTTGCACGCCCGCACGCGACCGCCACGGCAGGACATAGCTCTCGCCGCATGCCGCGGCGCGGGCTGCCGCCGTGATCACCGCCGTATCACCAAGGTCGCGACCGACGCCATAGACCATGTTGGGGCGCAATCCGAGCGACGGCACGCCGAAATCCTCGGCATAGAGCCGCGAGATTTCTTCGTCAGCGCGCTTGTAGACACCGTAGAGATTGGCCGGCGCGTTGGCCGGACCGCGCGGCTTTGCAGCCGCCGAACTCGTATAGGTCAGTCGCGCACCGACCGCCCGTGCCGCTTCGAGCATGTGCAAATGGCCAAGCAGGTTGACCCGCGCACCAGCAATCGGATGGGATTTGCACGCCGGGATCATCAACGCGGCAAGGTGCAGCACATCACTCGGTTGATGCGCATTCGCGATATCGAGACAGGCCTTGTCGTCGCTGACATCAAACTCGATCCAGGTGAGGTCCGGTAGCGGCTGGTTGCGCGTCACCAGCGCGAGACGCCTCTCGTCCCGTTTCAGGTCCGCAGCAATGACCCTGCGACCGGCCGCAAGCAGTTTCGGAATTGTCCACGCCGCAAGAAACCCCGACGCACCGGTTACCAAGACTGTCCCATCACGCATTTGTCCATCCCATCCGTGCCATGCCCTTCCATCCGGACATTGATTGTCTCAGACAGCGTTGTCGCGTTTAATCATGAAAAATTCAAACCATCGTTGGGAAAAAATGGCCAAGACATATGAGCGCGTCGTCGAGGAGTTGATTGCAGGTGGCGTAACACACGCCTTCACGTTACCGGGGCTCGGCATCACCTGGTCCCTGCCGGGCTTCAAGGCTAACGAAGACAAGATCAACGTCGTCCTGACACGCTCCGAGTGGATTGCCTCGATCATGGCCCAGGTTGCCGGCCGCCTGACACGACGCCCCGCCGTCGCGATGGGTCAGGGACCCTGGATGACGACGATCGGCGGTATCGGCATTCTCGAAGCGCATTTTTCCGGCTCGCCGATGCTCGTCCTGACCGAAACCTCGGACTACGACGGTTACGGTCAGATGGGCGTCTACCAAACGATGACCGGCGACTATGCCGGCGCCGACGTGATGGCTTCGCTAAAGCCGATCACCAAATACGCCACCTATGCGACGGCGCCCGCCGAGGCGGTCTACGGCGTCCAGATGGCGATCAAGCATGCCAGTCTGCCGCGCATGGGACCTGCCGCCGTGGCAATGAAATCGACCATCATCCGCGAGGAGGTGCCCGAACCTGCCAAGCCGGTGTTGTATCCCGGCGCGGGCTACCATCGCCATACGCCTGCGCGACCCGACCAAGCCGCTATCGCTGAACTCGCCAGGCGCATCGCCCAAGCGGAGCGCCCCGTCATCATCGCCGGCAACGGCGTCGTCATGACAGACAGCGGCGCCCGTTTGCAGGCACTCGCCGAAGCGTGCGGCTGCGCGGTCGTCACCAGCTACAACGGCAAGGGCGTTGTGGCCGAGACTTCGGATATCGCAGCCGGCATGCTCGGCACCTGGGGGCATGCCTGCGCCAATCGCGTACTTGCCGCCGCCGACGTCGTCATCGCACTCGGAGCCAGCCTCGGGCCGGACTATCTCCGTTTTCGCGACCCCGATTTGATCCGCCCCGGCGACCAGTTCATTGCCCAGATCGATGTCGATCCGCGCAACGCCGGTTGGGTCTATCCCGTCGACATGGCAATCAGCGGCGATGTCGGCGACGCGCTCGCAGGCCTTGCTGAGCATGACCTTGGCGCTGACAAATGTGGCAAACGGATCGCCGCCATCGCCGCCGTGCGCAAACAAACCGGCTTCGACACCCTCCCGGAGACAAAGGCCGCACAGGGCAGCGTCCATCACGGTGACCTCATCCGCGGGCTGCAGGCGTTCATGGGCGACGACGACCTGATCGCCCTCGACGCCGGTGCCAACCGGATCTGGGCGACACACGGCCTCAGGAACGCAAAGCCGCAACAGTTTGTCGTTGCCGGCGGCACCGGCGCGATGGGTTGGGGACCACCGGCTGCCGCCGCCGCCAAGCTCGTCCTGCCCGATCGGCGCGTGACCTGCCTTGCCGGAGATGGTGGATTCATGATGACCATGCAGATCATCACAACAGCTGTTCAGCAAAACCTTGATGTCGTCTACCTTGTCGACAACAACGCTGGCCTTGGCATGGTTCGCGACAACCTCGGTGCCAACAAGATCGCCGTTGATTTCGCCGACTGCGATTTCGCGAAAATCGCAGAGGGCATGGGCGGTCACGGCATGACAGTGACGCATCCGGGCGAGGTGCGTGATGCCCTCGAAGAAGCTCATAAGTTAGGTGGCCCCGTCGTCATCGACGCGAAGGTCGACCCGGCAGCCAGCTACGTCGAGGTGTCGGATACCGAACCACTTTGAGGGAGCCCAACGGCTCGGCCGACAGATCGCAATTGGAGCGTTACATCCATGGACACTGAAGACATCTGTCGCCTGTCAGCCCACGACCTGGCAGCATTGCTGCGCGACGGCTCATTGCGGGCGGAGGCCGTTGTCGACGCCGTCTTGGCGAGGTGCGATCACGTGCAACCCGCCTTGAATGCGTTTGCTTTGGTCGACGGCGACGGCGCCCGTCAGGCCGCCCGCGATGCAGATGCCGCAAGAGCCCGCGGCGACACTCTTGCCCCCCTGCATGGTGTGCCATTCTCAGTCAAAGATCTCGTTCACACCAAGGGGCTCGAAACGGCATTTGGCTCTCACCTCATGGCCGGGCAGGTTTCCGATCATGACGTCGAAGCTGTCGCACGTCTGAAAACCGCAGGCGCCATCCTGATCGGCAAGACGACCACACCGGAATTCGCCCACAAGGCCATCACCGACAGCCCACGCTACGGCGCGACACGAAATCCATGGAACCCAGAGTTTTCCTGCGGCGGTTCAAGCGGCGGTGCAGCCGTCGCCGTCGCCACCGGGTTGGGCCCGCTGGCCCTGACGACGGATGGTGCAGGATCATCCCGCATCCCGGCAAGCTGCTGTGGCGTGCTCGGCTTAAAACCAACTCTCGGCCTCGTTCCCAACGAAGATGGCGCGGATCTGTTTGGCACGTTCAGCCAGCTTGGCATCATGACACGCACGACGCCTGACATGGTTGCCATGCTCAACGTCATGGCCGGAGAGCATCACGGCGATCCATGGACCCGGGGCGTCCGCTCTCCACCCTGCAGCGTACCGGTTTCGCCCGTTGCAACGCTACGCGGATTGCGTGTCCATTATAAACCCCGCCTTGGCAATGAGCATCTCGACGTGGGCGTCGCCGCCGCCATGGAGCAGACCCTCGACACATTGCATCACGAAGGTGCCGTCATCACGCGGAGTGACGGGCGCGAGGACTGGGGCAATGAGCTGGCCCGCGTGACAATCCGCAGCCCATTGGCAGCGCGCATGGCACATTTCTCGGATGCCGCACGAGAAGCCATGGATCCCACATTGCGAGCGGCCATCGCCGAAAGTGAAAGCCTCGACTTGCGCGCCGTGCAACACGCCCCGCTGCAACGCGCTGCGCTCTACCGGCAGACCCAACAGATTTTCAAAGAGGCCGACCTGCTTTTGACACCGTGCGTCAGCGCCCCCCCCCCGCGCATTGGCCACACGGCTCTTGAACCGATCACGATCAACGGTCAGGTGGCCGGCCCGATGCGCGCCAACTGGTACAATTATCCGGCCCCCTTCAACCTGACCGGACACCCAGCAATCTCGATCCCCGTCGGCCTGACACCCGATGGCCTACCAACCGGCATGCAGGCCGTCGCACCCTGGTTCGGCGAACAACGCCTGGTAGATCTTGCCGCAGCTCTCGAGCATCTACAGCCCTGGCAAATGCCGCCCGATAACATCCGAAACCCGAAAAGCGATCGCACACCATGAAAATTGATCGATCGATATTCCATCCCGACTACAAGCGTGAACCGTTCTGGTGGGAAGCCGCTCGCCCCACCACGGACCACGCCACCGACCTGCCATCGAAGACCGAGGTCCTGATCGTCGGCAGCGGCTACTCAGGATTGTCGGCAGCGCTGGAACTCGCACGCGAGGGACGAACCGCGACCGTGGTTGATGCCCTGGCTTTTGGTGAGGGCGCCAGCACGCGCAGCGGCGGCGGCGTCAGCGCCGGCATCAATCTCGGCAAGGGCCTTTCCGGAACACCAGGGCAACGACAGCGCAGCGATGAACATCAGCAAAGGGTGAAAGACCTGATGTCTGAAAGCCTGGCTGCATTTGAATTCGTCCAAACGCTGATCGAGCGCGAAGGCATTGAGTGCCACTACGAACGTCGCGGCCGCTTTGTCGGCGCCTTTTCCGAAGCGCACTTTCCCGACTTGTTCAAGAAGGCCGAATTGCTCAACGAAACGATCGGCCTCGATGCATCCGTCATCTCGCGCGAGGAGCAGCGCTCGGAAATAGGCAGCGACTTCTACTACGGCGGGATGATCATCAAGCGCGCCGGCAAACTGCACCCTTCGCTGTTCCACAAAGGGCTGCTCGAGGCCTGCCATCGCGCCGGCGTCACGTTGTGCGCACATACGAAAGTCGAGGCGATCACCGGCGCAGCCCACAACTTCACGATCAAGACGAGCCGGGGCACTTGCCAAGCCGAGCATGTCATCATCGCAACAAACGGCTATACCGGTGATCTCACGCCAAAATTGCGCAGGCGTATCGTACCGATAACCAGCCAGATCATCGTCACCGAGGAATTGCCGGAAGACATCGCGCGCGAACTGATCCCGAACGGGCGCACGATTTCCGAAACGCCGCGGATCACAAGCTATTATCGGCTTTTGCCTGGCGACCGGCGCGTCATGTATGGTGGCCGCGCCCGCTTCCATGACGTCCCGCCCGACGTCAGCGCGACACTGCTCTACAAGATGATGACGGACCGCTGGCCACAGCTCAAAGGCACGCGCATCACCCACTCCTGGTCAGGTTTCGTTGCCATGACGACGGACGCCCTGCCGCACATGGGGCAGGAAGACGGCCTGCACTTCTGCACCGGTTGCAACGGCAGTGGCGTCGCGATGATGCCGTATCTCGGCCGACAGGTCGCGCGTCGCATCCAGCAGGATGGCCAGACCGATTGCGCCTACGCAAAGATCGACTTTCCAGGCGTCCCCGTTCCATTGTACCAAGGCAAGCCCTGGTTCCTGCCCATCGTCGGCGAGTACTACCGCTATCTCGACCGGCGCGATCGGCGCAATGGAACGTAAATCGCGTCGACGGCGAAGTTTCCCGATTGGCGAATGCATTGGATGGACGGAACATGACAAAAATCGCGATCATTACCGGTGGCAGCCGAGGGATTGGTGCGGCAACCGCGGAGTTGGCAGCGAAAGCCGGCTATGACGTGTGCATCAGTTATGCCTCCGACCAGGCCGCAGCCGATCGCGTTGTTGCCGCCTGCGCCACGCATGGCACCCGGATCATCGCTGTCAAAGCCGACATCGCCAAACCCGGCGATGTCGAAGCGATGTTTGCAGCCTGTGACACCCAACTCGGCCCCGTTACGCTCCTCGTCAACAACGCCGGCGTCATTGGCAAGGCAGGGCCGTTCGTCGATCTCCCCGGCACCGCCTTGACGGAAACCTTTGCGGTCAACGTTTTCGGTTCGGTATACTGCGCACAACAAGCCATCAAGCGCATGGCCAAATCAAACGGTGGCGATGGCGGCGTCATCATCAACGTCTCGTCGGCCGCCGCAAGGCTCGGTAGCGCCGGAGAGTATGTGCATTACGCCGCATCGAAAGGCGCGATCGATACCTTGACCATCGGTCTTTCCAAAGAAGTCGGGCCGGATGGCATTCGCGTCAATGCGATCCGCGCGGGCACAACCAACACTGAAATTCATGGCCGCATGGGCAATCCCGGTCGCCCGGCAATGATCGCCGAAATGGCACCGTTGCGAAGGGTTGCCGAGCCCACTGACATTGCCGAGGCGATCATTTGGTGCGCATCGGACAAAGCCAGCTTTGCAACCGGTGCCATTCTGGATATTTCCGGTGGGCTCTAGCTCGCTGAGACGTTGTTGGAACGAATTGAAAGGTTGATCGGACATGGCAAGAATTGAAACGATTGAGCAACTGCGCCAGCAGTATCGGCCTGCAATGCAGCGTGCCGTTGCCAAACAAATGCCGACGCTCGAGCGTCATTCACGGCGTTATATCGAGCTGTCACCGTTCGTCGCCATATCATCTTGCGGCGCAGACGGCCGCCTCGACGTGTCGCCACGCGGCGAGGAGCCCGGCTTCGTGCACGCGCTTGACGATCAGACCCTGGCCATTCCCGACCGGCCCGGCAACAATCGCCTTGATACCCTGCAGAACATCATTGCTAATCCGGAAATCGGGTTGATGTTCGTCATCCCAGGCGTCAACGAAATTCTGCGAGTGAACGGCACCGCGGAACTCCGTGATGACCTGGAGCTGAAGCAACGTTTTGAAGTGAACGGCCGTCTACCGTTGGCGGTCATCGTGGTCAAGACGCATGAGGTTTATCTGCATTGCGCCAAAGCCATCACGCGGTCGCACCTCTGGAGCGCCGAGGCAAAGAATGATCGAGCCGTCCTCCCCACGATGAGCGAAATGCTGCGCGATCAAATCGGCTCCGACATCCCGTTCGAGAGCCAGGAAGCGATGCAACAGCGCTATAAAGAGCAACTCTATTAAGGAGCCTCGATCAGTTAGGCCGCACGCCTGTCCCGGACAACAGGGAACAAATCGCAATCGAGCGGGCCACCTTCGGGAATTCCCGGATCATGCAGCATCCGCTGAAGATTGGGCCGCGGATAATAGGTCGCATCGTCACCCGCCCAGCGCATGACATAGGCGCGGCGCGTGCGCGACGTGCTCGCGTTGCCCGGCGCCCCATGCACCGTCAAGCCATGATGTACGGTGCAATCACCCGGCTCCAATTCGAACTGCGCGATCTTGTACTGGTCGCGCATCGCATCGATGTCGGGCACCGGGGGCAGGTCTTCCTTGTATAGGTTCGGGTCCTTGAAGGAGACCGCCTTGAAACGCTGTCCCCATCGATGTGAGCCGCACACGTATTCGACCGCACCGCTTTCCTTCGTGACCGGATCAAGCGCCAGCCAAAGCGTGCAGACCTGATCTCCTGCAACCGGCCAATAGGTCTGATCATGATGCCACAGGGTCCGTGTACTGGTGCCTGGTTCCTTGACCAGGAACTGGTCAAACAGAATGTTCACCTTGTCTGCACGAAACAGCGCCGCCGTGATATCTGCTGCCGGCGAGTCGAACACAAAGTCCTTCAATTCCGGATAGTGTTTCCAAACGAACGTATCGGAGAAAAACCGGCCGCTCCCGTCTCGGGTTGCATCATTGGCCATCGGGCTCGGATTGGCCAAATCACGGTCAACAACATTGCGCACCTGCTCGACGGCTTCTGCATCAAAAAGCTGCCGCAGACACACGATGCCATCTTCCTGGTAGGTGCGAACCTCATCTGCCGTAATCTCGCGTATCGGGCGATAGCGCATGGCGGATTTCCTTAAATTGAGTCCGGAATTCTAGACAAGTTTGCCGCGGGCAGCGACAGCCAGCACCTCGACGATACGGTCGCCGCGCACCGCGATCAGTTGATCGACCATGTTGACCGCGACGCAGACATGATTGGGGATGATCCGCACAACATCGCCAACATTCGGCCTCGCGTTGCAGGCGGCCAAGTCGAGAAAGCCATGTTCTTCGGCAAAGCCTTTGATGCCAGCCTCCGGGTGCTCCAGGATCAACCCGTGGCCGTCGAGTCCGCCAATGTCCGACGTCAGCGTCTTCGAACCGGCATCAAGAATACCTCGTTCCGAGCCCGCGCGACTGACAACCGTCGAATAGACGTTCAAAGCACAATCGCCCATTTCCGCCGCCCCGCAGGCCATCATCATCCGGTCATTAAAAATGTAGGTGCCGGCGCGGTGCTCGGTCGCGCCATCAAGAGAACCAACATTGACAAGATTAGGGGTACCGCCGGTCGATATGATTTCCGGAGTCAAACCAAGATCAGCAAGCCCCGCCGTCGCCTCGTTGAAGAAAGCCTGTGTTTCCGGCCAGGATTCTTCCGTCGGATAGAACAGCAGCCCTTTCAACGACAGGTTCGGGTCGGCCTTGATCCGCGCGGCCAATTGAACCGCCTCGCCCGCCGTCTCAACCCCGGCGCGTTCGCGGCCCGTGTCGCATTCGATCAGGACATCGACCACTCGATCGGCCTGCCGTCCCGCCTCGGCATAAGCGTCCAGCGTCACCGGGTTGTCGGCACACACCTTGACCGGCACGCGTTGCAACAATCTCGACAAGCGTCCCGATCGCGCCGCACCGATCAGGTTGTAGCTAATGACAATGTCATCAATGCCTGCATCTGCCATGACCTCTGCTTCGCCAACTTTTTGACAGGTGATGCCGCGCGCGCCAGCAGCGAGCTGCATATGCGCAAGTTTGGGAATCTTGTGTGTCTTAATGTGCGGACGATTGGCGACGCCGGCTGCCGCGCAAAGTTTCTGGACGCGCTCGATATTCCGCTCAACCACGTCCAAGTCGATCACCAGCGCCGGCGTGCCGAAATTCCGGGAGATTTCTGATTTCAGGTTCTCGATGTTCATATCCAGGTCCGCGCAGTAGGTGAAAATCTGATGCCAGGATAGCGGATCTGATGGCCACAACCTAGAGCGTGTTAAGATCAAATAGGACCAATTCTGTTTCCAAACGGGGAGTCAACCAGCAGGAGAAGTGTGCAGCCCGTAGCCATCGCTACGGGCGAGCGCTTCGACGCCCTGGGTGGCCGCTGTTTGGAAACCCGTCTTGGCGGAGCCAAGCTGCGCTTGCGGAGGGCCGGGCGGATTTGGCCCGATCCCGGCGCGGCCCGTCTCGCCCGTAGCACCGCTACGCGCTTCGCCGATCCACTTGGTCTCCGACCAAATTCGCCTCTGTAAAATGGGTCTATTTGATCTTAACACGCTCTAGTCATTCCGATTGGCCGTCGGCCTCTCGCCTTGCGCGTTGGCGGGCAATCTGAGCCTCCCGGCGCGTAATATATGCAGTCGACAGAAAGATGATCGCGCCGCCAAGCCAGACGGCGGCAGCCGGATGCTCCATGAAGATCAGATACCCGGCGATCGCGGTCAGCGGTAACCGTACGAACTCAAGCGGCTGCAGCTGGGTGACCTCGGCAAGGCTGTAGGCCTTGGTCCAGCAGAAATGGCCGAGAGTACCGGCCCCTGCCAGGCACACCAGGTAGACGAACGTCAGCAAATCGGGCCACTCCCAGACGAGCAGGGCTGGCACAAAAGATAACGGCGTCGACAGCAGGACCATCCATATTATGATCGCTTCGACCGGCTCCGTCGCCGTCAGCCGTTTGACGACAAGCGCCGTCATCGCAAGCAGCATGGCGTTGGCCAAGGCCAGGGTCGTGCCGAACGAAATGTTCCCGATCTGCGGGCCAACCACAACCAGCACACCCAAAAACCCGGCAGCAAGCGCCGCCATCCGCCGCACGCGAACAACTTCCCCGAGGATGATCACGGCGCCAATGGTCACAAACAGCGGGGCCGTAAAGCTGAGTGCCGTGGCCTCCGCAAGCGGGATCAGTGTCAACGCGGTAAAGCCGGCAAACATGCCCAGGATATTCAATCCGGCACGCAACCCGTAAAGGCCGATCCGCTGGGTCCTCAGCAGGCCAATGCCGTTGCGCCAGAGCACCGGAAGCAAGAGCGTCAACGCGAAGAAGTTGCGAAAGAACACGATCTCCAGCGCGTGAATGCTCTGCGCCGCCAGCCGGATCAAAACCGCCATGGCAGCAAAACAGGTCATCGCAAACAACATCAGGAGCGTCGCTCGCACCGGTGGCGGCAGGCCGTCAAATGCACTGAACAGCGCACCGGACGCGGTCGAAACAGTGGAATCTGACAATGACGACCCGGCCGACGGCGAGGGGCCGGAGCCATCCTCGTTGTCCTCGCCCTTTGTCATGGATACCTTTCCAGGGCGACGGAACTGTCGGCCATATGATACGACTAGCACAGCGCGAACTGATCACTCTGTCTTATCCGCTCTCAACGCTCAGTCAAAATCTCCAGCGAAATGGGCGGCGCATCGACCTGATCGGTCGCACGCATCGCACGTCAGAAAGGTTCTCCATTGATCGCCCGGGCACCGCACGCAAGACGCGGCCTGCAATGAGCACACCGGCCGGCACGGCATGGCGTCGCGGCACGCTGTTGGCCATCATCCTTCTCGGAACCCTCGTCGGACCGCTCGACTCCGCTGTCAACATCGCCTTTCCCGATATCACGACGAGCTTTGCCATCGAGCTCAAATCGATCCGCTGGGTGGTGATCGCATACGTTGCGACCTACGCCAGCCTGATGCTGGTTTTCGGGCGCATCGGCGACCTGTTCGGCCATGCCCGCGTATTCGGCGTCGGCCTGATCGTGTGCAGTATCGCCTTTGCAACGTGCAGCCTGGCAACCGATTACCACTGGCTGCTCACCGCCCGTGTTTTTCAAGGCATCGGCACCGCGATGGTGTTGAGTTGCGGCCCCGCGCTCGCGACCAATCTGTTCGACGAGAAGCACCGCCCACGCATTCTAGGTCTCTATGCCATGACGTTCGGCCTCGGCGGCGCGGTCGGGCCGTCGCTCGGCGGCATCCTCGTCGATATTTGGGGCTGGCCGGCTGTATTCTGGTCGCGTCTGCCGCTGGCCGTTGCCGCCTTGCTGCTGATGCGCCTGCTCAGTCTCCCATCGCCGGAACGCGATCGTGGCCGCTTTGATTGGGGTGGGGCGATCGCGCTTTCCGCCACAACTGTCCTATTCCTGATCAGCATCAGTCAGATCGAGCAGCTCGTATCCCACCCGCTGCGAAGCCTGACGCTCGTGGCGCTGACGCTCATTGCGGCCATCGCTTTCATCGTCCTGTCACAGCGCACAGCATCACCGATACTGGATCTCAAAGCGTTCAAGCAAATACCCTTTGCCTGGATCAATCTTGCCAACATTGTCGTCAACTTCGCCGGCTTCGCAACGATGCTTTTCGTGCCCTATTATCTGGTCCAGGCAAGCGCGCTCCCGCTTTGGCAGGGCGGCATCATCATGGCGATCGGGCCGCTCGGTATGATGTTCGCGTCCAACGTCGGTGGACGGACAATGCATGCGTTGGGCGCCAACCGTATTGCCTTGTCAGGGGCCGTATGCGTCGCATTCGGTCTCGCCTGGATGAGTTTTTGGGATGCAACGACAAGCCGGCTCGTGCTGGCTTGCGCACTGCTCGTTCACGGCACCGGGCTTGGGCTGTTCCAAGTCGCCAGCCTCGAACGCGTTGCAGCCGTCCTGCCAAAATCCAACCGTGGCGTAGCCGGCTCGCTGACGATGGTCATGCGAACCATCGGTGTGGTTATGGCGGCCAACATACTGACGACGGCATTTGCCCATGTTGAACAATCCGCCACTTTGGCAAACGGAAACGACGCGTTCATCTTGGCTTTTCAATCCGTCTTCCAGTGGTCCGCCGTTGGTCTCGCCGCCTTCGTCGCGCTCTCGATCTTGTGTCCGGGTTTATGGCAGCGGAGCGAACGCTGACGTCGCGATCTGTGCTAGAAACACACGCTTCAGACAATGGCGCCGACACCACGACCTGAGGAGAATGGGCATTTCCACGGAGATTGAAAGTCACACCTATTCACCACTCGTCGACACCGTCGCTGAGTGGTTGATGTCAAAGGCACTGGGCGACAATGAAATCCGCGAGATCTTTGCCGGCTGCTGTCTGCGTCTGACCGCCGCCGGCATCCCAGTATCGCGGGCATTTCTCTACTATCGCACGCTGCATCCACTTTATGCTTCGGTGTTCCTGGTCTGGGACCGCGGCGAGCAAGATGTCCGGGTTCGGGAGATGTCGCATGAGCGCGCATTTTCCTCTGAGGGATGGCTCAACAGCCCGATGAACTACATGCTGCAGAACGGCGTCACCTACTTGCGTCGCCGCCTTATCGGACCAGCCGCCGTGCGCGATTTCGATACTCTGCACCAACTGCATCGAGACGGCTCAACAGATTACCTGGGTTATCTCATTCCGTTCTCGGAGGATGAGGAAGTCTCACCGACCACTGACGGCATATTCGGCTCTTGGACCACTGACCGGGAGGCCGGCTTTACCGGCAGCGACATTCGCGATCTGGCGCGGGTACAAAAGCGGCTCGCTGTCGCCTGCAAGATGCAGATCAGACGCGAAATCACACGCAACGTCCTCAACGCCTATCTCGGCGATGTCGCTGGCCGCCAGGTGCTCGACGGACAGATCAAGCGCGGCGACGGGCGCCAGGTCGAAGCCGTCATCTGGTATTCCGATCTGCGCCGCTCAACCACGCTCGCCGAAACCCTGACCGGTAGCGACTATCTCGACTTGCTCAACCGCTATTTTGAGTGCACGGCAGGGTCTGTGCTTGAGAATGGAGGCGAGGTGCTGAGCTTCATCGGTGATGCCGTGCTCGCAATTTTCCCCATCGATCACGGTGAAGCCAGTTCTGGCGCCGCCGCGGAAGCAGCCATCAAGGCGGCAAAGGACGCACTCGCCCGGATAACAACATTGAATGCTAAACGTCAGAGCACAGACAACATCCATTGCGGGGTTGGCCTCCACGTCGGCGATGTGATGCACGGCAACATCGGCGTGCCTGAGCGGGTCGCATTCTCGGTGATAGGTCCGGCAGCCAATGAAGTCGCGCGGCTGGAAGAACTGACCAAGACGCTTGAGCGCGATATCCTAGTGAGCGGCGCCTTCGCCGAACTGCTTGCGCATTCGTGGGAAGATCTCGGCGAACATCCGGTGCGCGGCTCAAGTCGCCTGATGAAGGTTTTCGCACCGCGCGCCGCGGGCGCATAACGCTTCATCACGCGCCACACGCCTTGCGCCAGTAGAAAAAGATACCAGGCACCTCCTACAAACCGGATCAGAAATGCGCTAATGTTCGACTGGAAAGGAGACGTGTCGATGTCCTATCGAACCAACAAAGTCGCCATTTCATCACTCGCGCTGTCCATGCTGCTCGGTTTGAGCGTATCGGCGGTTGCGCAATCAGGCTCTTCTGGGCGGACGCAATGGCCGTCTCAATCACTCCCCGAACAGCCCGTCCAAGCCCGGATCTGCTCTTGCCGCTATGGCGGTCAAAACATTCCGATTGGACAGACGATCTGCATGCGCATTGAAGGAAAGCACGTCCGGGCGACGTGCGATTCAGTGGTCAACAATCCGTCTTGGACGATATCATCCGTCGTCTGCCCTAGTTCTTGAAGAGCAGCTTCACTCACAGGGCAGCCATCAACCAAGGTTGAGCGGAGCTAACCGAGTTGCACCCGTCTTGTCGTCTCATGTGCACAAGGCTCCGGCCTTTGTCGGTTTTCTGGGAGCAGCGGCAGCCGCCCATCCGGACACCCTTGAAGGCCGAACATGTCAGATAAGGTTCAAGAAATTCAGGCCCGCTATCCAGGCAGCGAAACGTTTAAATTTGGCGATGAAGCGGAACTCAGCCGTTCGCTGCTTGGCCTCGTCCGCGACGGTAAGAAAACCGCAACGTGTATGGCAATGTACGATATTGAAAGCGGTAAGGAGAGCATGCCGCAAGTCGGGCGACGGGACATTGCACTCAACTGGGATGGCTCGCCAGCACTCGTCGTCGAAACTGTCAGCTTAGAGATCATTCGTTTTCGCGATGTCCCAGAAGACTTTGCGCTCGCTGAAGGTGAGAATGCAACGCTGGCCGGCTGGCAGAGCGACCATAAAGAATATTTTGAACGCAATGGTGGTTTCGATCCTGACATGAAGGTTTTGTGCGAACGCTTTCGCGTAATCGAAGACCTGGACGCGTAAGAACGGTGGCCCTCAAGTTAGTTAATCATCGACCACAGACTTCGTTCTGACGACATCGGCTGTTTCACCAATCTATAGAAACCAGCAGAAAGTATAATACGTTGGCACACACTAGATGAGCATCAGGGCTTGCCTCACACCTGTCGCTGAGCCATGGTCTCGGCGATAGCATTAATGTGGACTATTCAATAGGAGTTCGGAGATTATGACACGAGGATCTCGTTCGCTTACGGGCATCGTATCCGCCACTGTCGCGTTAAGCGTGCTTGCCGCCGCGCCCGCGTCGGCCGAAAAAGTCATGCGTTGGACCAGCCAGGGCGATGCCCTGACGCTTGATCCGCATTCCCAGAACGAAGGCCCGACGAATGCCATCAATGGCATCATTTACGAATCGTTGGTGACCCGCGATCCGGCACTGAAGCTGGAACCCGAATTGGCCGAAAGCTGGAAGATCGAAGACAACGGCTGGGTGTTCAAACTGCGCAAGGGTGTCAAATTCCACGACGGCTCGGACTTCACCGC
>JAGDYV010000082.1:0-29236 GCA_049116495.1 Hyphomicrobiaceae bacterium | reverse complement strand
CTACCAACTGAGCTAATCACCCATCCACCGCGACACGGTCGTCTCAGGTTGCGGAGCCGCGTCATTATCATTTTCAGGCGGTGGTGTCCAGATCCTGTGTCGTCTCGGCGGGATCGCATGCCTGACGGTTTGTCGGGATGGTTGCTACAACCTTTGGTGCCGAACAATCAGCTTATTGGCGCGGGCAGGGTGATGCCGGTTTCCTCGGCCAACCGTGCGATGGCGTCGTGGACCAGTGGATTGAGCGCCAGGCCATTGGCCAGCGCATCGCGCTTCAAGGCGAGGCCGCGTTGTCCCGGCAGTCGCACCGGACGGCTTGGATCGACCGGCGGATTGTCCCGGCAGGCGGCGACGAGCCAGTCGAGTTCGTGATTGAAGCCAGCGAGGCCGCCGAAAGCGGCCGGATCCGTCGCGCGCACCATCACCGTTGCGCCCCAATCGGTCGGTGCTTCGGCGCGGCCGTAGCCGGCAAGCCCACCGGTCATCGCTTCCACGAGCAGCGTCAGCCCAAAACCCTTGTGACCGGCATCGCGGCCGCCGAGCAGTTGAATGGTGCCGGGTGGGTCGGTATCGAAGATGTCCGGGTCATCAGTGGGCCGGCCCCGATTGTCGAGCAGCCAATTGCCCGGAAAGCGCTTGCCGGCAGCCTGCAGCCGGGCAGACATGCCGTTTGTCGTGATCGACGTTGAAATGTCGATCAGGATCGGATCGCCCGACGTTGGCAGGGCGATGCCGATCGGATTGGGTGTAAAGGCCGCGCGGGTACCGCCAAATGGTGCGACGGAGGCGACCGATGGATCGGAACTGAAAATTTCAATGACCAGGCCTGCGCGCGCCGGTGCTTCGAGATAGGCGGCGAGGCAGGCAATGTGGCCGGACCGGCGGATCGTGATGGTGGCGGTTCCGGTGTCTTTGGCGCGCGCGCCAGCCTGTGCCACCGCCTCGGCCGTCAGCCAGGGGCCGGGCAGGCCGCCGCCGTCCCATAACAGGGCCGCGGGGCGATCCGAGACGGTTTCATACATCCCGGACGGTTTGAGAACGCCCTCATCGATTTTGCGCAGATAGGGACCAAGGAGCGCAAGCCCGTGGGTGTCGTGGCCGAGCAGATCGCCCTCGACCAGAATGCGGGCAACGGTTGCTGCGATGCTGGCATCAGCGCCGCGCGCAACGAATAGCCCAGTAGACCAATCGATCAGTGCATCGGGCCAATAGACGGGTTGCGGGGACATTCTGTATTCTCCGGATTCTAAGGGGTTTCCTGGCCTCACATCGTCGTGCCGGCACAGCTTGTTGCATCCTATCGGTTGCAATATCAAGGCTGCCACTGCGACCCGGTATCAGCGCTGCTGGAGAGGTGTCGTTGGCGACCCGCGATTTTGTCGACGCGGGCATGCGGTTCTCGCTTGACCTGGCATGCCGGTTGGCGTAATGCACAAGGCCTTGCCGGCGCGTTTCTCAAAGTGCGTTGCCGGAGCAAGCGGGTGTAGCTCAGTTGGTTAGAGCGCCGGCCTGTCACGCCGGAGGCCGCGGGTTCGAGTCCCGTCACTCGCGCCATTCTTATGGCGCTCATCCTCCTTTGATTTCTGCCCGGAGCGCGTGGCGCTGCCATTGCCTTCAAGCAAACGGCGTTGGCGTCGCAAACCGCGTGCGAGATGCTCGGAGAGGGCCCGGACACGTGCCGAATTGCGCAGATCCTTGTGCGTCAAAACCCAGACGTTGGTCTCGAGTTCCTTGATTGGTGGTTCGAACCGGGCAAGGCGTGGATCCCGATCGCCGACGAAGCAAGGCAGCACGGTCAGGCCCAAGCCGCTGGCGGCAAGCTCTCTGAGCGTGACGAACGAGTTGCCTCGGGTGACGACCTCGCAGTTCTGTTCGATGCGCTGCATCCAGGCGCCGGCTGGTGAGTTGTTGAGGGCGTGGCTGAGCCCGACCCACGGACACTTGTCCAACGGAAGTTTCTTCCATGTGTCGTGGGCATCGGTTTGCGCATAGATCGTGAACGCCATGCCGCTCACATTGCGCCCGATCAGGTCGTCGGGCGGATTGCGTGAGGGGCGCACCGAAAGATCCGCGTCGAGTCGTGGCAGATCGAGGCGGGTATTGGTGATGATCAGATCGACGGTGATGGCGGGATGTTCATCACGAAAACGCTTGAGATGCGGGGCGAGGAGACCGTCGGCGATCGAATCTGTCGTGGTGACCGTGATCGAGCCTTCCAGTTTCAAATCCTGGCCAAGAATTTCGCGTTCGATATTGAGGACGGCGCCTTCGATCGGCCGCGCGGCATCGAACAGGGCGCGGCCGGCACGGGTTGGCTTCAGTCCGGTCGGGTGGCGTTCGAATAGTTTGACGCCGTGGCTGCTCTCGAAATCATTAATCCGACGTATGACAGTGGAGTGATTGATGCCGAGTAGCCCGGCCGCCTGGCTGGCTGAGCCGTGTTCGGCAACCGCCAAGACAATTTGCAGGTCATTCCATCGGATCTTGTGCACCATTGCACAAGTGTAGTGCATGATTGCTCATTCTGCATCTTTGTTTGTATGGTTAGGTTGAACGTGCTTTTCGCGAGGCCTATTGGAAGGAACCGATCTCATGAAGAAAGTTGTACTTTGCGCGCTGGCGGCCGGAATACTGGCAAGCGCCGTCGCGCCAAGTTTTGCGGCGGAGGCGACCGATAAGACGGTCAAGCAGCGCCGGGCCTACTATCAGGTGGTGCTGTCGAACGCTGGCCCGCTGTTTGGCATGCTCAAGGGCAAGGTTGCCTACGACGCAGCCAAAGCGAAGAATTTCGCCAACAATCTCAAACTGACATCACAGATCAATGTCGGTCATCTGTATCCCAAGGGCTCGGACAACGCCAATCCGGCACTCAAGGGGCAGACACGGGCGCTTCCTGCGATCTGGGCCGCAAACTCGGACGTTGGCGCCAAAGGCAAGGCATTTCGTGAAGCGGTTGCCAAGCTGGCAGAGGTCGCCGGCAATGGCAAAGACGCGATGTCGGCGCAGATGAAGCTGGTTGGTGCCAGTTGTTCGGCATGCCACAAGGCGTTTCGCGCTAAAGATTTCTAATCACTCCAGCTGTCCGTCAGCCGGGTCGTGAAATGAAAGCGGTAGCCGCTCGGCTGCCGCTTTTTTTGTGATCAGCGCCGCACTATGTTCGTGCGCGGTTGGCGCTGCGCACCGGGACGCCGAACGTGTCGTGACAGACATCAGCGAGGGCGCGAATGCCATCGCGGATTTCGTCGGCGGTGCTGCTCGCATAACACACGCGGATATGGCGGTTGCCATAAGGGTGGTCCTTCGACCATTCAACGCCGGGATTGATCGCAATACCGTGGCTGCCCGCAACTTCGGTGAGTTTGGTCGTGTCGACGTCGTCCGGCAGGCGCAGCCACAGGAAGATGCCACCCGGCGGCCGCTTGAATTCGACGCTGGTCCCGAAATTCTCGTTGAGACTTTCGATCAGGACATCAAGCTTGCTCTCAAGCAGCTTGTTAAGTTTGGCAACGTGGGCATCGAAATGGTCCGGGCAGTACTCGCCAAGGATCATTTGTTCGATCAAACCGGAGCCGGCATCGGTCTTGGCTGCGATCGCACGCGACAGAAACGGCCAGCGTGCCACCAGATAGCCAACCCGTAAGGCGGGTGCGATCGACTTCGAAAACGTACCCGTGAAGATCACACGGCCCGACGTGTCGAGCGCAAACAACGCCGGCGGGCGCTCCCCGGACCAGATGAGATCCGAGTAGCATTCATCCTCGAAGATCGCGAGGTCGTGCTGTTCGGCAATGCGCAGCATGTCGTGGCGCCGCGCGAGCGGCAGGATCGATGCCGTCGGGTTTTGTACGGTCGGGATGGTGTAAATGAATTTCGGCCGTATGCCATCGGCTTTGAGGCGGTCGAGGACGTTGGCGAGATCGGTCATGCACATGCCGTCATCATCGACCTGGACGGGGACCATGTTGATGCCGAGTTTGCCCCAGCGCGTCAGGCAGCCGCCGTAGTTGGATTGCTCGACGACGATTGTGTCGCCGGCAGCGAGCAGCGTCTTGTTGACGAGATCGATCGCCTGCGTCGACCCAGTGGTCAGAAGGATTTCATCGGTCGAGCAGTCGATGCCGGCCTGGCGCTTGAGTTTCGTTGCCAGAAATTCGCGCAGCGGTAAATAACCTTGCGGGCCGCTCATGCCGCGATACATCGCAAGCGTCGGCGCTTCACGGGTGAGGACGCGGGTCGTGACCGCGACCAGGTCATCGGTTGCGATCGATTCCGGTGCGTTGTGGCCACCGACGAAATTGTGCTTCGGGAAGCCGCGCCACAGCACGGCCGGGGCCGGGGCGTCACCCCGCAGGGCGGTCGAGAAATCAAATGCGGCGGTCACGGTGGGCGCTCCTGCTGAGGCCGGCCCATGGATTAAAGCCGGCAAATGTAGATTGGACGGATGATTGAGGGGCGGATCAGGTTTTGCAAGCAGCAGCATGATGCCTGATATGCTCGCCAATGAAGGACGCAATGAAAAAATAGCTGTGGTCATAGCCTTCGTGCACGCGCAGATCGAGTGGATGGTTGGCTTTCGTGCAGGCCTCGCGCAGCAACTCCGGTTTGAGTTGTTCTTCGAGGAAGCCATCGGCAGCGCCTTGATCGACGAACAGCGGTAAACGCTCCGGTGCGTTGGCGATCAGGCTGACCGTGTCGTGTTCCGCCCACTTGGCGTGATCAGGCCCGAGGTAGCCACCAAGCGCCTTGTGTCCCCAGGGACAGTTGAGCGGCGACACGATCGGGGCAAAGGCGGAGACGGATTTGTAAACGCCTGGGTTCTTGAGTGCGATGGTGAGGGCGCCATGGCCCCCCATTGAATGTCCCGAGATGCCGGTCCGTTGCAGATCGACGGGTAGCTCGCCGAGCGCGTCGGGCAGGTCCTGCGTGATGTAGTCGTACATTTGGTAGTGCGTTTCCCATGGTGCTTCGGTGGCATTGACGTAGAAGCCGGCGGCCAGTCCGAAATCGTATGCGCCGTCAGGATCATCGGGGACGCCGTCGCCGCGCGGACTGGTGTCGGGCGCGATCAGCGCCATACCGTGCTCGGCGGCGTAGCGCTGGGCGCCGGCCTTCTGGGTGAAATTCTCATCGTTGCACGTCAGGCCGGAAAGCCAGATGAGAACCGGCACCGGGCCGGCTGCGGCCTGCTCGGGCAGAAATGCGGCGAAGGTCATGTCGCAGCTGCAGGCATCGGAGCGATGTGAATAGCGCATCTGGCGGCCGCCGAAGCAGCGCGTCTCGGAAAGCGTGGTCAAGGCCATGATGGTTCAGGTCCAATCCTGGTGGGGCGGCGTGTACGTTGCCAAGATGCTCCTCTATCGCGTGAGCGGGAATCGTTCAAGATGGCTTGAGCGTACGGGCAATCCGGAAACCGATTGCTTTTCTGCGCGTTGCCGGAGCCGCTCTGCCGCGGGCGGCCGAGCGCAGGATGTGCGGGCTTGTGTTCCATGCTCCGCCTCGCATGACGTTCAGTGCAGCCGGGTGTGAAGTGGAAGAGACTTGCGTCAGGCCGGTGTAGGAGGGATACCAAGCGTCTTCGACCCATTCCCAGACATTGCCGTGCAGATCGTGAATGCCCCATGGCGTGCCGGGGAAAGAACCGACTTTGGCAGTCGTGCGGTTGTCCCAGGGGCTGCCACACCCGCGGCAGTTGGCGCGGCCTCGACCGATGCTGTTGCCCCAGCCGTACCGGGTCGTGGTCCCGGCGCGTGCGATGTATTCCCACTCGGCTTCAGACAGCAAGCGGTAGACTTGTCCGGTCTTGCGTGAGAGCCAGGCGGCAAAAGACTTCGCTTGATGCCAGGTAATGTGAACGGCGGGGTGGCTGCCAGACTGCCGGGAGTTCTCATCGGTCGCTCGCGGCATGTCGGTGCGCGCTCTGCACCCGTTTTCGTTGACGCACATGTACCACTGGTCACGCGTGACCTCATATTTCGCGGCTGCGAATGGCTGGGTAATCACAACTTTGTGGCGTGGTCTTTCATCGATATCGCCGTTGCTCGATCCCATGATGAAACTGCCAGGCGGGACGACCACCATCTCCGGGCAATTGGCGCAGTCCTGAAATGTTTGACCATGTCCGGGTTTCAAACAACGTCGCGGTGTGTCAGCTACTCTGACCTCGATGCCGTCGCAGCGGTTAAATTGGCTCGGTTGGGCGCTGCTCAGGAATTGCTTTCGCAGCGCCGCGCCCAGCAATAGGTTGCATTTCACGGCTTGATCGAGCGGCAGGTTCTTGCAATCGTTGCGGGACAGGTCGAGTTGGCTCGGCCGTTTCACGGCTGCAACCAATTGTGGCAGGCGGCGCTGCACGCGATCGGGGCCAGCCGGGCGCAGGAAGACCAGCGTATCCTTTTGATTCGATGCGCGCGCGCCCAATTCTCCATGGGCCACACCTTTGTGATCAAAGCGCACCTCGATGCATCCGTGGCTGTTATCGGTCATCCAGAGGCCCTGCATGGTGATGACCCGGCCACCACTTTTTGCGGTGGTTCGCGCGCGGCGTCGATGCGATGTCACGGGTACGAGGCGCAGCGTACCACCGCGCCACGCGTAGTCGATCTCCAGAACATCATCGACGATCGCAACGCGGCTGATTCCGTGCCAGGCTAGGCGCGGATCAAGGATATCTGTGAGCGTGCCGCGGTCCTTTTCAAGCTGCCATCCGAATTCGTGCGCGCGGTGCATCAACCGGTCTTTGAAGTGTTCGAGGAAGCCGCCGGCGCGGCGATGCCGGCGTTGGTGCAAACATGGTCGGATCAGTCGTTGCGCGGACTGACGTGTTGGGCGCAGTGATACCGGCCGGACAGGCCTTCGTGGTTGGTCGGTTGTGGGCGTCTTTCTGCCTGCCAGGTAGATTTCCGGTAGCGTTGGTATCGACAGCCAGGGATCCTGCCCGATGCTGCGCTTGACGCGGAGCTGCACTTTACGAAACATCGTAACGGCTTCGACGCCTGGTTTGATAATTTCGGCGGCCAGTGCCTTGGCGTATGGTCCGCCGCCATAGCCCGCGTCAGAGGCGGTTTGGCTTGGCGCTGTCGCATAGGCTATCAAAATGCCTGATGTATCGGTTACCGGCACGAAACCTTTTTGATCACCAATCCCCTTGGCCGCAGAACCGCTAATGCGCAGCTCGTTACGACAGGCGTCGAAGACCACATAGTGTGTTGCGTTGCCGGCGCGTTTGCGGAGTCGGTCGATGATCAGGTTTTGTTCAAACGCGGCGTACCAGAAGTCTTCTCCCTCGGCGTCCGTGACGTCGATTGGGACAAGGTAGTTGGCGCGGGTGTCAGGATTGGCGATGCCATGGCCTGAATAATAGAAGAACCCGATCGCTGCCGTCCCGGCACGACGCAATCTCCCGGCATGCTGCTTGATGGCAATGTCGATCTGGCCGTAGGTGGCGTCCTTCAGGATGCGTACGTCGAAGCGGAGTTTGTGAAGCGCGGCACCAATGAGGTCAACATCGTTGTGCGGGTTCTGGAGAGGCCCGACGGCCGCGGCATAATTCTGGTTGCCGATCAGTAGGGCGATCCGCTGCTTGGCGTTTGCCGGAGATGCGATGGCGACAGCGATCAAGACAACGAGGAGAGAAACAACTTGCAACATCACGCCCTCACAAGGTGAACTTGGAGGATGGCAATGGCGGCTTGCTATCGCGAAATTATGGCCGTTTCGCTTTCGATTGTAGGCAGTCGACCGGGTCCGTCATCACCCGATTTGTGCAGACGAAAGGTTGATCGGTGCCGGTCGCAGCGATGCTTGAAAAGGAGGGTGAAAGGACTGTGAGTCGGCGTTGCTTTATGTAACGCCGACTCACTGCGTGCCGATTGTCTTGGCTCTCACAAACCAGTTCGTTTCGCTGCATGTTTTTCGATTGCCGCTTCAACCGCTGCCTGCGAAGCTTTGCCGGCGGTATCATGCTTGGCCGCCGCATCGTTGTAGGCGTTGATTTTCCAGCCGGTGGAATTGCGCTGGAAGTGCGGATGGACATAGCGCGCCATCAGCTCGTAACTTTTCTGCGTGGCTGGCCAGTCCGCCCAGTTGTGCGCGAGCGTGAGGATCGCGCCGCAACCGCCGCCCGTGCCATTCCAGATCCGTTCGAAGTGCTCGATGCAATCATCCGGCGTGCCGATGCACGCGACCTGGTTTTCGCGCAAATAGTTGATCGGATCCGTGACGTCAGGCGGAATGATCGGGAAGGTTGCCACATCACGGAAATAATCCGCGAAGGCTTGCAGCCCGTATTCCATGTCTTTCTCTGCCTGCTCGCGGGTCTCGGCGACATGCGCAAACGTGACGATGCGCCATTTCGAACGGTCTGGTGTGTGACCGTTTTCGATGCACAAGGATTCGCAACGCTCCCAGTTCGTCCGATGCGCGGTCATGGCATCTTCCGACGTGCCGCCCAATGCGATCATACCGATGCCGTGCTTGCCGGCATTGTACGACCCTGTCGGTGAGCGTGATGACGCAACCGCCATCTCCATCATCGGCTGCGTGTAGGGCGGGATCTGCAGTTGCGCTTCGTCGAGTTTGTACCAGGAGGTTTCTTCGGTGACTTTCTCACCTTTGAAGAGACGCACGAGGACGTCGAGCGATTGTTCGAGTTTGTCGCGTTGTTCCGCCGGGTCGAGACCGATCATGACGGCATCATATACAAGCGAGCCAGGACCGACGCCGAACATCGCGCGACCGCGCGTTTGATGATCGAGCTGGATCATACGATCGGCGAGCATGAACGGGTTGTGATAGGGCAGTGACACGACGCCGGTGCCAAGCCGAATGTTCCTTGTGCGCTCGGCAACACCGGCGATGAAGATTTCTGGTGATGCGATAATTTCAAAGCCGCCGGAATGGTGCTCACCGATCCACGCTTCGTGGTATCCGAGCTTGTCGAGATGGACGACGAGATCCATGTCGCGTTCCATTGCGAGCGTCGGATTCTCCTTGAGATCGTGGAACGGCGCGAGAAAAATCCCAGTTCTGATGAAGCGGTCGTCGGTCATGATGGCTCTATTCTCAGTTGTCTGTCTCAAGGCGCCAATGCGCAGCTATACGGCATTGAAAAAACGCCAAACTCTTGGGTCTTGCCTTGCAACGCGGTGAAGCGGCATCGATCCGGCAACGTTGCCTTACTGTCCCGGTCACCGACCTCGGGCGCAAGTTGTTTTTTGGCAGCGATGTGATGGTGAAGGCTTCAGTCTTGCCTGTGCAGACTGAAGCAGTAACGTTCGTTTCCAGGCAAGAATTCTCACCACTGGTGAACTGTAGTGTCAATTTTGAGGAAACGCTCATGGATTTTTCAGGGAAGGTCGCGCTCGTTACTGGTGGTGCCAACGGAATTGGCAAGGCGACGGTTCAGGCCTTCGCGAAGGCGGGCGCGAAAGTAGCAGTTGTTGACCGCGATGCGGCGGGTGCCGAAGCCGTGGCAAAGGCTGTGAAATTGGCCAACGGCGATGCGATCAGTTGCGCTGCGGACGTGACCAACAATGATGATGTTGCGGCCTATGTAAAGGCGACGCTGGATGCCTATGGGACCATCGACTGCTTCTTCAACAATGCCGGTATTGAGGGGGACATCAAACCGACCGTTGACTACGACGAGGCGATGTTTGATGCCGTCATGGGCGTCAATGTCAAAGGGGTGTTTCTCGGTATGAAGCATGTCTTGCCCGTCATGCTGAAAAACGGCTCCGGCGCCGTTGTCAATACGGCTTCGGTTGCGGGCATCACCGGCACGCCGAATATGCCGGCCTATTGTGCTTCCAAGCATGCCGTGATCGGGCTCACCAAGGTTGCGTCGGGCGAGGCCGCCCGCGCCGGCGTCCGGGTGAATTGTGTCTGTCCGGGGCCGGTGGCGACGCGCATGATCGAATCGGTCATGCAGCAGATCAGTCCGAATGACCCTGCGCAGGGGCGCGCCAACTACGAGGCGGGCCTGCCAACAGGACGCTATACCGAGCCCGAGGAAATAGCCGATGCCGTGCTGTTCCTGACATCGGACCACTCACGAAACATGACGGGCACGCAGTTCGTTGTCGACGGTGGCCGCACCGCGACAGGTGGCGCCGTCACCAAACTCGCACAAGGCTGAGACGAACCGGATTATCAAGCCTCACCCCAACGCCGCGACACGTAGATATACAACTCATTGAAATCACCGAAGTGGAAGAAGCATGCGCCTCAAGGACAAAATTGCGATTATCGTTGGCGGTGGTCAGCAGAGCGGCGAAACCGTCGGCAATGGCCGCGCAACTGCGATCCGGTTTGCACAAGAAGGCGCGACCGTGCTGCTCGCCGATGTTGACGAGGCATCCGCTGAGGCGACGGGCAAGATGGTGGCGGAGGCCGGCGGAGCGTTTTCAACTGTGCGCGCCGATGTGACCAACGAAGCTGATGCCAGTAAAATCATCGAAACCTGCGTTGAGCGTTACGGACGTATCGATGTCCTGCACAACAATGTCGGGCGTTCACGCGGCGACAAGCCAACCTATGATCTTGACGTCGCGATGTGGGACGAACTCATGGCGCTCAACCTCAAGGGCACATTCCTGACGTGCAAGCATGCCCTGCCGGTCATGCGCACCCAGGGTGGCGGGTCGATCATCAACGTGTCGTCGACATCATCCATCAATGTCAGCCCGACCGTGACCTACAAGACAGCCAAAGGCGCCATCAACGCGCTCACCGAGCACATGGCGATCGAGAATGCCGGCCGGGGTGTCCGCGTCAATGCGATCCTGCCGGGCCTTGTCGACACGCCGATGGCGATAGAGCGACGGGCGCGCGAAATGGGCATCCCACGCGATGAGGTTCGTGCCATGCGCCGCCTGCGGGTGCCGTTGAAATCACACCAGGGCACGGCCTGGGATGTCGCTAATGCGGCGGTGTTCCTCGCCAGCGACGAAGCGCAATTCGTCACCGGCCTGCTGATGACCGTCGACGGCGGTTCCAGCCTGACTGCGGGAACGGGGCAGTTTGAGTAGAGGTGAGGGAATGACAAGTGGGGCCGGCCTATCGCCCCTTAAACACCGGCTTCCTCTTTTCAGCGAACGCACGGCCACCTTCCTTTTGATCCTCGCTGCGTGAGACTGCCAGCAGGTCACGCTGCGCCAACGCCGATTGCTCCGATGGCCCGCGGTTGATCACCTCATTGCGCACAAACCGTTTCAGGGTCGAGAGTACGAGGGGCGCACTGTCGCGGAAAATTTCGGCGTACTCCATCGCGCCGGCCATCAGTTCGCCTTTCGGCATGACCTTGTTGATCATGCCGACGTCGTAGGCGCGCTGGGCATTGAAATGCTTGCCGGTCATCATGAACTCAACCGCGATTTTCTGCGGCAGGCGGGCTGCGAGACCGGCGATCAGGCCACCACAGAATCCGATTTGCGCTTCCGGGTAAAAGAAATCGGCGGTCTCGTCGGCAACCGCGATATCACAGAACTGCACGAGGCAGTACGCACCGCCGACGCAGTATCCCGAGACCGCGGCGATCAAGGGCTTGTCGACATCGACACCGACGCCCGGCATGCACTCCCACAAGGCCGGGTCGCGCGGTGGATCTCTCAGATCGGCCCCGACCGAGAACGCGCGGTCACCGGCTCCGCGAATGATGGCGCAGCGATCATCGCTGTCGTTCAACTGAATGAGCGCCTTGCGCATGCCGGTCACGACATCGCCGGTCAGCGCGTTCAATTTGTCCGGGCGATTGATCGTGATCGTGGCGATGCGGTCATGCGCCTCATACGTGACAACGTCATCCGTCATGGCAACCTCCAGTGGTATGGAACTGTACGCGCGGGTCGACGTCAGCGCCCGCCATAACCAGGATCATCGAGATTGAGCAATGGGAAGGCCGAGAAGACGCCTGGCTGTGCGACCAACGGTGCGCCGGTGTGGAGATGCGATTTGTTGAGATCCGCGTAGCTGTTGGCGCCAACGAGCCCCAACGCGCTTCGAATTTCGTCCTCGAGGATCTCGTACATGCGCACGATGCCGTTGTGCCCTTCAGCCGATAGCGCGTAACAATAAAGCCGGCCGATCGCGACGCCTTCGACGCCCATGGCCATCGCCTTGACGACATCGGTGCCACGACTGAACGAACCATCGACAATCACCTTGGCTTTATCGCCAACCGCGTCGAGGACTTCAGGCAGCACGTCCATCGAGCCGCGGCCATGGTCTAACTGACGTCCGCCATGGTTGGACACGTAAATCACCTCGACGCCGTGTTCGACGGCGATGACGGCGTCCTCCGCAGTGCCGATACCCTTGAGAACAAGCGGAATGTTGTGCTTGTTCTTGAAGCGCTCGATTTCCTTCCAGCTGAGCGCCGCCTGAAACTCCATGCCTTGGCCCAATGTGCCGGTCCGCCACGGTTTCTTGAAGCGCCTGGCAATGTCGCGTTCGCGCCGTGAATAGACGGCGGTATCGACGGTCAGGCAAAAAGCATCGCTGCCGGCGGCAATCGCTTCGTCGACTTTGCTGTCGATAAAATCGCTGTCGCCGCGCACGTAGAGCTGGAAAATGAACGGTGCGTTCGTTTCCGCCGAGACATCCTTCAGCGGTTGCGTCGAGACCGAGCTCAACATCATCGGCGCGCCGAACTTTCCTGCACCACGAGCAACTTCAATGCCGGCGCCATCGTGGAATGAACTGAGCCCGCCGACCGGGCCGATCATGACCGGCAGGCGCACCTTTTTGCCGAGAAACGTCGCCGATGCGTCGATCTCTGAGACGTCGCGCAAAACCCTCGGGCGCAACGCAATCCGATCGAGCGATGCGCGGTTGCGCGCCAATGTTGTTTCCGTCTCGGTGCCGCCGGTGAGATAATCCCAGGCATCGGGGAGGGTGCGCATCTTGGCTGCTTTGATGAATTCATGCAGCGTGTCGTAGCGCCCCTCAAGGCCGCTCGTGTTGGAATTCTTATCGCTCATGGCGGGCCTCATATGGCGCAAAATTTATCAGATGTCCGGATGCTCATCACCGGCTGATCAGGCAGCCAGGATGGTGGAAGTCAGACGGTCGGCAGATTAAACGCGTGCGCTCAGTTTTTCGAGTTCATCGCGCAAGTTATCAGGGATGCGGCGTTTGCCACCGGCTTGCCGATCGCCGAACACTGTGGTCGTGTGTGCGGTCGCGAGGCAGGTGTTACCGGTAAAGACGCCGTGCCCGAGAACGTACGAAGACGTGCCGATCCGGACGACCGCTGTTCCGACATCAACAGTTCCCGGATAACCGGTCGAGGCTTTGAAACTGACCTCGAAGTGCACGACCAGCCAGGCATTGGCCGGATCGCGCGCGATTTCGGGAAAGTTGACCTCCCGCATCTCAACCCGCCCGCACTCGATGTACGAACAGATCGCAAGGTTGTTGACGTGGTTCTGGCGATCGATGTCGCCGAAGCGAACCTTTTCGGTCGTGAAGAACGGAAACGTTTCACGCCGGCCGAGATCCGCTTGTTCTTCCTTCATCGCGCTCAGCGGCCCTTGAATTGCGGCTTGCGTTTTTCCATAAACGCGCGGCGGCCCTCGATGTAGTCCTCCGAGTTGAAGCAATCGAGCACCATCTGGTCGAGTTTTGCGTGATCCGGTTGGTTCGGTGCCTTGCCCATCTCGATGTTGACGGCCTTGATCGTCGCGATCGTCATGGGTGCGAGCTCGGAGATTCGCTGTGCCGTTTCATCGACATAGGCGTCGAGTTCCGCCGTTGGCATGATGCGGTTGAGCAGGCCCATCTCGTAGGCCTCGGTCGCGGGAAACTGGCGCGCTGTATAAAACATCTCCATCGCACGCGCCGGGCCGACTAGGCGCGAGAGCCGGTTGACGCCGTAGTAGCCGTAACCGAGGCCGAGCTTGGCAGCCGGAATGGCAAATTTTGACGTGTCCTCGGAAAACCGCAGGTCACAGCCGACGGCGACGTTCATACCGCCGCCGATGCAGTACCCATTGATCTTGGCGACGGTCGGTTTGGGGAAATTGTAGAGACCTTCGTAGGCGCCCTTCGAGATGGCGTTGTACTTTTCAACCGCTTCCTTGCTGGCCCGCTCGCTTTCGAACTTTGAGATATCGGCGCCCGACACGAACGCCTTGCCGCCGGCACCACTGATCACCAGGACGCGCACACCGTCGTCACTTGCATAGTCTGCGACCAGCGTTGTGAACCGCTCCCACATGTCGAGGGACACGGCGTTGTGCTTGGCTGGATTGTTGAACACGATCTTGGCGACGGCGCCATCACGTTCGCCGTAGAGTTTTTCGTCGCTCATGGTTGCTTACCTTGGGGTTGGGCGGCGATGCCGCCGGTGTGTGAATCAGACGGTGCCGTCGTCGTGCATTTTGGCGATATCGTCGGCGCTATAGCCGAGGTCTGCGAGGATGTCGTCGGTGTGCTGTGAGTATGTCGGCGGTGGATGTTTTATCGAGCTGTCGGTGCGCGACAACACGACCGGCTGGCCAACCAGCTGCGTCGGGCCACGTTCATGGCTGACGATGTCCTTGGCCATCCCGAGATGCTTGATCTGTGGCGATTCAAACACCTTGTCGATCGAGTTGATCTCGCCGCACGGCACGCCGGCGCCGTTCAGCAATTCGATCCACTCGGCGGATGTTTTTTTGCGCGTGTGGGTGTTGATCAGGGCATTGAGCTGGTCGCGGTTCTTCGAACGGGAAGGGCCGCTGGCATACTCTTCGGCACGCATCGCCTCATCGCCGATGACGTCGACGAAACGCCCGTAAATCGCATCACCAGCGCTTGCAATATTGATGTGTCCGTCACTCGTTTCGAACACCCCGGTCGGGATGCTGGTCGGGTGGTTGTTGCCCGCCTGTGGCGCGACTTCGCCGTCCATCAGCCAGCGCGACGCCTGGAAGTCGAGCATGAACACCTGTGCCTGCAGCAACGAGCTTTGCACCCACTGGCCGAGGCCCGATTTCTGGCGTTCGATGATCGCAAGCAATATACCTTGCGCGCAGAAAATGCCGGCCGTGAGATCAGCAATCGGAATGCCGACCCGCATCGGTCCTTCGCCCGGGGCACCGGTAATCGACATCAGGCCGCCCATGCCCTGCGCAATCTGGTCGAAGCCGGGCCGCTTGCTCAGTGGGCCGTCCTGCCCGAAGCCGGAGATCGACCCATAGATCAGTCCTGGATTAAGCGGTTTCAGGCTTTCGTAGTCGATGCCAAGCCTGAATTTCACGTCGGCGCGGTAGTTCTCGACGACGACATCGGCCGTCTTGACGAGGTCCTTGAAAATCTTGACGCCTTCCTCGGTCTTGAGGTTCAGCGTCATCGCGCGTTTGTTGCGGTGCAGGTTTTGGAAGTCGGAGCCGGCACGTGGCCCGCCGAGTTGACCTTCCTGGCTGGTGACGGGCATTTCGATCTTGATGACGTTGGCGCCCCAGTCGGCCAATTGGCGCACACAGGTTGGCCCGGCACGGACTCGGGTGAGGTCAAGCACCGTAATGTCGTTGAGGACGCTGGCGGCGGGTTCGAATGTCATGCAAATTCCTCTGGCGGTTTCCTCTGGGCGTTCCTTGTCATGGCCACTGAGGGCCGACCAAGGGATGCGCAAGTTGCACAGCTGCACTGCGGCTACGTCTCGACCCGGATCAACCGGTGCGAAACAGTCTGATTTGCGCTGAGATCGCCATGTCCCGGGGGCGCCTGTCAAGTATCGCGAGACCTTGGCAGCCACGACACGGCGTGGCCGGGCTTGAAATCGTATGGTGGATCGTTCGCGACGCCTTGGAGCCTGCGCCCTGTGGATCGCTGTTGGAGGTCCGGCACATCGCCATGGCTTTATCGAAAATCTGAGACGCATATGGGTGCATAGGGGGTGCATCGGCGATCAGGCGTGCTACAATGCGGTTACCGCCCGCGTAGCTCAACTGGATAGAGCACCGGCCTTCGAAGCCGGGGGTTTCAGGTTCGAGTCCTGACGCGGGCGCCAATTCTGCTTCATCCACCGGCCAAGGGGGCGCCTGGAAGTCGGGCATGAGCATCTGTGCCGGCGGCCGCTTGCCAAAATGAGTCAAAGCTGCGCGTTTTCTGCGGGACCAGCTGTCGTCTCTGGTGCGCGGTCGTTTTGCAGCGAACGGCGATACGTTGCTGGCGCGCTTTCCAGATGTTTCTTGAATACGCGGCCAAAGGCAGCCTCCGACTGATAGCCGACCCGTTCAGCAACATCGATGATCGGGAGGCTGGATTCCGCCAGCAACTTGCGTGCGACCTGCATGCGCCAATACGTGATGTACTCCAGCGGGGTCATGGATACGCATGCTGCGAATTTGCTCGCAAAGGACGTTCGCGACATGCCGGCAAGCGCGCTGAGGTGCTCCAGGGACCAACTGAACCCGGGCTCGTTGTGGATCGCGGCAAGGGCGCGGGCGATGCTTGGATCGGCAAACCCGGCGAGGACCGGATAGTTGCTTCCGACGGTTTCCAAATGGGTTCGCAGGACCTGCGCAAAAATGATCTCTGACATCTTGAGCGCAATCAAGTCACTTCCCATGCCGGCGCTGCCGGCCTCGGAGCCGATGACCCTGAGTGTGTTTTCCATCCACCGCCCAGCGGCCTCGCCGTAATTCCTGATCAGTATGTTCGACGGCAACGCTTCGATCAGCGGGTGACTTGCTTGCTCATCGAACGCAAAATGACCGCAGACCAATTGCGTTTCCTGATCGGTGCCGAGTTCGCCGTAGACCAGGGTGCCGCTCCCGGTGAAACCGGATTGCTCGACGACTTTGTCAAGCATGATTGCATCGTTCTCGGTCGTTGGGTCGCAGTACAATGTGTGTGACGCGCCGCGCGTGATGATGACCAGATCGCCTTGTCCCAATGGAATGGCATCGCGCACGCCGTCGATCCGAACGAAGCAGCTGCCTTTGTGGGCAAAGTGAAATCTAGCGACCTTCTCGTAAGGCGGAACGTGCACGCTCCAAGGTGATGTAAAGGACGTGCGAAAATACAACGTTCCTTTGAGCCGCATGTGGGAGAGTATATCGCTGAGTAAGTCCATGTGATCCTCGCCGGTTATGCAGTAGCATAAACGAATCGTTCTGTTCGCACCACATGCGGCGGACGATTGATCAAGTTTTCCGGACGACCAATCATTCATCAATCCAGGAAATTGCAGTTCATTGGTGTCTGCACACCGAGTGCACTTGTGACAATAGGAGAAGATGATGAAACTCAATAGGCTAGTCGCTGTCGCCGTATTGGCTCTTTCACTCAGTTCCGTGGCTGTCCACGCCGCTGACAACCCGGCGGATCTCAATGACCTACAACTCGCCCACGTCGCATATACCGCGGACAATATCGACATCCGCTATGCCCATCTGGCATTGGCGATATCGAAGAACCCGGCGGTTCGCGAGTTCGCCAATACGATGATCCGCGATCATGAAGCGGTCAACGAACAGGCTTTGGCGTTGTTGAAGAAGCTCAAGGTCCAGCCACAAGATAACTTCCTCAGCAAGTTCCTGCTCAAACGGGCTGACAAGCTCGTTGATGAAATGAGCAAGTTGCGCGGCAAGAAATTCGATCAGCGCTACGCGGCTAACGAGCTTGCCTATCATAAGGAAGTCAACGGGCTGATGCGCAAGTCATTCATCCCGAACATCGAGAACGGTGAAGTGAAGGCGCTGTTCAAGGCCGGGTTGAAGATCTTCGAGGTCCATGAAGGTCATGCTGCAATGATGGTCAAGAAGCTCAAATGACCGGCTGGATTGTCCGGCGGCACGTCCGGCAAACGGCACTCAGGCTTGTTGCAATGGTTCTGGCTTGGATCATGAGTTCCGCGCAACTCTCGGCCGCCGAACACATCGTCGAGATCGAAAAATTCAAGTTCGTTCCAGAGCAATTGACCGTAAGGCTGGGCGACACGATCAAGTGGATCAACCGTGACATCGCCCCGCACACGGCAACCGCGAGAGATCGTACCTGGGACACCAAGCGCTTGAAAAAGGGCGAGGCGATGAGTGTCGTCGTTAGCGAAGGAATGCAGATGGATTATTTCTGCCTCTACCACCCGCACATGAAGGCAAAATTGGTTCTGGATACAAGCCGATAAGCCGAAAAGCGAATGTAGCGCAGAGCGACCGATATTTGGCCGCTCTTCCCCCAACGTCACCCGCATGGCTGTGTTGATGGCTTCCACCATCAAGGCAACCGCACCGACAACTTAATCTAATAGAGCCTCATCGAAAGGAAATCCGATCATGAAATTCGTTACCAAGGAAATCCACGCTTACCTCGATTACCCCGTGGCCATATTGCTTGCCGTCGCACCGTTTGTTTTGTCGCTGGGCACATCGCATCCGGCGGCGTTGTGGCTGTCGGTCACTACTGGAATCGCGGCGTTCATTCTGACGGTGCTGACGGACCATCATTTGGGCGTTTGGCGCGTGGTTCCCTATGCGCTGCATCTCGCTGTTGATGCGATGGTCGGCGTTGTCTTTATCGCCGCACCATTCGTGTTTGGCTTCACCGGGCTTGACGCATGGTACTACTGGGCGCTCGGTGGAACCGTGCTGATCGTCGTCAACGCTCACCAACCGGACAGCAACGCCGCGACGGCATGAATGATCGGGGCCTGGTCGCTCGGCCAGGCCCTCATTTCCCTCGCGCAAACAGCGTGTCGACCTATGATTGTGATCAAGCGAATATATTTGCCCGTTGAGCAAGACGATGGATATCGCGTCTTGGTTGACCGATTGTGGCCTCGTGGCATCAAGAAATCCGATGCCGATCTGCAATGTTGGTTGAAAGACATTGGCCCGAGCAATGAGCTTCGCACATGGTTCGATCATGAAGTCGAGCGCTGGGAAGAATTCCGTCGGCGTTATCTCGTGGAGTTGAGCGCCGACCCTATGACGTTGATGCTGGACAATCTGCGTGAAAAGGCCCGGGAACAAACAGTTACGCTGCTTTATGCGGCCCGTGACGAACGGCGAAACAACGCAGTCGTCATCAAGGATGTCCTCCTCAGCGTTTGACCGGCGGCGGCGGTTGGCAATGCATGTCTGAGTGGTCGTCACCATCTCGTGAGCTGATGTTATTGGAACCATTTGGTTCCCAATGTAATAAACGCTGCAACAACGGCGCTGGATGTTGTCAGGTGTCGTTTGGAACTGATTGGTTTATAATAGAGAGATATCGAAATGACCACAATGCAGATGCACAAGACCATCGCTCACCAGTTCGACGGTGACGTCGTGGAGCGTACCGGCCGGATTGTCACCCTCTATGGATTGGCTCTCGTATTCCTGTGGATCGGTAGCATGAAGTTCACCGCGTACGAGGCAAACGCCATCAAGGGGCTGATCGCCTCAAGTCCGCTGATGTCATGGCTCTACGCGGTAATGGATGTCCGTGGCGTCGCCAACTTGATCGGAACGGCGGAAATTCTGACCGGTCTGCTGCTCGTGCTCAGGCCATGGAATGCGGTTGCCGGTGCGCTCGGTGGGTTCATGGCAGCAGCGACAACAGCGACGACGCTGACATTCCTCTTCAGCGCACCTGGTTGGGAAGCGAGTTTGGGTGGGTTCCCCGCGCTTTCGGTCGTACCCGGTCAGTTTCTTTTGAAGGATGTCGTTCTATTCGGCGCCGGCATCGCGGTTCTTGGCAGCTCGCTGCGGGAAATCCGAAATCGACATTAATCTACGCCATTGGTGCGGTTTGCAGGGCCGCTGCACCGACACTTGCCACCTTCGAGCCCGGGCGAGAGGGACCGGTGAGTGCCATGGCCCTGCACCAATTCTTACGTGACCTGGTCTCTATCGTGAGGACCTAACCAAGCGTCTGCTTTCGGGGGGGCATCATGCTATTTATGAGTATAGAGAACGAGGTTGTGCAGCTCACAAAAATGGGCTTGGCCGCTCTACCCGGCCAGTCCGCCGAGGGCAAGATCGAATTCGTCGCCAACATCCTGGGCATTGCAGGCTTCGTCATGTCCCTGGGGCTGCTCGGTGTCGGGGTGTTGTACCGACGCGGCAGCCGTCGCACCGCCACGCATGGTGATATTGAGCGTTTGGGCGCCACGGTTGTGGAAACGCTTTCCGGCCGGTTGATCGATCGTCTCGCTCAGCCCGAGATTGAGCGGATGGCGGCGTCTCCCCAGCTCAACGAAGAGCAACGCATTTCGTCGGCGGCGCAAATTCGTTCAAGCCTTTCGCGCACCTTGAGCGTGCTGACCGAGAGCGACACAGCGATCGCCAATGCCGCCGCCACGGCGCTGTTGCATGGCGATACCAGACCAGCGGAAGAGTTCTTCGCAGACCGCGCCGCGCGTGCGCTCGATGGTGGCCACGGCCTCAACGAAGCCGCGGCGCGCGCATTGCACAACAGAGCTGCTCTTGAGTCCCTGCGTGATCCCGAAGTCGCGCTTGCCAGTTGCCGCAATGCTATGGAGCTACAACCTGATGACGCGATTGGCTGGAGCCAACTGGCACATATACATATGCGATTGGGTCAACTGGACGAGGCGCAGTTGGCGTTTGACAAGGCGCTTGGTGTTGATGCCGTAGCCCGCGACGCAGTTACGTCGTTTCACTGATGTGGCAGGACAAACGGGTGTCACGCGAAGTCGAAATCTGAGCTGACCGCTCGTGACTGCGGCGGGGAGCTGGATAGTATCCATTATTGTCCTGTGTCTCGTCTCGTCTCATCAACATCGCTCCGGCCGCACAAAACTGAACATCATTGAGACAGGCATGGCTCCTGATCAGGCCTCTTTATCAGGCGCTCCCGGCAGGTATTCCAACCCTTTGACCGAACGTTCGAGACTGGCGAGCGGGGCCTGTGAACGGGCCATCGTTCGCAAGCCGACGTATTGGACAACCAGTGCATCTGCCGCGCTGTGAAGCTCGGCATCGCTGAGAGAGCCGTGTCTCGGTGAATCCGCAAGGGCCTTTTCGAAGGCGCGGCGCATCCGATCAAGCGATTTGTGGATCAGTTTTGCAATGTCCGGGTCTTGCGAGGCCGGGCCGGCGGCAGCCTGGCACAACAAACATCCGCGTCTGTCGCCCTTTCTGACCGTTGCGATTACGCCAGCGAATAACGTCTTAATCCGAACCCAGCCATCGCCAGCCTGCCGGCTCGAAAGATGTTCCACTGCCGCGCTGACGGCCTCTTCCTCATATCGGCTCAACACCAGGAGAAACAACGATCGCTTGTCGTTGAACGCCTTGTAGAGGCTTCCACGCGTGATGCCTATGCCATCAAGCAGGTCAGGCAGTGACGCGCCGTCATAACCGTTGGCCCAGAACACATCCATTGCCCGATCGATGGCGACATCAAGGTCAAATTCTCGTGGTCGTGCCATGGTCTACCCTCCATCTCCACCCGCCAGATCGACGATAAGTTACCAGTTTGGAACTGATTGGTCAATAATTCACAACAATGTGTTTTGTACCATGTGGTTCCGAACTCTACTTTATGACGATTGACGCAGTTTGAATTGGGTGAGGGGGCTGCCCCTCGTAAGCAAGGAAGAGATCGATGGCAACAAGTAACAAAAGCAACCCGCGTTACGCTTCCATTCCCTTGGCGTTGCTCGCGACATTGCAGATGGCCGGTTTGGCGGCGGCGGGTCCATCTTCGATATCTGGTCAATGGGTGGGCAAGGGCACCGTTGTCTTGGACACTGGCGCAAAAGAGCCGGTTCGTTGCCGGGTCCAATACGGGCGTGTGGCAGGGCAAAACTTTTCGCTGAGTGCGCGCTGTGCGACCGGTTCGACCCGGATTGACCAGAGCGGTGAGATAAAGCGCATCGGCCGCAACCGATATGTTGGCAGTGTTCACAACAAGCAGTTCAATGTCAGCGCACGCATCAGCATTACCGTTGCAGGCGCCCGGCAGACCGTGGCGATCACCAGCGCGCAAGGCCGTGCCACCATGCGCCTGAAGCGCCGCTAGCATCATCTTTAACAATCGGACGATACGAGGATCTAAAATGACCAGCACTTTTGATGCCATCATTATCGGTGGCGGCAATGCCGGGTTTGGTGCTTCAGCTGTCTTGCAGGAGGCTGGCAAATCGATCGCGTTTATCGAATCCCATGACTTTGGCGGCACCTGTCCCAACCGTGGGTGTACGCCGAAAAAAGTTCTGGTTGCGGCCGCTCATGCACTGCATGAGATTGAGTTGGCCTCGACACATGGTATCACGGTCAGCAAACCAACCCTTGATTGGGCCAAACTGACTGACCGGGAAAAGGACATGATTGGCTTCATCCCCGATGCGATGCGGGGCGTTGCCGAGAAGCGTGGCACGATTTTTCGAGGTGCTGCAAAGTTTGCGGGGCAGAATACCATTGTCGTCGGCGACGAGCGTATTGAAGGCGAGAACATTATCATTGCGACGGGATCGACGCCGCGACCGCTTCAGATTCCGGGCGCTGAACTTATGATTACCTCGGATGAGGTGTTATCCGAGCGCGCTCAACCGAATGAAGTCGTTTTTGTTGGTGGCGGTGTCATTGCCATGGAGTTCAGCCACGTCTATGCCCGCGCAGGTACCAAGGTGACGATACTCGAAGCCTTGCCGCAGCTCCTGCCACGCATGGATGGCGATGCGGTTGCCGCGATCCAGGGCGAAACGGAACGTCTCGGTGTCACGATCAAGACCGCTGTCAAGGTGAAAGAAATCAAAAGCGCCAACGGCAGGCTGAGCATCGTCTATGAGCATGATGGTCGTGAGCACAGCCAGGAAGCCGATCGTGTCATCAATGGTGCCGGACGCGTCGCAAATGTTGGCAATCTCGACCTTGACGCAGGCAACGTCAGACATGACGGCATTCGAGTGGATGTTGACGCGCATCTGCGCTCAACATCGAACCCGTCAGTTTGGGTCGCGGGAGACGCGTTGGTGCACACGGCGCAGCTTTCACCGGTGGCAACGTATGAGGGTCGCATCGTCGGGCAAAACATCGTCAATGGTGCAAGCCATAAGCCAGACTATTCGGTGCTTCCAAGCGCGGTATATACCGTTCCGGCCCTGAGCACGGTTGGCCTGACGGAGAAAGAGGCACGCGCTCAAGGCCTGCAGGTCAGGGTCAGCACATCGGACATGTCAGGTTGGTTTTCAGCCAAGACATATGCTGAGACGGTGGCCTGGTCGAAGGTTCTGATCGATGAGACCACCGACCGGATCGTTGGCGCCCACATGGTCGGTCATCGTTCCGAGGAACTGATCCATTTGTTCGCGCTGGCGATGCGACATGGCATTTCGGCGAGTGATCTCAAAGAGGCACCGTTCGCGTTCCCGACATTCTCCTCAGACCTCAAGAACATGATCTAGCCTTGCGAGAGGAGCGCGACACTCTGCGGCCAAACGAGCGCTCCTCGAAGCAGTACAGTCGTTATCGTAGGATGTGAGCCTCTGAGAATAGGGCCAATTTTTCAGAGGTTTTTCATCTACCTACCGGAATGGCTGCCGCGCGGTCTTGGTCCGTGACAGCGTCGATTTTTCCCTTTGCCGTGGCAGTGCCGGTAACTGCGTTGGTGGACGCGCAGGACGAGTCGGGCATCTGTTTCGACGAATGTGGATGGTTTTTGTAGAGCCAGCGATGCGGTCGGCAGTGCGGTCGCACTGCTGATCATGGCCATTCCTGCGATTGCAAATACGGAAGAAAACAACGACAGAGTTTTCATTGATCTTACCCCTCAGTTTTGCTTGACCGACCCCCAGCTTTGCTGGCCGGTTCGTCGCTTAGATGAGATTAGCTGATGTCGGATCATAATCGTTGCGTGGAAGATGCGAGGTAAATTTCGCTCACAAGTACGCCATGTCGGCTTTCGCGCCCACTGTTTCGCGCAGCGTCAAGTTCATCCGCGTAAAACGGGATTGCAGAACCTGAGCGAACTGTCGCTGGTTTGGGTGAACCGAACGTGCCAGCGCCTCTTCCAGTTAGTTAAGCCGCGGCCTCGACCGTCTCCTTATGGCGCCCTTCGGCAACGCGCATTTGTTGGGCGATACGAGGTTGGATTTCCTCGCGCCAGCGCCGCCCATTGAATACGCCATAATGACCGACACCGGGCTGGACATAATGGAATTGGCCTGGGGCATTGACGCATAGCGCATGCGCCGCCTCGGTCTGGCCGATGCCGCAGATGTCGTCGTTCTCGCCTTCGATTGTGATGATGTCCGTCTTGCGGATCTTACTACAGTCGACCAGTTCCGATCGGTGCATCATCGTGCCCATCGGGAGGGCATGCGACTGGAATGCCGTTTCGATCGTCTGCAGATAGAATTCTGCCGGCAGATCCATCACCGCGAGATACTCGTCATAGAATTTTTCGTGCGCGGCGACGGAATCCTCGTCACCCTCGACAAGATGATCGAACAGTTGCCAGTGCGCCTCGCGGTGGCGTTCAAGGTTCATCGTCATGAAACCGGTGAGCTGGATGAAGCCTGGATAGACCGGCCGCATGAAGCCCGGATTGGGGAACGGGACATGTGAAATAACGTTCTGCTCGAACCACGACAACGGTCTTTGTTCAGCGAGGTCGTTGACCACGGTCGGGTTGCGGCGCGTATCGATCGGGCCGCCCATCATTGTCAGAGACAATGGCTGGTTCGGCATATCGCGCGCAGCCATGATGGCGGTTGCGGCGAGACAAGGAACCGCTGGCTGACAAACGGCCATAATGTGGACGTTCGGGCCGAGATGGTCAGCGAACTCTATGATGTAATCGATGAAGTCGTCCAGGTCGAAACTGCCTTCGAACGTGGATACCTGGCGCGCGTCAATCCAGTCGGTGACATAGACTTCGTGTTCTTGGATCATCGCCTGCACCGTGCCGCGCAGCAGCGTTGCGTAATGACCGGACATGGGGGCGACGAGCAGCACTTTCGGGTCGTTGCGTGGCCCCGTGGAGGGAGCTTCGCGCTCGAAGTGGATCAGATTGCAGAACGACTTCTTGTGCACCGTCTCGATCCGGACCGGAACCGTTTCACCGTCGATGATGGTGTCTTCAATGCCCCACTCGGGCTTGCCGTAGCGGTTGGTTACGCGTTCGAATACACGGCAGGCAGCTGACAGGCTGCGAGACATGGGCAGCGCGGAAAAAGGATTGAACGGAAAATCGAGCTGATAGCGCAAGCTTTGCGATGCCATCCGCCAAGGAGAAACGAACGCGTGGGCTAATTCATATGCATGGTATTTCATCTAACCGTCGTTCCCGTCATTTGATCGAGTGGCTTTTTTGCACTGCAGCATCATCACACCCGATCGTCAAGAAGAGACTCGTCGTCAACCAAACTATGTAAACACCCGTCATGAATATAAAATTACCTATCCTGTGTGGCTGGATTGTGCGGTTTTCTACCGCATAGCAACATACATACTACACGATTCCGTGCCGAACTGCGATGTTTGCGCGCAATTTCGCGTTGCAGTCGGTACGCTGGCGACCGGCTTGCGTGAGCCCGCCCCGTCCCAGGAGATCATCAAATGTCGCTCTATCCGCTGCCAACCGAAAGATCCACCAACATCTGGACACGGTTGCCGGATGAATTTCGCCGCCCGGACGGCGAACCAGAGTGGGCGCGAGGCAATCGGCCCGGCCAAAAGGTTCATTCCTTCCTGGAGGGGCCAAGTTTCGACCGCAACGGCGACCTCTACGTCACCGATATTCCCTACGGACGGATCTTCAAAGTGACGCCGCAAGGCCAATGGTCACTTGTTGCAGAATACGATGGCTGGCCGAACGGGCTCAAAATCCATCGTGACGGACGGGTTTTCATTACAGACTACAAGCACGGAATTATGCAACTGGACCCCGCTAGCGGCCAGGTCACCCCCTTCCTGACGCATCGCAAAAGCGAGAGTTTTCGGGGTGTGAACGACCTCTATTTCGATCGCAAAGGCCAGATGTATTTTACCGATCAAGGCCAAACCGGCATGCAGGACCCAACCGGGCGCGTCTATCGCTACAATCTCGACACCGAGCGGCTCGATCTACTGCTCGCCAACGGGCCCAGTCCGAACGGTCTGGTCATGAACCCGGAGGAGGATGTGCTTTATGTCGCCATGACACGGGGCAATGCGGTCTGGCGCGTGCCGATCCACCCTGATGGGGGCACGTCGAAGGTAAGCATATTTACGCCGATGGCCGGCGGTCACAGTGGTGCTGATGGCATGGCGGTCGACGAAACCGGTCGGTTGTTCGTTTGCGATGCTGGCAACGCCTGCGTCTGGGTATTCGATCGTGATGCGGTGCCTGTTTACCGGATTAAAGGCACATCTGATGGCCGCTCGACGACCAATCTGGCGTTCGGCGGGGAGAGCCGGCGCTCGCTGTTCATCACGGAATCATCGTCGGGCACCATTTTGCGCGCCGAACTCGACATCGCTGGCCAGCCGATGTTCTCACACCGTTAGACGCAATGCCGTAACCTATCCGCTGAACATCATCATGATGACCAGCGTGCCGACAGATGCGACGACAACGAAGGCAATCGTTAGCGCCGCTGAAGCGCCACTGGGCGAAGCTGCCCGGTCGCGCTTGTTGTCGCGTTGATCTTCTCGCGCCATATCCATGGCGACGGCGGCACCGGCGGCCAATTCGCGTTCATCGAGATCAAGCTGTGACATGGAACGTCTCCGTTGCTGTCCCCGCGGGTGCTGCCTGTTGAGGCTATGGCCCGGTGGCGGCCTGATGCCACAACCGGTCGCCGCGCGATGTTGAGATTATGAGGGGCCTCAACCGGCCCGGCAATGCCTGTCGGCAAAGCGCATCACCAGATGCCGGTGTTTTCCATGGACGCCCACGGCTCGGCTTTGGCTTGTGCTTCGCCTTTTTGAAGCAGTTCTATCGAGATATTGTCCGGCGAGCGCACGAACGCCATGCGCCCATCGCGTGGCGGCCGATTGATCGTGACGCCGGCGTCCTGGAGCCGCTGGCACGTCGCATAGATGTCATCCACCTCAAACGCCAGATGCCCAAAGTTGCGGCCCTCGCCATAATTTTCCGGATCCCAGTTATGGGTCAGCTCGAGCAGGGGGGCACGTGTTTCGCGGCCGGTTGCCTCGTCTTCGCTTGCCGCCAGGAAAATCAGCGTGAACCTGCCTGCCTCGCTGTCGACGCGACGCACTTCCGTCATGCCCATCTTGTCGCAGTAGAAATCGAGGCTTTTGTCGACATCGGCGACGCGGACCATGGTGTGTAGATAACGCATGCGGATATTCCTTCGTGGATCAGATGTGGTGGAAATGAGCTTAGAGGGCCATGTGTTAAATTGGAACCGCTGCGGCGAGAGGAATTGTCTCGGCGCGCGGCGACCTGGCGTTCTGGGTGGCAATCAATGGCGTTCGCCGGCAAGTGGAACTTTGGGTGTCGGCATCGCGCACCCCGATTGCGGATATGGCCCGGTGCTGGCGGAGTGCTCGAGGCCGATAGCTTGATTATTGCTTGGCAGATGTCCACTTCGGCTCACATGACAGCTGAGCGGCCGGCAACGAATCAAACGTAGCTGCAACCCGAATCAGTTGATGCGTCAATGCCCCCCTGTCGACATATGAATCGTACGATTTGACGATCTGTTCCCGGCTTTTTTGGACGTGTGCATAAGCTTGTCAACAGCGATAGCATTACCCAAAAAAATCACGCATATTCAGATGGATAGATCGGGCGTCGCGGTTGTTGAGGGATATACTCTGATGTGCCTAGAAGGGGCCTTAACAAAAATTAACCCTTTTCTTACCGGAGGCGTTTTGGCATGTAGTTGGTCATCAGATGACGAGGGCAGTTCCGAGGGCAAAATGGAACTGCAAGGGTCCTCGCCATAGTGAGGGAAAGACTTTTCTTCACGCTGATGCGGTGCTTGCACCGGTAACTGTAAATGTAACCATTACCTGTAGCGGGGTGTGACTATGACGGGGGATTCCAAACCGGTTCCCGAACTTCCTGATTTTGCACCGTTAACATCGGAAGAAATCGGCGGACTGCCTGAAGGTGCGGGCCTTGAGGTGTTTGAAGTCGCAGGAACCATCAAGTGGTTCGATGCGAGCAAGGGATTCGGATTTTTAGTGCCGGACAACGGCCTTGGGGATGTGCTCCTGCACGTGACCTGTCTGCGGGCCGGCGGTTATCAAACCGCCTACGAAGGTGCCAGAGTGCACTGTCAGGTGCTAAAGCGCCCTAAGGGCTATCAAGCATTCGCAATTTTGAGTATGGATGAGACAACGGCCATCCACCCCTCGCAATTGCCGCAGCGGACGCACGTCATCGTGACCCCGGAAAGCGATTGGGAACGGGCCATGGTCAAGTGGTTCAATCGTATTCGCGGCTTCGGGTTCCTGACACGTGGTGAAGGTACGCCAGACATTTTCGTCCACATGGAAACCCTGCGGCGGTTCGGATTCACCGAGCTGCGGCCTGGACAAGTTGTTCAGGTGCGCTGGGGACACGGTTCGAAAGGCTGCATGGCTGCGGAGCTGCGGCCAGATGGTACGCCGTCCGGGTTGCCGCAGCAGCATTAAGCCGCTGCAGTTCGTCAATACGCATGAGACATTTAACGGGACGCGCGGTAAGCGCGTCCTGTTTTTTTTGGTTGGGTGGTTGCTCTTGAATATGTTGATGACGGCTCCGGTGATGGCCGAAATGCGCAAAGAGCGTGTGACGATCAAAACGAGCACCGGACAACATGATTTTCAGGTCGAGATTACACAAACAGACGCAGAACGTGCCATGGGGCTGATGTTTCGGCAGTCGCTTCCGAGGCGCTCCGGAATGCTGTTTGCTTATCCAAAGCCGTTCGAGATTACGATGTGGATGAAGAACACCTATATCTCGCTCGACATGATTTTCATTCGCAAGGACGGCCATGTGCACCGCATTGAAAAGGGCACCGAACCGTTTTCAGAGCGCGTGGTGGCGTCCCAAGGGGATGTTTCCGCCGTGTTGGAGGTGGCGGCGGGGGTTGCCGATGAAATCGGCCTCAAGCCTGGCGATCGGGTCGAGCACAAGTTCTTTTCCCGGAAATAGGGCGCGGAATTTACGCTTCTGTCGGATTCTTAGAAAAACATGCTTGACCGGTGACGATTTTGCCGGCACACATCGCGCTCCGCGATTGAATGTGGCTTCGGCCGGCATGAACGGTTCGCGACGAGCATCCCGTTTAACGACAAGGATGCTGAATGGTATCGGGGCATAGCTCAGCCTGGTAGAGCACCTGGTTTGGGACCAGGGG
>JAGDYV010000081.1:0-20644 GCA_049116495.1 Hyphomicrobiaceae bacterium | reverse complement strand
CGGTTTGCGCGAGATATTCGAGGTTGACCTGGTGGCAGATGCCGGTGCCGGGCGGCACGACGCGGAAGTTGTTGAAGGCGCTTTGGCCCCATTTCAGGAAATTGTAGCGCTCGGCATTGCGCTCGTATTCTAGCTTGACGTTGTGGTCGAAAGCCTGCGGCGTGCCGAATTCATCGATAATCACAGAGTGGTCGATGACAAGATCGACAGGCACCAGCGGGTTGATCTTGCGCGGATCGCCGCCGAGTTGGTTCATGCCATCGCGCATTGCCGCCAGATCAACAACAGCGGGCACGCCGGTGAAGTCTTGCATCAGAACACGGGCCGGCCGAAATCCGATTTCGACACCCTTCTTGCCGCGGTCTTCGGCCCATTTGGCGGTCGCGATGATGTCTTCCTTCGTAACCGTGCGGCCGTCTTCGTGGCGGAGAAGGTTTTCGAGAAGGACCTTGAGCGAGTAGGGCAGGTTGGAGATATCGCCAAGCCCATTTTTGGCAGCTTCGGGCAGCGAGTAATAGCTGTACGTTTCGCCACCGGCGGTGATGGTTTTCTTGGACTTGAAACTGTCGAGCGACTTTGGTGCTTGCGCGGTCATAAGGAGGTTCTCCCGGTTTTTCGCTATTAACTGGCCGCGCCGCCGGAGTGCCGGCGAAATGAGACGCGCACTTACGGCAGCGTCTCTGTCGCGTTAACATCTTGCAATCATTGAACGATTTCTCAGTCGGAGTGCCGGCCGGGGCGTCAGTGGGCGCCTGCAAATCGCAGTGGTAGCGCTATATAGCCGCTACTTAGGGGATTTCGCTAGTCCATCGAGCGCGACATTCTGATTAATTTCGCCGCGCTTGATGACCGATGATAAATGCTGTCTAGGATCTTTGCAGGCCGAGAGGCTTGATCACGTTGCCGTCAGCATCAGGGGAACAAGGTTGGACAAAGCTGAGGACCGAGGCGTCGACGGCTTGACGGTTAACGGGTTGAGCGTCGAACGGGGTGGACGTTTGGTGGTTTCAGACCTGTCGTTCGATGTCCCCTTTGGCCAGGCGTTGTTGCTGACCGGACCGAACGGGGCCGGCAAGACCACTCTTATCCGTGCGCTGGCCGGCTTGCTGCCCGCGGCAGATGGCGAGATCTCGCTTGCTGATGCGCGTGATGACGAGCCGCTCGGCACGCAGTGCCATTACGTCGCGCATGCCAATGCTGCCAAGCTCGAGCTTTCCGTTCGCGAGAATCTGCAATTCTGGCTCAATTTCCTGGGTGGCGCCGATGGTGCAGAGGTCGTTGCCATGGCCGAAGTCGGATTGGCAGCGCTGGCCGATATCCCCGTGCGCTATCTTTCCGCCGGGCAGCAGCGCCGTGTCGCCATTGCGCGCCTCTTGATTGCGCGACGGCCGGTTTGGCTGCTCGATGAGCCGACAGTATCGCTCGACGCTGCAAACATGGCCCGGTTGGTCACGTTCGGTAATGCGCATCTCGCAAGTGGCGGGATTATCATTGCGGCGACCCATACCCCGCTTGGCTTCGAACCGATGATTGAGTTACGCCTTGAACCGGTCGATTTGCTCGGCTTCGGCGAAAGTATCTGGGACGTCTCACCGTCGCAGGCTGCCTCATGAGCGCATTCTTAGCCCTAATGCGGCGCGAGCTGGCGGTGGCGCTGCGTGATGGCGGATCGGTCGGTACCGTGCTGGGGTTTTACGCGATTGCCGTGGCGATGATGCCGATTGCCGTCGGACCGGACCTCAATTTGCTGTCGCGGATCGCGCCGGGCGTGCTGTGGATCTCGCTGTTGCTGGCAGCCCTGCTGTCACTTGGCCGGCTGTTCGAGCGCGATGTTGAGGATGGCACGCTTGATCTCTATGCCATGAGTTCGGTGCCGCTTGAGCTGGTGGTCGTGACAAAGAGCCTCGCGCACTGGTTGACGACATGTTTGCCGCTTACGTTGATTACGCCGGTGTTGGGGCTGTTTCTCAATGTTGACTTCGCGGCCGTGCCGATGATCGTCGTCACAATGTTGATCGGTACCGTTGCCGTCAGCTTTTTCGGCGCGATTGCAGCAACGCTGACGCTGCGATCGAAGCGCGGCGGTGTGCTGGTCGCATTGCTGGTGTTGCCGATCTATGTGCCGACGCTGATCTACGGGATTTCGACGGTCTCAATGCTGATGCTGACACCGGGTAGTTTTCTGTCGCCGCTGCTGTTGCTGGCGGCGATTTCGTTGATGTCGATCGTTGTCGGGCCGGTCGCATCAGCTGCGGTGCTACGCTACCAGATGAGTTGATGAGGACGACGTGAGCGAAACAGATCAGCAAGAACAGCCCCGAAGGGGTTCCAACCCGATTGTCGTGATTCCGGTGATCCTGTTCGCGGCACTGGCAATCGTCTTCGCGTTCTCCTTAAAGACCAGCGACCCGTCGAAGCTGCCTTCCGCGTTGATTGGCAAGTCGGCGCCGGCGTTCGATTTTCCGCCGATGGCAAATCTGAAGAACGACGGTCAGGCGGTGCCGGGTATCACGACCTCGGATCTTAAAGGCGGTGAGGTCACAGTGGTCAATTTCTGGGCATCGTGGTGTGTACCGTGCGTGCAAGAGCACCCACTACTGGTCGAGCTTGGCAAGCGTGGCGTGAAGATCGTCGGCATCAACTATAAGGATCCGCCGCCGGGCGGGTTGCGGTTTCTCGGTCGCTATGGCAACCCGTTTGCCGCGGTTGGAACCGACGCTGCTGGTCGCGGTGCGATCGAATGGGGTGTCTACGGCATGCCAGAGACTTTCGTGATCGATAAAAAAGGGCGGATTGCCTACAAGCACGTCGGGCCGATCACACCACAATCGTTGGCTGAGAAAGTGCTGCCGGCAATTCAGGCTGCCGGTCAATAGTCGCATATCGGTATCCGGTATCAGACGCTAATGAACTCGTCGGTTGCATCATTGAGTGCCGTGAGCGCGCCGGTTTTGATGTTGAAATGGGCGCCGTGCAAGGAAAGGCGGCCCTTGCGCTCCAGGATTTGGATGCATGGAAAGGTGCGCAGGTTGTTGAGCGACGTCCGAACGGTCTCCTGTTCCATGGCGGCCTGAAGTTCTTCGGGTGGTTTGCCGTCAAGTTCGCGGACCATGCGCTCCCGGCTCTCATCAAGCAGTGACATCCAGTTGACGATGAACTGCGCTTCGGTCTGGCGGATGGCGTCGCGGTCAATGCACGCCTGGACGCCGCCGCAGCCGGAGTGTGCGAGGACGACGATATCCTTCACGCGCAAAGTTAGCGCGGCGAATTCCAGCGCGGCACTGACGCCGTGGTATTTGCCGCTGGTCTCGAACGGCGGCACGAGATTGGCGACATTGCGCACGACGAAAAGCTCGCCGGGCATCGCAGAGAAGATCGTCTCCGGATCGCACCGGCTGTCGCAGCACGAAACGATCATCGTGTCCGGATGCTGTCCCTCGTTGGCCAGTTCTTCGTAGCGCTCCTGGTTCGGCGTGAAGTGGCGGAACTTAAAGCGGTGATAACGGTCGCGCAGATCTGCAGGAAATGATGCCATCGTTCAGAGTCCAAATGTGTGGTGATGGTGGATCTAAACAGTGCCTATAAGGCGGCGGCAACAGAAACGCTAGTGAGCAGGTGATTGGAGCGGGCTGATACGTCAAGTGCTGGATAAATCGCATTGTACGGTAAAATATTGATATATATCAGCTCGTTGCGTGTGAATTCCGCGAGCCATTAGCCGGTCTCTGCGCCTGCGATATGCGACGATATGATGTTTGGTTTGCTCAATAGACGATTTCCATGCGCAGGTTGCGGCCATCGCGCGGCGGTTGATCGGGAAAACGCTCGGACCGCCCGGTGGCATGGCGATTGGCTGTCCAGGCGGTGGCGCAAGCGTCGAGCAGGTCGTCCGGCGCAGCCAGGCGCCGAGGGCAGTCCGGACCGGCGAGCAACGCCATCGGATAGCCTGCCTCGGAGAGAAGTTGGCGGCGCAGGTCGAGACCCGGCGAATAGGGCCTGGATTTGAGCTTTTTGGGCTCATTGAGGGCGGCTTTCCCGTTCAAAGCCCAGAACGCAACCTCGGGGTGGCACTCGATGATCCGGTCTTGCAGCATGGCCGAGATTCCGGCGTCGATTTCGCGGATTTTGGGGAACAGGTAGAACATCTGCTTGGCGACTTTTCGCGGCGGGTCCGAGTGCTGGAGATTGGTGTCGCATGCGGCGCGATAATCGGTACAGGCAATGGTTGCGCGGGCCGGCACGGCGAAGACGGACGACTGGCGGGCGCCAAGTACGGCACGTGCCAGCCGGTCGGCATCGCGGCCACCAGGTGTGGCGATATCGGGTAAGCCGATAGGCATGTCGACCGCGAGGACGACGAAGTTTTCGGCAAAGGCGGCGAGTTCCGCGAATGTCGAGAAGATCTGCCACAGCGCGGCTTCCGGCCGATTGACCGGGTGATATACGGCGATCCAACCGGCCGGGCAGCCGTCGGCTCCGCCGATGAAGGTCGTGCAATCCGATGAGCTCATTTGACTGAATCCAGAGCAAGCGGTCGCGCGTTCAGCCACTGGTCGGAAGCCTCGACAATCGCAAGATGGCTTCGGCCGCGACTGGCGGCAATTATGGTGCCGAGCGCTGATGTTGCGCGTTCAAGCGGCCAACCGGCAGCAATCAGAGCTGAGAACATGTCACCGGTTCCGTTTGGCACGTCGTCCTGTCGGGGCACGGTGATAGAAGTGACACCCTCGGCCTGGATGTGGATATTGCACAGCCAATCTCCGGCTAGTGGGATCGATTTGGCAAATACTTGGGCAGGTGAAAACGCGCGTGCCGCCTGTATCGCCTCATTGCGTGATGCCACCTGGTTGTTCGCCAGAACGCTTAGCTCATAGCGATTTGGCAGAAGGACATCAGCCAGAGGCACAAGTTGGCCACAAATTGCGGCCGCTGCTTCGGCGTCTATGTAGAGCCCCTTTGGGTCATCGCCGAGCACAGGGTCGCAGATGTACCGGGCGGCGGGATTGGCTTCGCAAACCTTTGCAATCGTTTCGACCGCGAACGCGACATGCGCGACGCTCGGCAAATAACCGGTGAGGATTGTGCCAAAGTTCCCAAGCCAGTCGTTGTCGTCGATCGCCTGGATCATTGCGCCAAGCGTCTCTACCGGCATTTGCATTCCGGCCGTGTGGTTGAATCCGGGATGATTGGATAGGACAACAGTCGGCAGAGCCGCATTTGCACGGCCAATCAGGTTAAGCGTCGGGGCAATGGCCGAGAGCCCGACATGTCCGACGGCAACGGTCGATGAGAGCGCAAGGATGGCGTTTTTTTCGGTCACATTCATCCCAAGGATCAATGGCTTGGCGGTGGAAAACACGCTACGCCGGGTCGCGTTGCTGGCCATTGCCGAATAACGCATGGTCCGCCGAGCTATTTATTGGAGATGTACCATGGAAATCCGGCCGCGCCGAAGTGCGCTTTACATGCCCGGCTCAAATGCACGGGCCCTTGAAAAGGCCAAGACGCTGGATGCGGATGTCGTGATCTTCGATCTGGAGGATGCCGTTGCGCCGGAGGCCAAGGCAGATGCGCGGGCGCAGGTCGCCGACGCCGTGCGCAATGGCGGCTACGGGCGCCGCGAAGTCGTGGCACGTATCAATGCGCCGGATACGCCTTGGGCAAAAGATGACGTTGCCGCTCTGGCAGAAGCGGGATGTGATGCCCTTTTGGTGCCAAAAGTGTCGAAGCCGGAAGATCTCGGAATTGTCGAGGGCTGGTTGTCCGGTGCTGCTGGCACGATCAGGCTGTGGGCGATGATCGAGACGCCGCTTGCCATCCTGAACGTTGCTGCCATCGCAGCCACTGCGGCGCAGCCTGGCGGGCGGTTGAGTTGTTTTGTGATCGGCACCAACGACCTGGTCAAGGATACACGTGCCGAAATGGACGCGGCGCGGACGCCGGCGCTCTATTGGCTAAGTGCAACGGTGACAGCCGCGCGTGCCTACGACATCGATGTGCTCGATGGTGTTTACAACAATTTCAAGGATCTTGAAGGATTCGAGCGCGAGTGCGCGCATGGCCGCATGCTTGGCATGGACGGCAAGACGCTTATCCACCCGACGCAGATTGATGCCGCCAATGCGGCCTTCTCACCGGCCGCTGACGCGGTTGATTGGGCGCGCAAGGTGCTGGCGGCGTTCGAGCAGCCGGAAAATCAAGGCAAGGGCGTGATCAAGATGGATGGCCAGATGGTCGAATTGCTACACGCGGAAATGGCCAAGCGGACAGTGGCAATTGCCGATGCGATCGCGGGGGCATGAGCGGGATGGGAACCAAAACCAATAGTGGCAATTTTTTCGAGGATTTTTCCGTTGGCATGAGGCTGACGCACGCCACGCCGCGAACGCTCACGACAGGTGACATGGCGGTTTACATGTCACTCTACGGGCCGCGATTTGCCGTGCAGTCGTCCGGGCCTTTCGCACAATCGATCGGTTATCCGCAGGCCCCGATCGATGATCTCATCGTTTTCCATCTGGTGCTTGGCAAGAGCGTGCCGGACGTATCACTAAACGCGGTTGCCAATCTTGGCTATGCGGAGTGCGTGTTCGGCGTGCCCGTATTTCCCGGCGATACGATCCGCGCCGAATCCGAAGTGATCGGGCTTAAAGAGAATTCCAACAAGCGCAGCGGTGTCGTCTATGTGCGTACGCGCGGCGTTAATCAGCATAACGAAGTTGTTCTCCAGTATGCGCGCTGGGTCATGGTGCACAAGCGTGATCACGATGCGCCGGCCCCCACGCCCGTGGTGCCGGAACTTGCCGAGGCGGTTGAAGCGTCGCTGTTTGAAACGGCTACCTTGCCTGATGGCCTGGCCAACTATGACAATACGTTGAGCGGGTCGCCGCATCGCTTCGCTGACTACCGAATCGGTGAAAAAATCGACCACGTTGATGGAATGACGATTGAAGAGGCAGAACATCAATCGGCGACGCGGCTTTATCAGAATACAGCCAAGGTTCACTTCAATGCACTAGAGCAGAAACAAAGCCGTTTCGGGCAGCGACTGGTCTACGGCGGTGTCATCATTTCGATGGCCCGATCACATTCATTTAATGGTTTGGGAAATGCCTTTAAGCTTATGGCGATAAATGGTGGAAGCCATGTTGGACCGTCGTTTTCTGGCGATACGATCTATGCCTGGTCTGAGGTGTTGGACATGCAGGAGATTGCGGTTCATCCGGAAATTGGGGCGTTGCGGCTGCGCACCGTGGCTTTGAAGGAACGCGACGCCTCAGAGTTCACGCGCTTTGATGCGGCTGGGCGGTATGATCCGAGCGTTGTGTTGGATCTCGACTATTGGGTCGGCATACCAAAATAAGTTAAACTGCGCCCATATTTCCAACTGCAGTGCGGCTTGTACGGATTGTAGAAGATGGTTAACTGAGTGTTTATCGAATTTTGTTTGAATAGTGATGTTCGGTTGGCGTCCGATGAGGACGATGACCTGTTTTTGATAGTGCGAGCGCCAATGCCCGCGCGCCCACTCGACGGTCGCATCTCCGGATCGGCCATGGCGGAGTATGACTCCCGTGACGCACCGCATTGCCGTGATTGGCGCCGGTCTTTCTGGTCTTTCGTGTGCCAGAGTGCTGCGCCGTGCCGGTTTTTATGTCGATATGTACGAGAGCGACCGCGTCGTCGGCGGGCGTATGGGTACATCGCGTCTCGGTTTGGTGCCATTTGATCATGGCGCGCAGTACGTCTCCGGGCGGTCCGACCGTTTCCGCGCCTACCTCGATGAACTGGTGCACTCCGGCTATGCCGCCTGTTGGCATCCAAAGATTGCGGGCTCCGAAGAAGGCACAACTCCGAACTGGTTTGTTGGTACGCCCGGTATGTCGGCTATGGTGCGCCCGTTGGCTGAGAGCGTCCAGGTCCACACCAACCGTCGCGTGCACACCCTCCAGCGGAATGACAAGGCCTGGCAGCTTTGGTTCGATGATCAGACCACGGCCGGGCCGTTCGCGGCGGTTGCCGTGGCCGTTCCGGCGCCAGAAGCGGCGCTCATTATGGGCCGCGACGTTGCCGAATTCGCTGAACAACTGGCCTCGGTGCGATTTTCACCGATTTGGGCCTTGATGATCAGGCTTGATGAGCGCGTTCTGCCGGAATTTGACGCCTATTCCGACATGTCACAGCTGATTCGCTGGGTTGGCCGCAATAACGTGAAGCCTGGTCGTTCGTCGCGCGGCGAACATATTGTGGTGCATGCATCGCCAACTTGGACGCGCGAAACGGAAGATGCCGAGCCTGAACTTGTGGCTGAAGAGCTTTGGTCAGAGGTTTGCCACGTGCTTGATCTGCCGCCGGTGCGGCCGCAACAAATGAGCGCACATTTGTGGAAACACGGCCTTGTCGACCGACCGCTCGGTGAAACCTATCTGTTTTCATCGGAACTCATGGTCGGAGCGGCCGGCGACTGGTGTCGTGGGCGGTTGGCCGAGCAGGCATTTGAGAGCGGTGCAGCGCTTGGTCGGGCCATGGTCGACGCTTTGACTTAGAAGCTCAATTCACGATCAAGAGCTGAGGCAAAGTTCAGGCTTGCGATTGTCAATTGCTCTGCCTGACCCATAAACAATTAAATCATCCCAGGGATTAGCCGTTCGCGGCATTGCCGCAGTGCGGCAATGCCGGTAGAAAGCGGTTCGTATTTCACTCTGCTCGTAACGGAGATTGACGAATGGCGCATGCCGACGGCGGCAGCGGGGGGCGGCCAAGGCCGACATCGCCGCACTTGCAGATCTATTCACCGCAAATAAACATGGTGATGTCCATCGTGCACCGGATGACGGGCGCGGCGCTTTATTTCGGCAGTCTGCTGCTGGCGATCTGGCTTATCGCGGCGGCCATGGGGCCCGCCGCCTTTGATCAGGCGAACGCGTTTTTCGGTTCGATCATTGGGCGTCTCATCCTCTTCGGCTACACCTGGGCTCTGCTGCACCACATGTTCGGTGGTATTCGCCATCTCATCTGGGACACAGGTCGCGGACTCGATATTAAGTCGGCGGATCTCCTGTGCTGGGTGTCGATTATCGCTTCATTGTTGCTCACGGTAGTGATCTGGCTCGGCGCCGGCGGCGTTGCATTAGGAGGTGCATCATGAACATGCGAACTCCGCTCAAAAACGTCTATCGCCTTGGCTCGGCAAAGGAAGGCGCGGATCATTTCTGGAAACAGCGATTGACCGCCGTTGCCAACATATTCCTCGGAATATGGCTGGTATGGCTGATCGCCACGCTGGCCGGCAGCGATCACGCAGCCTTCAAGCAAGCCCTGGGACATCCACTGATTGCGGTGGGGCTTTTGCTGCTCGTGCTTTCGGGTACGGTCCACATGCGACTTGGAATGCAGACCATCATCGAGGACTATATCAGCAGTGAAGGGCGCAAAATCGTACTGCTCATGCTGAATACATTCTTCGCGATTGCGATCGGATTGGCGACCACTTTCGCCGTCCTTAAACTGAGTTTCGGGAGCTGAGATCGGATATGGCTTCAACCAACACGAACGGCCAAGCTTACAATATCATTGACCATACCTATGACGTGGTCGTGGTCGGAGCCGGTGGTGCCGGCCTACGTGCGACACTCGGTGCGGCACAGGCCGGTCTTAAGACAGCCTGCGTGACCAAGGTGTTCCCAACCCGATCACACACCGTTGCCGCGCAAGGCGGCGTTGCAGCGTCGCTCGGCAATATGGGACCGGACGACTGGCGCTGGCACATGTACGACACCGTGAAAGGTGCCGATTGGCTCGGTGATCAGGATTCAATCGAATATCTGTGTCGCAATGCTCCGGAAGCGGTCTACGAGCTTGAGCACTTTGGTGTGCCATTTTCGCGTACCGAAGATGGTGAGATCTATCAGCGACCATTTGGCGGTATGACGACGGAGTTTGGTGAGGGGCCGCCGGCACAGCGCACCTGTGCGGCAGCGGATCGCACCGGCCACGCGATGTTGCACACGCTCTATGGCCAATCGCTCCGGCATTCGGCCGAGTTCTTTATCGAGTACTTCGCGATTGACCTGATGATGGATGACGATGGTGCCTGCCGCGGCATCATTGCGCTGTGCCTCAATGACGGCACGTTGCATCGATTCCGGTCACAAAAGACCATTCTGGCAACCGGCGGATACGGCCGTGCTTACTTCTCGTGTACATCAGCGCATACCTGCACGGGCGATGGCAACGCCATGGTGCTGCGTGCTGGGCTGCCGTTGCAGGATATGGAATTTGTACAATTCCATCCAACTGGCATCTACGGCGCTGGCGTGTTGATCACCGAAGGTTCGCGCGGCGAAGGCGGCTATCTGACAAACAGCGAGAATGAACGCTTCATGGAACGCTATGCGCCATCCGCAAAGGATCTGGCGTCTCGTGATGTTGTTTCCCGCTCGATGACGATCGAAATCCGCGAAGGTCGAGGTGTCGGCAAGGAGGGTGACCATATCCACCTCCATCTCGATCATCTTGACCCCAAGGTTCTGGCCGAGCGCCTGCCGGGCATTACCGAGAGCGCGCGGATCTTCTCCGGCGTGGATGTGACCCGTGAGCCGATTCCGGTGCTGCCGACGGTGCATTACAACATGGGCGGTATCCCGACCAACTATCATGGCGAAGTGCTGACCAAGAAGGGCGGTGATCCTGATCACGTGGTTCCAGGTCTGATGGCAATTGGCGAAGCGGCATGCGTGTCGGTGCATGGTGCCAACCGTCTCGGTTCCAACTCGTTGATCGACCTCGTCGTGTTTGGCCGGGCGGCCGGACTACGTTGTGGCGAGACAACCGAGCCAGGTGCGATTCAGCCCGAGCTGCCGGCCACAGCGTCAGAGATGGCGCTGGCCCGGCTGGACAAGACGCGGCATGCGTCCGGCGGCACTTCGACGGCGGAACTCCGCCTTGGCATGCAGAAGATCATGCAGAACAACTGCGCCGTGTTCCGTGATGGTCCTGTGCTCGAAGAAGGCGTCCGCGAGATCAACAAAGTATGGCAGGGCAGCAACGATATCGCGATTAACGATCGCTCTTTGATCTGGAATACGGATCTCGTTGAGGCACTGGAGTATGACAACCTGATCAGTCAGGCTGCCGTAACCGTTTACAGCGCTGAGAACCGCAAAGAGAGTCGCGGAGCACATGCCCGTGAAGACTTCACCGAGCGCGACGACGAAGGCTGGATGAAGCACACACTATCCTGGGCGGATGATGCCAAGCAGACAGTTACGATCGACTATCGGCCAGTACACACCTACACGATGACCAACGCGATGTCGTATATCGAACCGAAGGCGCGGGTGTATTGATCAGCGTTGTCGGTATCCGTTGTGCAGGTGAATTCTGAAACAGCTTGCGTCGACCTGACGCGAACGAGGTTGGTGGGAGAGCCGGGTTTGGAGCAGGGCGCACACGACGACGCATCGACCGATACCCGTATCGCACCAGACCCGTTTGCAGTGGTCCTGCCGGCACTGGCAGCGCTCGGTGCTATTTCTTCGATTGCGACCGTCAACTGGATGGCTGAAGAACGCACGCCCGAACGTTCGCGGGCGAAGCGTAAGGCTGGTGTTGCACTGAAAGATCTCGAGAGCTGCTGTATCGGCTTGCAGGAGATTTTTCGGCGGCTTCATAAGAGTCCGAGACTTTTCGGAGGCGAAGGCTCGTCGTCACCTGGTGCGCCGCTGAAATTTGGTGTGCATGGCCCCCGCGTGGGACCGGCCGATGCCAAGCTGTTTAAGCAATCGATCAACGACGTCGCATCGATGCTCGTGCTGGCCGCGCAAAACGCATTTGACGTGATGTCGGCGATAGAGGACGGCGCGGTCAATCCACCGGACGAGATCTTTTACGGGTTCGGAGAGGCGCAAGAACAGCTCAATAAATTGCTGACCGACCGGGCGACTTTGAAAGACACCGTTGATGGTGGAACGCGGATCGCGCTCGACCTCACGCGACTGGTGCAGGAACTGAAGAAGTACAAGACCGATTAGCGTCGGTTGAGAGATTTGCGGAAACGGTGCGCGTGGCAACGGTCCGTGGCACTACTTTGAACGAAGAATGCAAGAAGGGCCTATTCGATGGTGCAGCTCACTCTGCCAAAGAACTCAACGATCCAGCAGGGCAAGTCCTGGAACAAGCCTGAGAGCAAGGGCAAGTGGAAGGAATTTCGGATCTATCGGTGGTCGCCGGATGATGACGCGAACCCGAGCGTCGACAGCTATTGGATTGATCTCGAAGACTGCGGCCCGATGGTGCTCGATGCGCTGATCAAGATCAAAGGTGATATCGACTCGACGTTGACGTTCCGCCGTTCGTGTCGTGAAGGCATCTGCGGGTCGTGCTCCATGAACATTGACGGCACCAATACGCTGGCCTGCCTCAAGGCGATCGAAGACGTCAAAGGCCCGGTGAAGATCTATCCACTGCCGCACATGGAGGTCGTCAAGGACCTCGTGCCGGACATGACGAATTTCTATGCGCAGCACCAGTCGATCGAGCCGTGGTTGCAGACCAAGAGTCCGACGCCGCCGAAAGAATGGCGTCAGAGCCACGAAGACCGCCAGGAACTCGACGGGCTATACGAATGCATCATGTGCGCGTGCTGCTCGACGTCGTGTCCAAGCTACTGGTGGAACCAGGACCGTTACTTGGGACCGGCCATTCTGCTGCAGGCCTATCGCTGGGTAAACGACTCGCGCGATGAGGCAACTGGTGAACGCCTCGACAATCTCGAGGACCCGTTCCGTCTCTACCGCTGCCACACGATCATGAACTGCACCAAGGCGTGTCCCAAGGGCCTCAATCCGGCCAAGGCAATTGCGGAGCTTAAGAAGCTGATGGTTGAGAGACGGGTTTAAGGGAGCGCCGTCGATATCGGCCGGCCGCCACGCGAGCGCTAAGCCTCGGTGTCCGCTAGGCCAAGGCGCTCGTTGATGCGGTCGACTTTCGCAGCCAATTGGTCATGGGCACGATGGATTCCGCCGATCGCGGTCAAAGTGCGGCCTTCCGACTCTTCGAGATTGGCCAGACGAGCTTCTATGCGCGAGAGACGCTGGCCGTGATCGCGGCGCAACTCTGCGATGTCCGCGCGGAGCATCTCAAGCACCATGTTGTCTGGTTCATCGGCCATGAGCATAGCCTAACACTGTAGCCGGTCGCCCTCAATGTTTGGCCTCGCGGTTGCGGTGGAGACGAGGCGGCGCCGATCAGATCGGCGACAAGCAATAGATAGGCCATGTTTTCCCAATCCGAGATTTCACGGCTTAGCTGATGTTTATGCTGAACTGCTGTGTATGCTTGCACTCAGCTAGCGGGAGGTCGTTCCAGGTGCAGACCCTCCTCGCCATCGGTGACGTCGTGCCAACCTGAGCCGAAGTGACACCTCACAAGAACGAATACGGATCGACATCGAGGACCACCCGCAGATCGCCCTTCATTTGTGGCAGTTCGTCCATCCAGGCCCTCAGGTAACCTTGCAGGTCGATGTCGCGTGGTGCCTTGACGAGCAGGCGCCAGCGGAACTGGCCACGGATCACGGCGAGCGGTGCCTCCGCCGGTCCGAGCACGGAAATGCGCTCGGCACGTGGTGCGCGGCGTGCGACCTCCTTGGCGAACGCCTCCGATAGTTCCTTGTTCTTCGATGACACGATCAGCGCGGCGAGGCGGCCGTACGGCGGCAACATGGCGGCTTGCCGCATGCCGATCTCGCGCTCGAGGAACGCTTCGCGGTCGCCGGTGATGATCGCATTCATAACTGGATGATCGGGCAGGTGCGTCTGGATCAGACCACGGCCGCGAACTTGTTCGCGACCGGCGCGGCCCGTGACCTGGTGCAGCAGCTGGAACGTGCGCTCGCCGGCACGCGGGTCGGCCTGACCAAGACCAAGGTCGCCGTCGACGATGCCGACGGTAGCAAGATCGGGAAAGTGGTGACCTTTGGCGACCAGCTGGGTGCCGATAATGATGTCCGCCTCGCCGTTTTCGATCGACTTGATGACTTGGCGCATCTCCACCAGTCCGGGGATCAGGTCGCTCGACAGGATCGCAACGCGGGCATCCGGCCATCGCTCGGCGACCTCTTCGGAGACGCGTTCGACACCTGGTCCGCATGCGATCATGGCGCCTGGTTCCTCGCATTTCGGGCAGGCCTCGGGGATCGGCAGCGCGAAACCGCAATGGTGACAGTTGAGCTGCTTGCGGAAGCGGTGCTCGACCAGCCAGGCGGAACACTGCGGGCACTCAATGCGATGGCCGCAGGAGCGGCACAGCGTCAGTGGCGCGTAGCCGCGCCGGTTGAGAAACAGCAGTGTCTGCTGTTCCTTGGCGAGTGTCTCATTGACGGCTTCGATGAGTTTTGGGCTCAGCCACTTGCCTTTGTCGGCGGGGAAACTGCGCATGTCGATGGCTTCGATGTCAGGCATCTCGACACCGGAGAAGCGGCCGGGCAGGACGGCGTGCGCATATCGCCCCGTGCGCGCGTTGACGTGGCTCTCGATCGATGGCGTTGCCGAGGCGAGCACGACCGCGTGTTGGCCGAGGTTGGCGCGCACGATCGCCATGTCGCGGGCCTGGTAGTGGACGCGGTCCTCCTGCTTGAAACCGCCGTCATGCTCTTCGTCGACAACGATCAGACCGAGGTTGGCATAGGGCAGGAATAACGCTGAACGGGCACCAACGACGCAGCGCGCCTCGCCGCTTGCTGCCGCCTTCCAGACGCGGCCGCGTTCCGGTGCGCCGAGCGCGGAGTGCCATTCGACCGGCGGGCAACCGAAGCGCGCTTCGAAGCGCCGCATGAACTGACTGGTCAGCGCGATTTCCGGCAGCATGATGACGACCTGGCGGCCGGAGTCGAGTGCGGCAGCGACCGCCTCGTAGTACACCTCCGTTTTGCCAGAGCCGGTGACACCGTCAAGCAACGTCACGGCAAAGTTGCGGCTGGATGCCTGCGCGCGCAGCGAATGCACGGCGACCTCTTGCGCCTCGGAGAATTCGACGATGACGTGGTTCGGGTTTGGCTTCGGAAAGCGCTTTTCCGGGATCGCACATTCAACGAGATTGCCGCTTTGCACGAGACCATCAACGACACCGCTGGAGCAGCCGGCGGCCTGTGCCATGGCGGCTTTGGTGCGGACATTACCGTCGCGGGCAACATCAAGAACCTTTTCCCGCGCTGGCGTCATGCGCGGCGGTTCCGTTGCCTCGGGGACGATGACGACCCCGAAACGCGGTTTCTCTGGCTCAAAAGCAGTTTTCGCGCTCATCATCATGCGCGCGACCATGCCGATCGGCGCCAGCGTATAACGCGCAATCCACTCGGCGAAGCGCAACGTCAACTCCGGTAGGCGTGGCACGTCGAGTGGCTGAATGACCGCTTTGAGCTTGGCCTCCTCAATCGGCTTTTCAGGGCCGATCGGCTTATCCCAGACAATACCGAGACGGTGCTGCGGGCCAAATGGTACGTGCACGAACTCACCCGGTGCGAGATCCATGCCCGGCGGTACGACATAGTCGTATGTCTGGTCGAGCGCGACCGGCAGCAGGATCGGTACGCGCCGTAGCCGCGCATGCGGATCATCGGCCAGCTCTAGTAGTCCGGTCATTCGCTTCCCATGACAACTTCGCGAAGAACGCACGAATCACTGGTTGATAGCAGAGAATAAGGCGCAATACGGGGTTTGATGGCTTCGGGCGTGGATAGCTTTAACATCCTGTTAACCAAAGCACCGCGTAGTTGCACGGGGTTTGGCGGCAAAAAGGCGAAAGATCAGGCCATGAAACTGACCGGGACACCGTTACCGCTAGGTGCTGATCTTGAGCGCGCAATTTGCGACTGGCTCGATCACCTGTCACACGACCGCGATTATACAGAAAAGACCCTTGAGGCCTACGGGCGCGATCTTGCGCAGTTTACAGGCTTTTTACGGGGCCGGCTTGGTCACCCTCCCTGTCTCGGTGATATGTCGGCGCTGACGGTCAAGGATTTCCGGGCATTTCTGAGTGCGCGGCGTAAGGCGGGCATCGCCGGACGCTCGCTGGCGCGGACGTTATCGGCGCTGCGTGCCTTTTTTCGCTGGTTGGAGCAAAGCGAGATCGCCAAAAATCGAGCGGTTTTACAGGTTGCGCGCCCGAAAGTGCCGCATGCGTTACCAAAACCATTGACCGTGGATAAGGCCGCCGATCTCGTCGCCCCGATCAGCCATGCCGAGAAGGAGCCATGGATTGCAGCTCGCGATACCGCAGTTTTGCTGCTGCTCTATGGCGCGGGCCTGCGCATCTCGGAGGCGCTGTCGCTCACTGTCGCCGACGCCCCAACGTCGCAACGTGACGTGGCGCGCATCGTCGGGAAAGGTGGCAAAGAGCGGCTGGCGCCGATCCTGCCGGTTGCGATTGATGCAATTGCCGAGTATCGGGCTTTGTGTCCCTATCCGCTTGAGCCGCAATCGCCATTGTTTCTCGGTGCACGCGGGGGACCGCTGTCGCCACGAATCATCCAGCTCGTTGTCGAGCGTTTGCGTGACACGCTTGGTCTGCCGCACAACGCGACGCCACATGCGCTACGCCATTCGTTTGCGACCCATCTTTTGTCTGCCGGCGCCGATTTGCGCCAGATCCAGGAACTGCTTGGGCACGCCTCGTTGTCGACAACGCAGATCTATACGGAAGTTGAGCGGGACCGTTTGCTCGCCGTCTACGATGCCGCGCATCCGCGCGCCTGAGCCCGGACGCATGCATATTGAGGAGATTTTGATATGTTCCAACGCCGCAGTCCGGCTTTGTGGGCCGGGTATCGTGCGCTCCGATTGGCGACACTTTCAGGTCTCGTCGCGTTTCTGCTGACCGGCGCCGCGCATGCGACGTGCAAAGGTACCGACATCCTGCCGAAACTCGCCGCGTCGCATCCAGAAGTCATGCAGCAGGTGCGCGCAGAATCCGACAAGATCATCAATGCGCGTGCAATTCTGTGGCGCATCGAAAAACCGGGCGGCGCGCCTTCCCATCTGTTCGGTACCATGCACGTGTCGGACCCGCGGGTCATGGCAATGCCGGCGGCGGCGCGCACAGCTATTGAGACGTCACGAACTGTCGCACTGGAGATCGCCGACATATCGCCGGGTGCCATGCTCAAGGCGGTCAGCAAGGTGCCGCAATTGATGGTCTATGTCGATGGTAGCCGGCTCGATCAGAAGCTGACGCAGGCAGAATTCAAACAGGTCAGTGGCCTGTTGAGCAAGGCGGGCATGCCGGCCGAGATGGCAGCAATCGTGCGCCCGTGGATGATCAGCATGGTCCTGGCAATCCCTTTGTGCGAGCAGCAGCGCGTGGCAAATGGTGGAACGGCGCTTGATGCCGCCATCGGCGCGCTGGCCAAAAAGAGTAACGTTCCCGTCGTCGGCCTCGAAACCGTTGAAAGCCAGCTGACCTCGCTATCTGGTGTTCCGGAGGCTGATCAAATGGCGATGCTGCGCCTCTCGCTCGCTTTCCTGGCGCAACGCGAGGACATGTTCGAAACGCTGATCCAGGCGTATGTGAAGCGCGATCTTGGCGTTGTTCTCGCGCTTTCAAAGGGGTTGGCGCAAATCGCCGGGCTCAAGTCGTCTGGTTTTGCGAGCTTCAGCCGTGAGCTGATCGCCAAGCGCAATCACTCGATGTTTGCAAGTAGCCGGCCGCTGGTCGATCAAGGCAACGCGTTTATTGCAGTTGGTGCCGCCCATCTGATCGGTGCAACCGGTCTGGTTGCATTGTACCGGAAAGCGGGTTTCACTGTGACAGCTATTGAATAGTGTTCAGCTTCACGAGGTTTCCGAAATGGCCGCAACAGCATTAATCGTCGGCGCCGGCAGTGGCATCAGCGCGTCGTTCGCACGTCTGTTACATGGTGTAGGTTACAAGGTGGCATTGGCTGCCCGGACACCGTCCAACGTGCAGGCCTTCGCCGATGAAATCGGCGCGAGCACCCACGCCTGCGATGCGACGGAACCAGATCAGGTCGCCAGCCTGTTCGTTGATCTCGACAACGCCGGTGGTGACCTTGATGTCGTCCTCTACAACGCCAGTGCGCGAGCGCATGGACCGATCACCGAGCTCGATCCGGCCGAGGTCGCAAAATCGCTCAACATCTCGGCTTATGGTGGTTTCCTCGTCGCGCAGCAGGCCGCCAAACGGATGGTGCCGCGCGGCACAGGCACGCTGCTGTTTACGGGCGCGTCGGCGAGTGTCAAAGGCTATCCGCACTCATCGGTATTCGGCATGGGCAAGCATGGCTTACGCGGTCTTGCGAGTGCGCTTGGCCGCGAACTCGCGCCGCAAGGCGTGCACGTCTGCCACTTCGTCATTGACGGTGGCGTGCGCAATGCTGCCAAGGGTCGTATCGAGGGGCCGAATGATCCGGCCGATAAATACCTCGACCCGGATGCGATTGCAGCAACGTATATGCACACAGTCAAACAAGACAGGTCGGCGTGGAGCTGGGAGATCGAATTGAGGCCGTTTGGAGAAAAGTACTGACCCGCGCGGAACATGGTAGCCGATCTACAATTCCGTTCCCTTCAGTTTCTTCTTGAGCTCCGGAATGAGCGCCTTTTCACCGAGGAACGGGTGCAGCTTCAGTGCACGCTCGAATGATGCGATCGCAGATTTCCAGTTCTTGGCACGCATATGGATCAGGCCGAGGCCGGCGAGCGCCCCGAAATGACGTGGCTCGATGCGCAGCACCTGTTGGATATCACGAACCGATTCGGAGTCACGCCCAAGCATGAACAGGACGGTTGCGCGTTGGTTCCAGCCCTCGACGTAGTTCGGTGCGACCTCGATGATTTTGTCGAGTTCGGTGATGGCTTCCTTGAGCAGGCCGGCGCGGCGCGCGGCTTGAGCCCGGGTCATCAGATGTTGCACGGCGCCGTTTGGCTGGAAGAACCAGTGCTGCCAGATCTGAGCCGCGATGCGCTTGGCTTGGTGTTCGTCGGGTGCGTTCTTGAGGTCGGTAAAGAGCTTGTCCAGGGCCGGCTCTTCGGCGACCGGTGTGATGCCGGTTTCGCTGGCACGCGCCAACTGCGGATTGGCCAAAGTGGCTGCAAGACAGCAGATCGCCAATAACCAGAACGTGCGCATCGGTTCTCCTCCCGCATTCATTGTCGAAAGTTTATCGACAGGCGGTTGATTTGGCCAATGGCAAGTCTGTTACCTGATCCGTGTGCGGCGTGTGACATAGCCTTCGCGCCAAGCGATCACGATCCCGCTCAGAACGATAATGACGATGCCAAGCCAGGTCATCGCGGCCGGGAGATCGCCGAACAGCAGGTAGCCGACAATCGTCGCGGAGACCATTTCGACGTATCCGAACGGTGCGAGTTGCGGTGCGCTGGCCCATTCGTGGGCAACGATGATCATATAGTGCCCCGCTGCTGCGAGGATGCCGAGTGAGGCCATCATGGCGAGATCAGGTAAAGTCGGCGTGATCCACACGAACGGCAGCAGCAGCGTCATTACGACGGTGCCGACCACGCCTGTCATGAGAAGCGTTTTCAGGGGTGGGTCGGAACCGGCCATTTTGCGTGTCACGAGCACATACACGGCATAGATGCAGCCAGCGGCAAGTGCCATCAACATCGCCGGCGACATCGCCTGAAAACCAGGCCGGATGACAATCAGTGCGCCGATGAATCCGACCGCAACGGCGGCCCATCGCCAGATGCCAACGCGTTCGCCGAGGAACCAGGGCGCCAGTGCCGTGACGACGAAAGGATAGACGAACACGATGGCCAGCGTGTCGGCGAGCGGGATCGTGGCAATGGCGCCGAAGAAGCAGGCGGTCGACACCATCAGCAGGCTGCCGCGAAACAGCTGCAGTCCCGGTCGTTGCAATTTGAAAGCGCCTACACCGTATCGCTGCAGGACGAGCGGTAGCAGCAACACGAAATGAAAGAAATAACGTGCCCAGACGATCTCGAAGGTCGGGTAGCGTGCCGAGAGCAGCTTGGCGATGCCATCCATCACCGGGATCAGGGTCATCGCCAGGACCATCAACGCCATGCCTGCGGCGGGCGTGCCATATCGAGCCGGCGTCAACGGGTTGGCGGTCATGAACTGGGCAAACCGGGGCTACGCGCAGTGTGCGGATTGAGATGAAGCGTTGCAGCCGACCTTGAGAGGCAACCGCCGTTGCTGCTTACATGTGAACGGCGCGGCCAGCAACGGCCATTGCCGCTTCCTTGACGGCTTCTGTCAGCGTCGGGTGGGCGTGGCAGGTCCGCGCGAGGTCTTCAGCCGAACCACCGAATTCCATGATGACGGCTGCTTCCGCGATCAACTCGCCGACGTGCGGGCCGATCATGTGGACGCCGAGAATGCGATCCGTCGTCTTGTCGGCAAGGACTTTCACGAAGCCGTCGGCGGTCTTGTTGACCTTGGCGCGACCGTTGGCCATGAACGGAAACTTGCCAACCGTGTAGGCGATGCCGGCTTCTGTCAGTTCCTCTTCCGTCTTGCCGACACTGGCCACTTCCGGCGCCGTGTAGATCACGCCCGGAATCACGTCATAGTTCACGTGACCGGCCTGGCCGGCGATGATTTCGGCAACGGCAATGCCCTCGTCTTCGGCCTTGTG
>JAGDYV010000080.1:0-26475 GCA_049116495.1 Hyphomicrobiaceae bacterium | reverse complement strand
CAGGAGCGCTGACGTCGGACACAGTGATGAGATCGGCCCCAAAGTTGGTGCCAAAGTTGTCGCGCGCGCATGGTGTGACGATGATTTTCGCGAACGCCTGCTCGCCGACGGCACGGCTGCGATAAAAGAAATGGAGCTTTCTGGCTGGGCACTCGGCGATTTGAAGGTTGTTGAGAACACGGCTGATGTTCACAATCTCGTCGTTTGCACGCTGTGCTCTTGCTACCCGCACGGTTTGCTCGGCATTCAGCCATCTTGGTACAAGCTCGAAGCCTATCGATCTCGTGCGGTTCGTGACCCTCGTGGGGTTCTTTCAGAGTTTGACGTCGACTTGCCTGAAAATATACGCGTGGACGTTTGGGATAGCACGGCTGAATTGCGGTATTTCGTGCTGCCTCAGCGCCCCGTGGGCAGCGATCTTTTGAATGAAGAACAACTTGCCGACCTGGTAACGCGCAACAGTATGATTGGCACTGACCGTGACCTGTCACTCAAACCAGGAGTGTCGTGACATGGATGGAATTCACGACGTTGGCGGCAAGCTCGGGTTCGGTCCCATCAATATCACGCACGACGATCCTCCATTCAAGGAAGATTGGGAGGGGCGAATGCTCGGAATAGCCCGTGCGATCTCGCGACCCTCTGATTGGAACTCGGATAAGTTTCGACACACGCGCGAACATGAAGAACCCGTTCGCTACCTGACACGCCCGTATTTCGATCAGTGGTATAAAGCCTATGCCTGCATGCTTGTTGGATCAGGCGTGATCACCATTGAAGAGCTTGGCAGTGGTGTGTCCAACGGCAAAGAAGCGACCGGACTGCCGACGCCCATGCCTCCGGAAAAGGTGGCAACCGCCAAGCTTGCCGGAGCGTCGTTTGCGCGGCCTTATGATGGTTCGCCGAACCACCAAGTAGGCGACATCGTGCGTGCGCGCGTCATGAGTCCGACCGGGCATTGCAGACTACCGGCATATGTCCGAGGCCATAGTGGGCAAATTGTAAGTTATCACGGCGCGCACGTTGTTGCTGATGCCTCGGCGCACAATGAAAAGGTCATTGAACCACTTTACACGGTCCGCTTTCAGCTCAGTGAGCTTTTCCCAGAACGCGCGGGTTCAACAGATCGCGTTCACCTTGACCTGTGGGAGAGACATCTTGAAGCCATCCAGTAGTGCTGAAAAGTCAGCATCTCCCGGTTTTGATGCTCCCTGGCAAGCACAAATCTATGCCATGTCTCAGGTGTTAATCGAGAACGATGTCATCAGCGCTGACGTTTGGGCGGAGGCGCTCGGCGCGTCAATTAGACGTCGCCAATCTGCTGGTGGATCAGACACTGTCGGAGAATATTTTCAGGCCGTAAGCGATGCTTTGGTTTCTGTTCTGCCCGTTGAGGTCGATGAACTTAATGAGATGATGAACGCGTGGCGAGCGGCATACGAAGCTACGCCCCACGGAATGCCTGTCACGTTGAAACCAGCCCAATCTGATGAATGAGACCTCGCGTTAAGAGTTGGGATGAACTTCCGAAATTGGACCCTTGCCGTCCAACGCTGTTCGTCAGCTTTCTGGGGAGCTGCTGACACAAACGGCACTCCCGCGACGGCGGCAGTTGACCCAAAGCGCGCATTTAGCGGAGCCCAATCTTTCATGAGACGATGTCCTCTGATGGCGAAAGCGGAAGGTCACGAATTTCGCGTTGCAGCCATGCTATAAGACACGACGGACTGCAACCCGATCCACGGAGGATCACCCCGTGAAAAGAACTAACTTATGAACGCGGACAATCAGGAGAACGGGTCACCGGTCCAATCCTCGACAGGCCGATTTGACAAGCCGCCTAAGCCATTGGTGTGCCGCGTCTTTGGTAAATCGTTCGTGCCAGATTTGGGAAACAGTGAAAGGGGGGCTTTGCAGCTCTTCCGGTAGTGGCACAACTGTGAGGTCACTGGTCATCACCTGCTTGGCCAGAGCCTCGGGCACCGTGATGATTAGATCTGTCGGAACGATCACGGCGCTTATGGTCATAAATTGCGTAATTCTGAGAGCGATCGTTCTTGAAAGGCCATACTCTTTCAAGGCGTCGTCGATCCGACCACCGCCCTTTCCGGTAATGCTGAGCATCGCGTGCGATGTCGAGGCATAGCGTTCAAGACTCATCCCACTTTGAACAAGGGGATGCCCTTTGCGCATCAGGCAAACCTGACGATCCTCGAACAGTGCCTGGCTGGCGACGTTTTCTAGAATGGGACCGTCATCCACGACGCCGAACCCGAGTGAGACCTTGCCCTCGCACATCTCCGAAATTCCCGACGCGGAGAGGTTCTCCATTTCGACCCGAACTCCGGGAGCAAGATTCAATACCTGGGCCAAAACCGTCGGTATAATCATTTGCGCCAGGTAATCAGGTGCCATGATGCGGAACCGATCTTGCGCCGTTGATGGATCAAACACCTCTGGCTTGAATACAACCGCCACTTGCGCCAGCGCGTCCCGAACGGGTCCGCGCAGAGCCTCCCCGCGAGGTGTCAAAACCATACCCCGACCAGAGCGAGTCAGAAGTGGATCCTTTATTACATGCTGCAGACGATTAAGCGCCCTGCTCATGGCAGGTTGAGAGAGAGACACGCGGTCGGCGGCCCTGCTCACGCTCTCTGTTTCCAACAAGGCGTCGAGCGCTTTGAGGAGATTGAGATCAATCCCTTTTATATTCACTTCATGCATGATTAAGATATAAAACATGCATTAGAATTATTCAACAGACACTCCTAGATTTGGTCCATCGAACACATCCCAACCAAGGAGAAGTCACTATGTTTGTCATTTCAGGTGCGACCGGGAACACAGGTTCTATCGTTGCTCAAACCCTCATCGACCAAGGCCAACCGGTCCGCGTGATTGTTCGTTCAGAAGAGAAGGGCGCGCATTGGAAAGCACAAGGCGCAGAAGTCGCAATTGCTGAGATCATGGATACAGACGCCTTGACCAAAGCACTCGAAGGAGCCAGCGGTGCTTACTTCCTGCTGCCGCCTGACCTCACGAACGAGGACTTCATTGGCGACAGTCTCAAGCGCGCAGAGGCAGCCGTGAGAGCCGCGTCCGCAGCGCGCTTGCCGCATGCCGTGATTCTTTCGTCAGTCGGTGCGCAACACAGCGACAACGTCGGCCCCATTTCCACGATCGCGCATCTTGAAAAGCTCTTCGTCGCGGCTTCGATTCCCCTGAGCGCCGTTCGGCCTGGATACTTCTTGGAGAACATCCAAGACGTTATGCCAGCAGTCCTACACGAAGGCGTATATCCTAGCATGATCTTGCCGCTTAACTTTAAGATCGACATGGTTGCAACAAAGGACATCGGACTGACAGTTGCGGATGCGTTGGTCAATCCACCGGCGGTTCCTCACCGGGTGATTGAACTCAAAGGGGCACAACAATACTCCGCCGAAGATATTGCCGCCGAACTCACCAAATCACTCAATCGGGAAATCACAGCTATCCCGGTGCCGCAAGAAGCCTGGATCGATGTTCTCAAAGGAAGTGGCCTTTCCCAGCAATCAGCCGAGAACATGGCGCAGATGCATGAGAACATAAACAATGGGCGCATCGATTTTCTCGACCCTAATGCAAAAAAGGCGAGTATCAACCTGGCGACTTTCGTTCACAAATTGGTGGCATAGACTCTCATTGGAGTGCGGCCCTGTCTGCATCACTGGGCGGGCCGTCTCACACCAACCTTCAAGTGTATGGGCAATGCTGGCGGGGTACCGTTGGCCCGGTTTCCCGAACAATAAACTTTGCCTCCAGCGTCTCCTCCTGTTCAGGTTTCTCGGACGCTGGCACGATGCCTACGAAGAGGCTACGACGCGGGCTCGCGTCCGAGAAGCGCCAAGGCACGAAATCGCGAGATGTGGAACTCAGGCGTTGCCGCAAACGCTATGGGGATTTGAGGCGAGCGCGGTCGGGGTTGCAGCTGTCTCGGTCTCGGCTGACGTTGTTGCGAGGCAGATTGGATGGCGGACCTTTGGCATCGGCCACGCGTTTTCGGTCGGAGACGCGCGATGTGGCGTGGTGACCAACCGCCTATCCCAGCCGCCGGTCGAGCGGTCTTTCTGCCGGACGGTGTCCAGCGCTGCATCGAGACGGTACTGAGGTTGATGGGCGGAAAGATACCTCATGAGCTGTCGATGCCTTCAATGGTTGGCACGCTCTTTGTCTCTGCCCCTGCCTCGAACGTTTCGATGACGATCATGCGGCTGCCGCAGCAAGGACAGGGTTGAGGGAGAACTTTAGCCTCATCAGACGATTCCGGCTCCTGGGTCATGGTCACATCCTCGGTCACTGGCACAGCCAACAGTTCCCTGGCCCGCGCGATATTGGCAGCGCGCCTGCCATTGGCGAGCAGGCCGTAGTGGCGGATGCGGTGAAAGCGCTTTGGCAGCACATGTAAGAGAAAGCGCCGGATGAACTCGTGTGCGGACAATCGCATCGTCTTCCAGCGCTCAGCATGGTCGGCGCGATAGTCTTTATAGCGGAGCGCCACGTGGTGCTGATCTGCCGAGACGATACGGCGGTTCGAGATCGCGACGCGGTGGGTGTAACGCGCGAGATAGTTGAGCACGGCATCAGGTCCACCGAACGGGCGCTTGGCATAGACGGCCCATTCGTGCTTGCGCAGTGACTGAAGGAACCGTGCAAACTTTGCAGGCTCGGCCAGACCAATGTTTGCGCCGTAGAACTTGAGCTGACCGGCGTCACATGCCTTGGCCAGCATATCGAGGAACACTCGCCGGAAGAGCCGCGAGAGCACACGCACAGACAGCAGAAAGTTCGGTCGGCATGAGAGCCACCGGCTCCCGTCCAATGACATGCCGCCGCCGGGCACAATCATGTGGACATGCGGATGTTGCGTCATGGCGCTGCCCCAGGTGTGCAACACCGAAGTGATCGCAATCTTTGCCCCGAGATGCTTCGGGTCGGCAGCAATCGTCTGCATCGCCTCAGCCGATGCGTTGAACAGCAGACCGTAGATCACGCGCTTGTTCTGGTAGGCGATGTCGGCGATCAGGGCCGGTAGCGTGAACACGACGTGAAAGTACGGAACCGGCAGCAGTTCGGTTCGGCGTTCTTGCAACCAGTCATGTGACGCTGCTGCTTGGCACTTTGGGCAATGCCGATTACGACAACTGTTGTAAGCGATATAGGTATGTCCACAGGCGCTGTTCTCACAACGCGCAACGTGGCCGCCGAGCGCTGCTGTGCGGCAACGCTCGATGGCCGACATGGCCTTCAGCTGATCCAGGCTGATATGACCGGCGTTGGCTTGCCGCCAAGCGGGACCATGGTCGCGAAAAATATCCGCAACCTCCAATGATGACCGAGACATGAGGCCGACGCGCTACGGCGTCTGCCTCTTCTTACGTCTGGTGCCCAGTTCATCAAGCGGGCTTTGGATCTTGGAGATCATACCGGTGGCAACGAACGCATAACGTGCCGTCGTCTCCAGCTTGTCATGGCCGAGCAGCGCCTGGATCTTGCGGATATCGACGCCGGCTTCCAACAGATGTGTTGCAAAGGAATGGCGCAGCGTGTGCAGCGTCGCCGGCTTCCTGATGCCGGTAGCGCTGGCGCTCTCGTGAAACAGGCGGGAGAACTGCCGCGTTGTCAGATGCAGGCTCGTGCGCCGACCTGGAAACAGCCACCGATCTTCAATCGGCACACCCAGGTCAAACTTGTCGGTGCGTGTCCGCCACCACTGGCGCAGCAGGGCGTGGGCATCGGTGGGCAACATGACGTGACGATCCTTGCGTCCCTTGGCCTGGACGACGCGGATAATCTTCTGCTCGCGATCTATATTACCAGCTTTGAGACGAACCACTTCGCCGGCTCTGAGGCCGCAGCCGTAGGCGAGTGTCAGCATCACGCGCGCCTGCAGCGAGACCGCCATCGCCAATAGCCGCTCGATCTCTTGGGCGCTCATCACCAACGGTACCATCTGCGGCTCCTTGAGGTGATAGATCTCGGCCCACAGATCATGCCGGCGCAACGTCACTTTGAGCAGGAACTTGACGCCGGTCATGATCCGGTTGCGATTGGCAATACTGGCGCCGCTCTCGATCAGATGCAGCTGGAACGCTTTGACCTCGTCGGCTGTCGCCGTATCCGGTGATCGCCGGAGAAACGCGGCAAACCGTTTGCAACTATGAATATGCGAGCGTTGCGTGTGCGGGTTCAGATTGCGCGCTGCCATATCGGCGATCATGCGCTCGCGCAGCGGTGTCGTCGCTGTGTTCGACGTCTTCTTGGGAGGTTCCTTCCTTAACGGGTTGATGGAATCACCCAGTGTTCAGGTTGAAACACTCATCGCGGCTTGCAACCGTCCCAGTCGGTAAATACCAAGCAACAAGCCCGCGCCTCCGCAACACCTATCGCGCCAGCGATTTAGTGCTATGGCCCAACTTGGACGTCTCAGCTAGATCCGGCCCCTGTCCGCTTTACGGCCAACACCCGACATTGTGTGCAAGGAACGCCCGATCATGAATATCGACACCGAGAAATTCACGATTATCATCAGTGAACACGGAGAGCCGGACATCATCGCTAAGCGCATCAGCGAACGCGGTGCCACGAAGACCGCCAAGCAGATGCTTGAATATCCGTGTCACTCATACGTTGAGGTGCGCAACCCGAACGGTGACACCATCTTCGGCGAGAAGGGCTTGGCATACGATCCCGCCAAGCTCTAATCGCGACAAAAATCTGTCGCGATCACCTCAACAAGTGCTCCAGCCTCGTCTGGGCTCATGCCGTGATCCTTCAGGGCTCGATACAGAGCGCAACTCCACTCCATGTGGCGCATCATCAGGTTGACGGAGGCGCTATGGCGGGGACGGCTGGGTGCCAGCCTTGACTGCCATGCACGCGTAGACCGCCAGACTTGCGCCCACTCATCGCGAAATCGTTCTTTGAGGTGAGGAATGGCAACGCGCCTATACGCAGTGTTTGGTGCCGCCAAGAAGAGAATGAAGCCAAGCATATCTGCCTCCAGCAGGTAGATCAGCGCGTGCAATCATCTGCGGTTCTGCGCTTTTACAATCCTCATCCAGTGACCTAGCCGCTTTGATCCCAATCAAAACCCTAACGCAGCAGTCTCGTATTGTTAAAGGAACATGGACCCCACTTGTGCGGGCTTGGGTATGCTGTCTCGACGGACCCTGCTAATTGGCACTGGTGTCGCCGCTGTCAGTGCTGGGGCTGCCTACTGCATGTGGCCGGGCGTCGATCCTCGTTATCGGGAGCTCTTGGACGAGACGCGTAAGCCGATAGAAAGCTGGCCCCAAGACAAGCGCGCCCTCACGGTGCAACTCATCCGGCACGCAACGCTCGCTGCCAACAGCCACAATACGCAACCCTGGCTGTTCGAGGCAGGCGGCAATGCGATCCGAATTCGTGCTGATGCAGACCGCCGCTGCCCGGTCGTGGACCCTGACGACAGGCATGTCACCGCATCACTTGGGTGTGCGACAGAGAATCTTGTGCTTGCCTCCAAAGCTGCAGGCATCGATACGCAGGTCGAATTCGATCCGTCATCGCGACATGTGATTGTCACGATGGCTACTGGACGCCCCGATAGCTCAGCAGCCTGTGAAGCGATCGTAGCCCGGTAAACGACACGGGCGGCATTCGACCCGATACCGCTGGCGAACGATGATCTCGCGGCGCTGGAAAGTGCGACCCAAAAAAGTGGGGTTCGCACTCGCCTACTGACGGCCCGCAAGGAACTGGATCGTCTCAAAGAGTTCGTCGTCGCGGCCAATACCGCGCAATGCAACGACGCTGCTTTTGTCCGTGAGTTGGGCGACTGGATCCGATTCAACCAGACACACGTCTCTGATACCCGGGATGGACTTTACGCGGGTTCAACAGGAAGCCCCAATTTTCCTCGTTGGCTTGGACAGAATGCCTTTCCGTTCTTTTTTACTGCCGAGGCAGAGAACCCGAGATACGTGTCTCAACTCGACGGTTCTGCTGGGGCTGTGGTCCTCTACGCTGAAACTGACGAACCGGCTGGCTGGTTCAACGTCGGTCGGGCAAGCCAACGCTTCCAGCTAGAGGCAACGGCACGGGATATCCGCACAAGCTTCATCAATCAGCCGGTCGAGGTAAGCGCTGTGCGAAACGAGTTTCAGAAATGGCTCAGCGATGGATTGCGACCGGCGCTCGTTCTTCGCTTTGGCCACGGCAAGCCGCTGCCACCATCACTTCGTCGACCAGTTCCCGCTGTGCTCACGTATGCGTGATCGGTGCGTTGGAGCCTTTATGATTGACGCAAGTCAACGTCACTCATATGGCGCTAGCCTACCCGTAGTCGAATGATGGCTACACTTACCGAAAATGAATTCGATGTCATTGTAATCGGTTCCGGCATGGGCGGCATGACGACGGCCACCGCGCTGTCAAGGCTGGATTATAAAGTCCTGCTCCTCGAACAGGCTCAGGCAATTGGCGGCCTGACGCACTCGTTCTCTCGAAACGGATTCTCATGGGACGTTGGGCTTCACTACTGCGGCCTGTTTGGTCGGGCTCAGCCCGGCGGCAAGATCCTCGATTGGTTGAGTGGCGGGGCGATCGAGTTCCGGTCCATCGGCACTGTCTATGACACGATCCATTTCCCGGATGTTTTTGAGATCTCCGTGGCCCGCCCCGCTGCGGCCTACAAGATGGAACTCAAGGACCGCTTTCCTGACAACGCGGCCGAAATAGATGCCTATTTCGAAGCGCTGGAAGAAGCTAACGCCGCCTTTCGTATGGTCACCGCCGAGCGGGCCATGCCTGAACCGTTCGCCTATGCCCACCGCTGGTGGAACGAGAGCAAGATTCAACGTTGGTGCGCACGAACAACGGGCGAAGTGATCGCAGACATCGTTTCCGATCCAAAGCTCGCGGCCGTGTTGTCCGCGCAGTGGGCCACCTATGGTGGCAAACCAACCGAAGCAAGCTTCGCTGTGCATGCACTCATTATGAGCCACTATCTCGACGGGGCAGGTTACCCGGTCGGCGGGGCAGCAGCCATCGCCAAGGGACTTGTTCCAGTCATTGAGTCAGCCGGTGGCAGCGCGCGCGCCAGTACGCCGGTGAGCGCAATCCTGATCGAAGACGGCAAAGCCGTTGGCGTGCGCACAGCTTCGGGCGAGGAGTTCAAAGCAGCAGCCATTGTTTCGGCAGCAGGGGCGGGTGAAACCGTCAAGCGGCTGCTACCGAAGGAGATCAGGGCGCAGGAATGGGGCCAGGAAGTCGCGACCTATAAACCGTCGGTCTGCCACTTCGAAATATATCTGGGCTTCGAAGGGGATATCGCACGACATGGTGCGACACGTTCAAATCATTGGTTCCACGAAAGCTGGGATACGGATGATGCGATTTGGCAAGCCTCCTCGCCCTTGCCGATGGCGTTTGTCTCGTTTCCATCCCTCAAGGATCCGACGCACGATCCCGGCCCTTCGAACAAGCATACTGGTCAGATGATGGTGCTGGCTGATTGGTCAGCCGTCGCAGGTTTCGCAGACGGCGGCGCCGACGAGCGCCCGGCCGAGTGGGCGGCATTCAAACAGGATATCGAAGCCAAGTTGACGGCGTTCTTTACCGAGAAGTTTCCTGCTCTGGCATCGATGATCGTTTTCAAGGAGCTCGGCACACCCCTCGCAACTGCTCTCTTCACGGGCCACGAGAAGGGCGGGTTTTATGGTGTCGAAACGACGCCTCGCCGGGTTCTGTCCGAAGCCCTCAAGCCCCGCACCCCGGTGCCCGGTCTCTTCCTCACAGGCCAGGACGTCATGAGCCCCGGCATCGCAGGTGCTCTCTACGGCGGAATGCTCGGCGCGGCGGTAATCGATCCGCGTGTCTTTCAGAGGTTCAGGTGATCATTGACGTTTGAAGGAGCGTATCCATGCCCGAGGAACACCCCAACATCGCGTTGTTTAAGGGCATGAACCCCAGCGACCTGCCCAACGCCACGGATCTATTCGCGCCGAACGTGGTCTTCCACTACATCAATCCCCGCTTGCCGAATATTCACGGCGATTACGTTGGCATGGAGGGCATCCGCTCCTTCTTCGAAAAACTCGGCGCGGTGACAGCCGAGACGTTCCGCGTGGAGCCGATCTCGATCTCGGCTATGGGCGACGAACTCGTCGTCATGCACAACAGGAACCGGCTAACTCTGGACGGGCAACCAATCGAAACGGACGTGGTGCTTGTGTGGCGGATCGTCGACGGCCGCGTTGTCGAGGTCTGGGATATTCCATCGGTTGGTATGGGACCTTCGCCGGCAGAGGGCTAGGCGCCATTTGCTTTCGCAATCGCCACAACGGACTGGAGGCAGAAAGATGGACACCGCAATCCGCAAACAAGTCGTCTCGATCATTGACGATATTGATGATCTGACGATCGCGACAGTTCGCAACGATGGCTATCCTCAGGCAACGACCGTCAGCTACGTCAATAAAGGCTTGACGATCTATTTCGGAACGACTTTCGACTCACAGAAGGCCCGAAACATTGCCGCCAACAACAAGGTGTCGCTGACTATCAATCGGCCTTACATGACCTGGGATGAAATTGAAGGTCTCTCCATCTCGGGAGTAGCCGTCTTGATTGCCGACAAGGCGGAGCAGGACAAGGTCGGCACCCTGTTGTTCAAGAAGTTTCCTCAGATCGATAACTATACGCCGCCGGACCTTCCTTCGGATGCGATGGTGCTTTTCCGCATCGAACCGCAATTCGTTTCCCTGCTCGACTACCGGAAGGGCTTCGGACACACCGATCTCTTTGAACTTTAGGAGTGCAGCATGTCTTCGAAAGGCGCGACGACCGGTAATGCTGTGCAGGCTTCTGCCAAACCGCTTGGTGCTACTCGGAGCGACGGGCACGATCAGCCCATAAAGTCGCTCGCTTTGCTGTCAACCGGATCAGCCGAGGCACATCCGGAACACCAGCGCGGAACATGGTTGCCGCAGTTGTGGTGGGTGCTTACTTCGCAGAGATGGATGGACATCCCGATCAATTTCTTTGTTATCGAACACCGGGATGGCCTGATCCTTTTTGATACCGGTCTCGATCCGGCAATAGCCACTAACCCAGGTTACATATCGCACCCGATCGGCCGCTTCTTGCTCAAGAGGATCTTTCGATTTCATATTGGCGAGGAACACCGGCTAGACAGAACACTGTGCGCATCAGGCTTCTCACCCGAAAACGTGACAAAGGCCGTGTTCTCTCACCTGCATTTCGACCATGTAGGCGGCATAGCCCACATTCCACAAGCCGAACTGGTTGTGAGCAGGCAGGAATGGAACATTCTTTCCGGTCCACGTCCGGAACGGGAGTGGATCTTGCGCGAGCATATCGAATTGCCGACAGCGAATTGGCACCCGGTCGACTTTGTGCCAACCAACGATCCGTTGTTCGATCCTTTCGGAGGCTGCTATGACGTTATGGGCGACGGCTCACTTATGCTGCTGCCGACGCCGGGCCATACACCTGGTTCGAGCTCGTTGCTTGTACGCACGCCGCAGCTCAGGCCGATACTTCTGATCGGGGATCTCGCCTACAACGTCGAAATGTTGTTGGAGGATAAGATGCCCGGCACGGGCGATGCGAAACTGCTTCGTCAATCGTATGCCAAGGTGCGGCAGCTGAAGCAAATGCTACCAGAACTCGTCCTCGTTCCATCGCATGATGGGACGGCAGCGGATCAGCTTGAAGCAGTGATCGCTGCTGCATGAAGAAACACCGCTCACGCGTCAGGCATATCGATCTTGATGACAGCGCCCCGAGCCGACAGCAAGCTCTGGTATCAGATCGTCGTTGGCGTCGAATTCATTCGTCGGTCGCGCGCGGCGTGTCGCCTGTTGGATGGATCGCCTTGGAGGTGCACTGAACTATGAGAGCAGCTGTCAATACGAGGTATGGATCACCCGATGTCATCGAGATTTGCGATGTCCCGAAGCCAGTCCCGGAAGCCGATGAGGTTCTGGTCAAAGTCCACGCCACGACGGTCAGTCGGACGGACTGCGGCATGCTGGAGCCGCATCCGTTCTTTATCCGCCTCGCAACGGGGCTGTTCCGGCCCAAACGAAACATTCTTGGCATGGACTTCTCCGGCACGGTCGAAACCGTCGGCTCCGGTGTTGAAGCATTCATGGCCGGCGATCGTGTCTTCGGCATGTCGCCCGAGACCTTTGGCGCGCACGCGGAATTTTTATGTGTCCCTGCAAACGGGCAGATCGCGCACGTGCCATCCGGCGTCGCATTCACCGAAGCCGTCATCTGCGAGGGTGCGTGGTACGCTGATACGAATATGCGGTGGCTCGGTGTGGAAGCCGGACAGAGCATCCTGATTTACGGCGGTTCAGGCGCGATCGGCGTCGCGGCGCTGCAGCTTGCCAAGGCCCGGGGCGCGAAGGTGACGGCAGTCGTCGGCACACGTCACCTGGAGCTGGCCACCTCGCTCGGCGCAGATCGCGTAATCGACTATACGGTCGAAGATTTTACCCGGCTCGACGATACGTTCGATGCCGTTTTTGATGCGGTCGGCAAGACGACCTATGGGCGATGCCGCAGGTTGATGAAGCCCACCGCCCGCTTCAGCACAACCGACCTTGGCCCATGGTGGCAGAACATCCTCCTATCAGTCTGGCATCACCTTGCCGGTAGCCGGCGTGTCAATATTCCTTTTCCAGCGGCCCGCCCGGACTTCGTCGAAGATATGAGAAAGCTCAAGGAGAGTGGCGTACTGCGAGCCGTAGTGGATCGAACCTATCGCCTCGAGGACATTGCCGATGCCTATCGCTACGTGGGCAAAGGTGAGAAGACGGGGATTGTTGTTATTGACTTGGGGTCAAATTGAGGCCTGGCACGCTTATGCATCCGCGGACCTTGAGATCGTCGTTTCGATCGAGCAGGCTACCCGAGGCCAAATGACCGCTTTGTAGGACCTTGCGTAGTTAGTGCGATGCACCACCCCGATCTCAGGCCGTGTCCGCTCTTGTGAATTGAGCATTGATGACGTGATCGGAGCATGCTGCACCCGCTTGAGCAGATTCCTGAATTTAGGATAAAAAAACGCCCGAAGGCCCTGTCATCTCTCATCTCGTTGAGAAACAAACTGTTGGCTGTTAGCGAGCCGCTAAAAGTTCTGATCGAAGAACTTGAACCGGACGTTCATCAGTTTTGGCCACTCAAGCTTACCACGCGCAACGAGAAAGGATATCCCGAGCCATACTATGGCATGGTGATCCTTCAATGGCGCGATAGTTTTGTGCCCGAAAAGAGTGAGCAGTACAAAGTGGACGGGCCGTTCATTTATGGGGAAGACACTAAGACAGGCATGAGCAAGCTGAGCCTTTCCCGCGAGAGTATTGGCCAGGCGCATTTGTGGCGTGAGCGCAAACTTCTCATGCCTAACATTTTAATATCCGACAAACTGCAATCTGAAATCGAGAACTGTGGGTTACGTTTCTGGAGGCACTTCCCGGTCCAGGAGATTTGAAACATGGGTCTCAGCAATCCACGGCTAGTCCAGAATTGGCCCACTGCCGACTGTCGGCGTTCGTCAGCTTATAGGGAGTACTGCGGACAGTTTCGTGCGCTGCTCCACCGCCGAGTCTGACCCTAAGTGCGCATTTAGCAATTGCTAGCTTTCGCTGCATCCCCGCAGCCAGTTCGTGTTCTTCGGCTTGTCGCCCTTGCGAAGTGATGCTGCAGTGCCTGTGCAATATGTTACTTGTGATGGGAGTACTAACAATGACCGTTTATGTGATTGCTGATGTCAAAGTCACTGACGACAGCTGGATCCCCGAATATGCCGCCAATGTACACGATATTGTGCACAAGCATGGCGGCAAATACCTCTCACGAACCTCAAACATCACGACCGTCGAGGGCGAGCCGCTGGATACGACATTAGTTGCCTTGATTGAGTTCCCGACGATGGATGCGGTGCAGGCATTTGCATCGGATCCAGATTATTCACCGTTCGGGACAGCGCGTCAGGCTGGGAGTGTTAGTCGCCTCCATGTGATCGATGATACAGACGTCGCCGGCACAATTCCCTATCTGGGTAAACCTGAGTAGCGGCAATCGTTGCCTGGAAAGGCATCTGACCACCGAAGAGTAGCTCACGCTTGCGGGAGAAGAGCTTGGTCGGTCGGCCAAGGCGTCGGATTGCGCTCGTACACCGACTTTGGTGGATGTGCTTGTCTCGCACAGGCCGAAAATGCATCCTTGACCATATCGCTATCTTGTTCGGCAGCTTTTGTGGTCTTGCGCAGCACTATATAATGATGAAATCCGAGTTTGAGAATTGGCTTCAAGAGATTGGCCTTGGCCGCTTCGTCGGGAATTTCCAATACAATGGCGTCGATTTTGATGTTGTCGCCGAACTTGATGAGACCGATCTCAAGGAACTCGGTCTTGGGGTCGGGTACCGAAGGCGCTTCCTAAAGGCCGTCGCGTCACTCAACGGCTCTGCAGAGCACGTCGCGCCACCTGCTACATTGGCAGTCCCGCCTATACCATCAGCGCCGATGTTCGTGCCACCGGTAACTACTCCCGCGCCAGTGCCAACTATCGAGCGCCACCCTCCAGCCGAAGCCCCAGCACCTCTCTCGCAACCCATAGCCCTCGACCTGAAGGGGACGCCCAATGCAACTGAGGCCGAACGGCGTCAGGTCGCCGTGTTGTTCGCTGATTTGACCGGCTACACGAGGCTTTCAGCGGAACTCGATCCGGAAGAGCTGCAGGATATCATGGCGGCGTTCTTCCGCGTCGCTGACGGTGCGATCCTCGCCAACGGCGGCACGATCGACAAGCACCTCGGCGACGGAGTTATGGCTGTCTTCGGAGCCCCCGTCTCACATGGCGATGACACGATCAGGGCCGTGCGTGCCGCATCTGAAATTCATGACGGCCTGCTAGACGTCAGCGCCGAGCGCGGACGCACCTTGTCTTGTCATATCGGCATTGCCTCGGGCGAGGTCCTCGCTGGCACCGAAACGAACCAGTACACGGTGATCGGCGATGCCGTGAACCTTGCCTCTCGTCTGAGTGACCTAGCGAAAGCGCACGAGACCTTTCTGTCCGACGAGGTCTACAGAGCGGTTGTTGACGAGACGCTGTGTGAGGAGCGCGCCAACGTCACCGTTAAGGGACTGGAGGCGGCGGTCACGGTTTGGAAGGTCGTCGGCAAACGCGACACCCCGCTGCAACGCAATCTGCTGCCGTTTGTCGGCCGGGAAGCCGAGCGCATGCAGTTCGAAGCGACGATCGCCGCCATTCCGGCGCGGGGTCCGGCGCGGCTTTCATTTTGCGGGGTGAACCCGGCATCGGAAAGACGCGACTGGCGACCGAGTGCCTGGCCTTTGCGGCTCGGCAGACTTTCGCGACGCACCATGTGCTAGTCCTGGACTTCGGCGCGGCGACCGGAACAGATCCGTTGCGCGCCGTCTTCCAAAGTCTGCTTGGTCTGAGTGAAGCAGCCGCCTCAAATGCGCTGACGGACGCCGCCCATGGATTACTGCTCGAATCGGATTTTGGAGCGGACGACGAAGCTTTCGTGTTTGACCTGCTAGACCTACCTTTGTCGGTCGATGCGCTGGCGTTCTATGGAGCGATCGAGAACACGACGCGGAATCGTCGCAAGATCGACCTCGTCGCGCGCATGCTGGAGAAGCGCGCACGCGAACAGCCGCAGATCGTCCTCATTGAGGATATGCATTGGGCGGACCCTGTCACCATGGACCTCTGCGCGTGTCTCGTGGCGAGGTCCTCCGATTGTTCCGCGGTCATCCTGATGACATCGCGGGTCGAGGGCGACCCGTTCGACTCGGAATGGCGCGCACTGACCGGCACCACGTCAATTTACACCGTCGACTTGCGCCCACTGTCGCAGCACGAAACGCAGCAACTGGCGGCCGTTGCAGGGGGGATCAAGCGGAGAGGCTGGCCGCCGAGATGGTGAAGGCCGGCGGCAACCCGCTATTCCTTGAAATGATGATTCGAAGTTCGGCGGACAACCAGACGGAAGCCGTATCTGGCAACCTGCGCAGCATGGTGCAAGCGAGAATCGATCAACTGGAGCCGATCGACCGTCGCGCCATCCAGGCCGCTTCGGTCATTGGACAGCGGTTCGATCTCAACTTGGTCAAGAACTTAATCGATGAACCTGACTACCAACCCAAAGGTTTGCTTGAGCGCTCGCTCGTACACTCGATAGGTGACCATTTCCTGTTCGCGCATGCGTTGGTGCAAGAGGGCGTCTATGCCTCCGTAACCCGTCGTAACGCGAAGGTTATGCATCTGAGGGCGGCGGATTGGTTCGACGACCGGGATCTAATCTTGCGCGCAGAGCACCTGTCGCGCGCGGGCGACGACCGCGCGGCTTCGGCATACTATCAAGCCGCTAGAGCGCAATCCCAGCAGCTCCGTTTCGAAACGGCGTTATCGCTCCTTGAAAGAGGACTGGTGCATTCAGAAGCGCCGGCCGACAGGTACAACCTCAACAATCTGAAGGGACAACTCGCCCTGCGGACAGGTGGCTATAAGGCGGCTGCCGATGCCTATCGGGCAGCAGCAGAGGACGGCACCAATGACGTGGACAGGTGTCGCGCGTATCTGGGACTCGCCGACAGTAATCGGGAGCGCCCTGGCGATGCCTTGGAGGAAGCGAGCAGGTCCCTTGATCTCGTGCGGGAGATGTTCGAAAGGCTCTCATCAGACACCCTTAAAGTCGATTATTTCGCAATCCGAAGCTCAATCCAGATCGCAAAGGGCGACATGATTGGTAGCTTGGAGAATGCCAGGCTCGGTGTCGAGTTGGCCGAAAAAATTGGAGACCCAAGACTGCTTTGTCGGACCTTGGATAGGTTCGCCCCTGCGCATTACCAGATTGGAGCGATGCTGAGCGCCAAGAAAATCTGCGAACGGCTGGTCAAGACAGCAATAGAGGTCAAAGACAAGAGAGCCGAAATTACCGGTTCCGTGCAGCTCTCAATTTGCTGTCATTACGCCAATCTATTCGACGAGGCTATCGCGACAGTTGCAATGCCTTTAGAGAAGGCGGAGCGGTTCGGAGCAGGAAGAGCTGCGTGTATTGGTCACGAGTATGTCACACGAACCTATCTCGCCAGGGGCCAGATCGACAAAGCCAGCTTCCATGCCAACAAAGCACTGGAGCTTGTGCGCCTTGGCGGCATGAAATCTCGGGAAGCCTTAGCGCTGGTTCATCTCGCGGAAGTATCCTTGCTCGAAGGCGACTTGGACACCGCCTTCGATCGCGCGACGTCCGCGCACGATATCACCGGAGGCCCGTTGACTGCCCCATGGGCGTTGGCTGTCATGGCGTTGGCCCGCATAGCGGAGCCAGAGGGTCACAAGCACTTGACCCAGGCTCGTGCTCTCTTGGGTTCTCGGTTTTTTACCAGCCACAACCATTTCCGGGTCTCGCTCGCCGAAATGGAGTTTGGTCTGCGCCATGAGGACTGGAGCGGGATCGACCAAGGCGCCACCAACCTCGAGGAATTCACTAAAGGTGAGCCGTTGCCTTGGACGAATTTTCACATCAAACGCGGACGGGCGATCGCCAAATGGGGGCGCGGCGAGCATGATGATGCATACGCAGCGCTACTAGAAGAAGTTACCAACGTTCGCCGAGATCTCGGGATGAAGATCTGGCTACCAGGTGACGAGTAGAATGCTTCTGACGGGGACCAAGGCACTTCGCAGGGGGCGCTCTAGTTTGGCCCGCAAAAACTATTTGTTCATGGGCTCTGATGCAGGTGGCAAAGCCGCAGCGATTGCCTACGGAGGCGGATACTGTATCCCCAATTAGCAGTCGGTCTGAAACTGAAAAAACTACACAAATCATATGTTTGTCTGAACATCGGCAAGCAGAAACCCATTACGACTAATAGCCTCTTGCGCTTATTCAACCGCGCAGCGTTGCAAGAAGCTCATAAAAAAATGAACCAAGAAACGCTTCAGCGCGACCCATGGGCGAGGCGCAATCATTGCTGTTGCGTCCATAACCTAAAGTAAACGAAGGATACCCACGATGACCGCTTTCGACCCAATCCACTCTCACATGCCCGGCCGAATGGTCCGTGCTGCCAATAACCCAGCTAAAGCCTTAAGCCTGTATGTTGCAGCCGTATCAATAATTCTGCTATCCGGTTTGTCACCGCTGCAGGCTCATAGCTATGAAGTCTGTGCAACCAACTGCTTTTACGCTGGAGGTTCGGTGCGGGCCTGCGCAGCCAAATGCAACAACCACAAACATGGCGGCAGCGGCGTGCAGCCTCTTGATAATCTAAACTTCACATCAGAAGGTCGACCTGACTACAGTGGCACCAGTTCCAAGTTGAAGCTGTACAGCCCAAAGCGCCGTCGACAGTTGCGTTAGTGACAACTCTAATGGCCCTAAGGTCGACATTGGAGATGTCGACCTCAGGGCTTTCGTCACAGCAGTACACAATCTCTATCCATCGACAGCTTCAAATTGAGAGCTTGTCAGGCCCCGCTTCTTGCGAGCCAATAAATCCAGCAAGCATTTCAGAGCATTGATATCGGCCACTTCGAGATCAACCAAGGTCTGATCTACCCTTGGCGTCAGGCAACTTTAGCGAAATTCTTACGTTGCCCCGAGTGCCAACTAAAATTTGCATCGCAATACACCAAGGTCGCCGAGTCACGTTTTGCTTCATCTGGCTCCTAGAACCAAATTTCTGGTGAACCTTTTCTTTCCGCGAACAGACAAACCGTTGAGCACGACGTGGTGTCGTTGCTTTAAAAACGGAGAGGAACGATGAGAGTGAATTCTGGATTATTGAGTGCCGCGGCGCTTGCCATTGCCATGACCGCAGCCTTGTCTCCTGCAAACGCTCATAGCAACAGGATGTGTATAGCATTTGTGACGGAGACCTGTCTTAACGCAGGCGGAAGTGGCCCAGTATGCGCGAAAACAGCTCGCGCAGCTTGTAGCGGACATCATCATTCAGGAGGCGGCGGTGGTGCAAGTTCTGCGTCCAATGACTTCCAAGTCGACAAGGGCGGACGACACAGCAAAAGCAGTCGCTTTAAGCGCAGAAAGTTGGGCACGTTCAAAAAGCGCCGAGCCACAAAACGTATCATCAAGGGTAATCGGAGAAAGTGAGCCATGTTGAAAAAATCAATAATCTTTATGGCGATTGCTGTCACATACAGCTTAGCTGCGCCAACTTTCGCCGTGGCCGCACCGTGCAATTGCCAGCCTCAGCAAAGCTGCGGCTCAAACGCCTACTGTAAGATCGGCGGTGGCGCTTGCGAGTACAACGGATACAATATCGGCATTTGCACGAGTTATGGCGGCGGTGGCAGCGACCCAAGTCTCGACAACCCGTCGTATGCGGCACCAACCGGTGGGAAGCAGTATCGTAAATTGCGAAAGCTGCGAACGCCGAGAGCACACCTGCGTCGCAGAAAATGACAACGCGAAACAAGGGAGGCGGCGGACGTTTTCGAAACGTCGGCGTCCTCCTAACACGTCGTAATTTCCCTATTTCTTAAGCACGTTGCTAGCCAATTGTGTGGGCCTCACGCCTGCAGTCCCCTTTGCGTGTCCAATGACGTTCGAGCCGTTCCAAGCTTAGCGACGAACTCAAATCCAAAAATTCTAAGGGCAATTGAACCAATCCAGTCGTCATCGCGACCATTGGATAGGCGGATCAGTCCGCTGCGACCCATTTACCAGTATTCGGAGAAATACCATGTTATCGAGACCCACCACAGGACTGTCTATTGTCGCTGCAGGACTAATGGCTTCGGCCACTGGTGTTGCCGCACAAACCGGCCAAGTCACCATCCCAGCCAACGATGTTGCTCGGATCGTCAACGGTATGCTGACCGATGCACGTCTCACGCTGCACAATCGCGGCGATTGGAATGGCAACAACTATTATAATGCAAACGGCTCATCGTTACGCATGATGGGCAACACTAGAACGCTGCCGGTACCACCGATCCACAAAACCATCCTTCAGACCAAGTACATGTACTATGTCAACGACACGCGCAGCGAGGCGATCGTCTTTCAGCGCGAGAACGGTGGTTACATTCTTAAGATTCCGTTCGAAAGTGGCAGCACCGAAATCAAAGGGCTGTGCAGAAAGCGCCGCGGCCTCGGTAGCAAACGCCATTGGGGCGAATGCCGCAAGTGGCGCGGTAACGACCAGCCCGCCCCTGATGCGCACATCAATAACCTTCTAGTGAAAATGCCGCTGCAATTGTTCGTGCGCAACAACGGCATCGCGATGCGCATTCCAAATTGCGATGCAATAAGCGTGCGCGCCAAGGTCGAGGTCAACGGTGTTCTTGGCTGGGGCGACAACAATCGGATTGAGCGTTACGCTCATCGCGAAATTCGTGATGGTGTGCGAGACGGGTTGTGCGCTCAGTTGAATTCGTCAAGTGTGCAAAACCAAATGGCGACAAGCACGGCAGCAGCGCTTGCCAACCTCAACAGTACGCTGAGAGGAGCAGCGTCCTTCAACGTATCGCGCGTCAATAGTAACGGCTCAATTGTCGTATCTTACACAACACCGTTGTCGCTCAGTGATATTGAACGTGCCTTGCGGAACCTGAAAATGTCGCGGTCTCCTATTCCGTCTGGTCAAAAGGTCGCCCGTTGTGGAGGCAAGCTCGCCTACACAGTCCGCTTTCGCCCAAAGGTTGCCGGATGGTTGGACTTCACCGTTGAAGGCGCTGATGGCAAAAAGCACGCGACCTGGCGCAATAACGTCCAGGCTGGCAAGCTCATCTCAATGAACTTGCAGCGCCCGGTCAATATTGCCAATGGCAAGCTGCGCTCGATCAATGGCAAGCCCGCCATTGAAACCAAGACACGTGTGAAATTCGCTTTCAAGGTTGCCGGAAAGACGGTGAGCGGCACGATACCTTGGGTCAAGAAAACTCTAACCTGCGGCCTTAAGCGGATCGCCAAGGTCAAACTTGACCACAAGGTGCTATCGAGAAATGCGAAAACCTATAAGGGTAAAGCAAATGTCGCTACCACGTTGCGCTCAGCGTATGCCGGAAAGCTCTACTACCAGTTTGAAGGTGAAAACGGCGCACTGACTAAGAAACTGTCAAAGACGATCAAACCGAACCGCTTGGTCCGCCTCAAAGTAACGCGCTCGCTTGGCGGTCCGAAATCCAAGAAGGTCGATCGTAATGGCAAACGGATTGTACGCGGTAAATCGCGGATGCATTGGGCGGTCAAGGCGCATGGTCAAACTTTCAAGGGTGTCACGCCATGGGATGGTTATCGGATGGCCTTTCCGCTAAATCCTCAGGGTGCAAGTGGCCTGAGTTCATCTGGGGAAGTTGCGCCGACAGCCCCCGCTAAAGCGGGCAAGAAGCAAGTGCGCCCGGCGAAAACGAAAGGTAAGAACCGCCGCTTGCGGAATCGCCGTACAAACCGAGTAAGGGCCAATAATCGGCACGTTTCGCCAGCTCGCTGAGCAAATCTCGCCCTAATACTCAAGACAGAAGCGCCCGGCAGACCATCGCCGGGCGCTTTGCTTTGGATGGAGGTCTCGGTACCGGGCTTGCCCCGGCTTGCGGCCAAAGCAGCGGTTGAACCGGAGAAGCGTTGCCCCGAGGACCGCTTCTAGAACAGTTTCCCTCTCAATCGCTCCCCGACCCCGTGCAACCTAAGAAAACAGAAAAATCTCTGAACCTTTCCGCACGATGCGGCGACGTATCGATAGGACGCCTGAACAGCGAGCCCGGACGATGAATAGCAGCGGCAACGAAACCCAGAGAACCGTTCGGAGACCCAAAATGACAACCTCTTCAAATATTAATTCGCAAGTAATCGCCTATGCAGGATTGGTCGCGTTAGTGACAGTTTCTGCAATGACTGTGGCCCCGCAAAGCGCACACGCACTATTCAAAGAGTGCAAATCGCAATCCCTTGCCGGGACCGGTTCACGCAAGCGCCTCAACTCGATAGCCAAAGCGTCAGCGCGTAGTGCGTGGCGAGCAACCGCTCATGCGACTTACTCCAAAAAATGGAAGAAATGGTTGCGGGCAAAAGACCGAACCATTCAGTGCACAAAGTCGAAACGGAAATGGCGCTGTTCTGCAACCGCTCGACCTTGCATGGTTCCATTTTAAATTCCTGAGATGCATTCGACCCATAAGTCAAGAACTGGATCTTAGCCTTATGGGTGCGAAGCTCAACAGACATCTTCTTTTGAAATTGCATCAACGCTTCAACAGATAACTTCCTAGACCCCCGGAGGAACAATTGACTCAAACAGTCACCCAAAATTCCAAGAGTATGCTGGCAGTCGTCGTCATCTCTGCGATGACCGGTATCTCTCCGCTACAAGCACAGGAAGGTAGCCAAACGAGCAAGAATGTTCCGGAACTATCGCCTGACATGAAAAAGTCACTGGATGCAGTCGCAAACCACCTCAAAGGACAATGGAATTCGTACAAAAAGAAAATCCAGGCGAATGAGCGCCGCCTGTTCGCAACGCCCGAGAGCATCATGAGACTTTGCCAGTCGCCTATGCGTCCGAAGCGATATCGTGCCGTTGCAGATCATTTCAAGGCGACGGAAGGTGATCCGGTAAGCCTGCCTACAATCGACTGCATGTTTCTGAAAACCGAAACCGGGGGAGGGTTACTTTGGACCTACAAACCCGCTCACGACAACAGCTACTACATGCTTCGCGCGCATGAGGGTTTAACTCCCAAAGGGGCGTTCGTATTTGCGCGCCATCCATTCAACTTCAATCATCGTATTGTCCTCAATGGTCCAGACTGGAAAACCACCCGCTCCAAATTCAAGCCTTTGGACGCTTTCCCACTCAAGGAAAACGCCAACCTGATCCTCACCGAACAAACAGATGGTGGGCAACCCGCAACAGTACCGGTAAAGGTCATCAAGACGTTTCCAATCATGCACACAGTCAACGGACAGCCGGCAAACGTTGAAAACCTGCACATTGTGGTGAAGCATCCGCCGCAAAGAAAGCTGCTCGGAAAACTACAAGACGTGCGCCAGTGGTACATCTATGCCGAGAAAGCCAACGTCGTGGTGCAGCGCTCGCAGCAGCTCATCTTACAGGATTCTATAAACAAGGCGCACACCGGTGTCAGTAAAGACATCTCGCAAGTCTCTTACATCAAGGATGGCAAGTACATTCTGGAATTGTCAGCAAGAGATCTTGCGCCGCTCAGAGATTGGCTCGAAAATTTTGACGTGTGGCGCTAGGCCCAGAACAGCATCATGATCCATAAATTCAATCAGAAGTCGCGCGTGCAGTCTTCTAAGACTGGAACACGTGACTACTCAGGCAAAGTTAGTTTACGTGAAGCAAATAGCAATGCTTCTAACATTGCCAAGCCGTTTTGTATTTCCGCACGTAGCTCGATGATACGTTAATCGACAGCCGTCAAACCGATACGTTTACAGGTGGCAATGGCGCTGCCACCTTCACCTTCAATCACGACGGCACTGGCGAGATAGACACGATCACTGACACCGTCGATCTTTCGGGAATCGAGGGTGTCCGTTCAAGCCCTCCTAGATCCAAGCGATAGGTGGAGCGATCCGGGCAAACGTCGAGGCTGATAAGAAGGTGCGGATATCACAAGCACGACTTTTTATAATAATCCGCATATGGTGCATGTCTAAATTCAACGGATTTCCGGGATGGGCCGCTTGGGATTATTCGCCCCACGACAAGTCACGCCACCCCTCGTGTCGCGGCAAGTCTGAAGAGAGGAGGAGACGATGACTGAAACAGCAATAGTCAATGCAAGGGTTTGGGACGGTGAGGTCGACGCACCGTTCGATGCGACGGTGGTTGTGCGCGGCAACCGGATCAAGAAAATCTTGCGCGGTGCGAGCCTGGACGGCCTGCCGGAAAACCAGATCGATGGCACGGGCATGACCCTAATGCCGGGCATGGTCGAAGGCCATTGTCACCCGAGCTTCACCGGTATCAATGAGCCGCCAGAGCTTGGCCGCATCTGCCCGGAAGAGCACATGCTTCTGACGGCAAAGAATTTGAAGTTGCTGCTCGACCACGGGTTCACTTCCATTTTTGAAGCGGCATCGGCGAAACCGATGCTTGGTGTTACCGCACGCAACGCAATCGAGGCTGGCCTCATTGCTGGACCGAGGATGCGGGCCGGGTCGCCGGAAGTAACGACGACCGCCGGTCTCGGTGACGAACGCAAGCGCCACATACATCAGGAAAGTTTCGGCTTGATTGCCGACGGTCCGGACGAAATGCGCCGCGTTGCGCGCGAGTGCGTGCGTGATGGTGTCGACGTCATGAAAATCAACATTTCGGGCGATGAGTTCGTCACGCATGCAAGAGCGGAGATCACGCCGACGGAGGACGAGGAACTCGCAGCATTTGTCAAAGTCGCGCATGCGTTCGGCAAAAAGGCTGCTGCGCATGCTCGCTCGTCTGAGAGCGTTAAGATGGCGGTCAAGCATGGCGTAGACTGCATCTATCACTGTGACTTCGCCGATAATGAAGCACTCGATATGCTCGAAAGTGTCAAGCATGACGTGTTTGTTGGGCCGGCGTTCGGCTTGGTTCACAACTGTACGCGCGAAGGCGAACCTGCTGGTATCACGAAAGAAGTAGCCGAGGAGCTTCATCTATACCGCAAATTTGATGCGACCTGTGAAACGTACAATGAGATTCGCAAGCGCGGCATTCGCGTGGTCGTTGGTGGTGACTACGGCTTTGCAGTCACGCCGATGGGCCAAAACGCCCGCGATATCGAGCATTTCGTACGATATTTCGGTTACTCACCCGTCGAATCGCTGCGCTGCGCCACGGTAATCGGAGCCCAACTCATGGGGCTCGATGACCGCTGCGGCAAGATCAAGGAAGGTTTTCTCGCCGACATGCTACTTGTCCGCGGAGATCCAACGCAAGACGTCTCGCTGCTGCAGCACCAAGCAAACCTCTCCATGATCATGAAAGACGGGAAATTGCACAAAGATCCGCGCGCAAGAGCCGGTGCACAGGGATACCTAATCCAGGCGGCTGAATAGCCGCCGGCAACTTCCGGATCACGAAAGACCCCTCATGATCGTCAGGTGTGCGTCTTCTGGGACGAGCATTCCGAATGGTAGGCAAAAGCACTAGCCTTTATGTTGGCGCGATGACCAAACTGATGCTGCTATTTCGCCCGTTGCTTCTCCGGGAGCAGCTCCTTAATCGGCATCAGCGCGTTTTCGACAATCGGCAACAAAACTGTGCCGATAGCGAAGGCGATGATGGAATCGATCAGAGCCGCGACAAGCCACTGAATGAAGCTGAACAAGGCTTTTCATCGATTTCCCGGCAGGCTATCACCTAGCTAACATAGCACGTTTCGGTCAGAAAAGATCCGGCGTGATCATCCAGTGAGTCGGTTGGGCGTCTTCTTCGACGGGCTTTCCGGACGGCAGGCAGAAGCACCAGCCTTCATGACGGCGCAGTTCGTAGCCGTCGAACCATTCGGTGTGCTGGCGCCAACGAAGCACTTCTACGAAGCGCAGCAGACGATGCGCGCAGATTACCAACGTGTTGTGCGGTGTGTGATCGCGATCGAAGGTGGCGATATCCAGCCACCGACCGGAAGGAATAACCGGTTGCGCAATTGAGCCGACGGTCACGTCGTAATGAACATCTCTCTCGCGGACGATTTGCATCATACTTACTCAATTTCACCAACCAGGTTGTCAGCAACCCCCGCAGCATCAATGCATCTGCGTCATGCTCCCTCAGTTTGTTGAAAATTCCTCAAGAAAAGGTAACGCGCAGCAAACCCGGAGCGAACGACGCTCGGCGACAACTTCACTAGGGCCTCGCCGGAACACTACATCTTGAGTTCCACAGACCGTTGTCGAGCATGCGGGCGGTTCCCTTCTTATCTCGGTCAGGGTATTCCGGCTTTCGCCTGGCTCCCTGGGCCTACGGCGATGACCCTTCTTCCGACAGCACTCGATAAATGCTGGTGCGTCCTACTCACAATCCGCGCGCATTATCAGTGGGGCGGTGGCCTTCTTCGGTCATCCGCTTTACCGCTTCACGATCAGCACTGTGCTGGAGAGCCTGCTGTCCGGCGCAAGCCGTCTACACCCTCGTCAAAGAATAGGCTGATACCACCGATCAACAAGCCAGCGGTTCCCAAAAAGAAGCCAAGGTTCTGTCAACCAATCCGTTTCAATGAGCGACAGCTCCGAACGGTTTTCGTCTCGCCTCGGCGGTCGAGCAAACAATGTCAAAAGCGGAATTGTAAGTATCGCATTCTGACGCTGCAGCTAACCATTTGATACCTCTACGTGGTTTAATGGAGCCGAAAGTCAGAATGGCAATTGATTCATAACGCTTTTCACCCGTTTCCGAATCTGGGGGTCACAGG
>JAGDYV010000079.1:0-19446 GCA_049116495.1 Hyphomicrobiaceae bacterium | reverse complement strand
GCGGCGAGCATGGCGGCGACCCGCCATCGGTCCACTTCTGTCACACCATCGGGCTTGACTACGTGTCGTGTTCGCCGTTCCGGGTGCCTGTCGCGCGGTTGGCTGCAGCGCAGGCAGCGATTGGCGACAAAGGATGACCCTCCTATGTGATCATGCGTGTGCGTTTTAGTCCGCGCACGCATTTCCGCCGCTTAAAGGCTCTATGTCGTGTGCCTTTGAAGCAGTGTCGGCACGAACGCCGACTGTGATGGCATCGTCGAAATGAACATTTCCGGCTATTCGACCGCGCGCTTTGCGACGTGGTACTTCCTTGATGAGCTCAGGCTTGTGTTCGACGCAGGTGATGGCATCGCAGCCGCTCTTGCATCGAAATGCCAGCGCGCGCAGCACGTCTTTCTCACGCATGCCGACCGCGATCACATCGGTGGCCTGCTGCAGTTCAACCAGTTGGCTGCACGCAGTGACCGGCCATTGACGTACTACTATCCCAAGGACAGCGGTTCTTTTCCGGCTTTTCGAGACTTCATTGAGAAATTCGACCCGAAGTTACCCAAGGCGTGCTGGGTTCCGCTTGAAGCCGGGCAGCGGATAGCGATTGCCAGCAGTCATGTCGTTGAGGTCGGAGAAAACGATCACATCGCGGTTGCAGGCCGCGGCATTGCTGGTGAGGTCAAGAGCCTCGACTATCGCGTAGTCGAGTCGCGCCGGCAATTGAAGCCGGAGTTCGCAGGTACGGATGGCACCGAGCTCGGCCGCCTGAGAGCCGCACATGGTGCAGAGCACATTACGAATCCCGTCGAGCGGCCGTTGGTTGGGTTTTCTGGCGATGCACCTCGGTTTGATGTTGACCGCTGGCGCGGCACCGAAATCTTGATCCACGAAGCAACGTTCATTGCGCCTGATGCTGGAGACCGTGGCCACTGCGAACTTGGTGATGTTATTCGCGGCGCGTCTGAACTAGACCTCAAGGCGCTTGTTCTCGGTCACTTTTCGAATCGCTATGATGCCGATTTCATTCGAGCCGCGATTGTGCGCGAAGCAGATGCGGCCGCCATTCCGTTTCCGATCCATGCCGTGTTGCCGTTGACGACGGTGCGTGATGTGCTGGCCGAAGAGCCAACGTGGCCTGGCACAGCTGGTTTAGAGCACCCGGCCATCCAACAAGACTTGGCGCCCTAATGAGGCTTGGCGATCTGCCACTCAAGATGCACTTTCACAGTTGGCCACTCCGCTGCGATGATGGAGTAGACGGCAGTGTCGCGCAGCGTACCGTTCGGCATGATCAAGTGGTTGCGCAAGATACCGTCAAGCTTGGCACCCAGCCGCTCGATAGCGCGGCGGCTCTGCGTATTCATGAAGTGCGTGCGAAACTCAACAACATTGCAGTTCAGTGTCTCGAAGGCATGGCGCAGCAGCAGCAGCTTGCATTCGGTGTTGAGGCCGGAGCGTTGTACCGATCGGCGATACCAGGTGCCGCCGATTTCGACGCGGCGATGCGCTTCTTCGACATTGAGGTAAGTCGTCATGCCGACCGCTTTGCCAGACGCGTGCTCGATCACAGCGAACGGACACATGGTGCTGAGTGCATTGCGCTTGTCAATATCTGCGGCAACGCCATCAGAGGCCGGCACTGTTGTATACCAGAGCCGCTCCAAGCTACCATCGGCCGAGGCTTCGGCAAGGTCTTTGGCGTGTGTCTGAGACAATGGCTCAAGGGTAACAATCGACCCTTCAAGGGTAACGGGTGATGGCCAAGGCATCAGGTGGCGCTCCTCAAGTAAAAGAGCTGCCAATCAATCGAAGTTGCCGCGCCTTGACAAGGGGCGTGCTGTTCAATCGCCTTCGCGCGCATCTTCTTCATCGAGCGACATACGCCGGGGACGATGCCCCTTTATGGTTGGCAGAAGCGCCAATACGATCAGCGACGGCGGGAGCAGGAACGTCCAGGCGATCCAAAACGAATAGTCGCGGTTTTTGAGGCCGGCGAGGACACCGCCGAGGATACCTGACAAGATCATGAGCGTCGCGATAAAGACGATAAACAGCAACGTCCCGCTTCCTTGTTCCATCGGTTATCCAATCACTTCATCGGCGCTGTGCTTCCGGTGATCCCGGAATTCACTCAACTTCCATATAACCAACATTACGGCCGATTTGTAGGCGGTGGCACATGTTAGGGCTATCGGTCGCTGACAACGCGCTTAACATTCAATGTCAGGATTGCCCTCATATCAATGCTGCTATCGGCTGCCGTCACCGTTTGCCAGAACGCCTCGGGTTGTTCGCGCGGTCAATGGAGTGTGCCGCCGGCAGCGGTGATTTCGGAGAAAAGTTCTCCGGAGGCTAGGCTGTCGCGCAATGACAGGCCGGCGAGGGTCATCGTCCGACTTTTCTCCAGAGCGGGGTCGGTGCCGGGATAATCCGCGCGTGCATGTGCACCACGGCTTTCTCGACGACGCAATGCCGCCTCGGCAACAAAGCGCGCCGTAAGTGTCGCGTTCTCAATTACCGGATCGCCGCCGCCGGCCTCTGCGATATCTTTCAATGTCTGCAACGCTTGTCGCAGCCGCGTGTCGTCGCGCTCAACGACGACGTTCGTTGACATCGTTTCACGGATCATCGCCAGGCCGGCTGCACGTGCGCCAAAATCCGGCAGGTGCGGGCTGCGCTCGCGCATAATGTTATTGGCGGACATGCCAACGTCTTCGGTCACGGCCTGCGCGATGTCTTCGGCCGCCCGTGCGGCCATGACAACGGCTTCGAGCAGCGCGTTCGATGTCACTTCGTTGGCGCCGTGTATACCGGTTGAGGCGACTTCGCCGACGGCCCAAAGACCGGCAACATTTGTGCGAGCCTGTGTATCGGTTCGCAATCCGCCTATGTGATAGTGTGCGGCCGGCGCAACCGGAATTGGCTCGATCGATGGATCGATCCCGGCCGTCATGCAGTTTCGGTAGACCATTGGAAACCGGCTTTCAAATGTGGAGCCAATCGTATTCGTGCAATCAAGGAAAGCCCCTTTGCCGGCGGCAATCTGCTGATGGACAGCACGCGCGACGATGTCGCTCGCGGCCAGTTCCGCATCGGCGTGGAGATCCGTCAAGAAGCGCCGGCCATTACCATCGACCAGCGCTGCGCCTTCACTACGCAATGCTTCTATGGCAATCGGCATCGGATCCTGCGCGATATCGATGGCGGTTGGATGAAATTGAACGAACTCGGCATCAGCGACGATTGCGCCGGCGCGGGCACCAAGTGCGAGGCCATCACCGCGCGCGTACGCCGGATTGGTCGTTAACCGGTAGAGCGCGCCGATGCCCCCGGTGGCCAGTATGATGGCACTGATGTTTGTTACCTTGTAGCGGGCGGCTGCATCGTCTGGGCGGGAAAGATATAGTCCGGTAACACGTTGCTGCAGACCATCGCCTTCGCCAATGAGTTCTTGCGCCTCGCATCCTTCTAGAACGGTGATTGATGGTGTTGCGCGCACGGCGTCGATCAAAGCCGCCATGATTGCCTTGCCGGTGCCGTCACCGTTGACGTGGGCGACACGCTCGACATCGTGTGCGGCGGCCCGCGATAGCTTAAAATCACCATTGTCATCGTGCTCGAACGCAACGCCATAGTTGCTGAGATCCTGGACCTGTTGGGCTGCTTCACGCGCAATCATCTTTGCAACGGCTTCATTGACCAGCCCGGTGCCAGCGCTGATCGTGTCGGCGGCATGGGCGTCAACCGTATCGTTAGGACCAATGGCAGCCGCGATGCCGTCCTGTGCCGACGCACCGGATGCACCATCATCGAGTGTTGCGGTAGTGATCACGGTGACGGGTCGCGGGCTCAGCTTCAATGCGAGATAGAGGCCGGCGACGCCGGCGCCGATGATGACGATGTTTGCAGTGCAGTCAGGTGTTGTCACGATCGATGACCTTTGCGCTCAATGAATGCCGGGTTGCTGAGCTTGATCGTTCAGTCAAGCCGAATGATCATACACTTGACCGCACGCAGCGCATCGTTCGCAATTCCCGACGGGTCCGTCATCCTGTGCTGGATGTGTATAAAACTGTCGAGGGTGTTCTCTCCGGTTTCGCGCATGGTGTGCAGATGCAAGTCTGCAGACCCTGAAGAAGCTGGGGCTAATGGCGGCGTGGACATTTGTTTGGGATGGGGGAGAGTGCCTTCAAACGAAGGCGTCCGAACGTTCGTCGCGGCTTTCTGGCTATGCCGTCTGCGCGACCGATTTTGTCGTCAACTATAGCAAAAAATCGCGATTCCGCGGGATACAACGCCCGCGGGATCTTGTTCTTCCAGTCCGTCAATCAATTGCGGCTGATGTTGACCCGTACGCCAGGCGCCGGCCTTTCTAGCAGAACCTTTTCGCGGAACTGATACAGGCGCGCCGGACGACCGCCGGTTTTGACGCGGACCTCACCTGTCGTTTCGACCAAGCCGGCACTTTCCACAAGTCTGCGGAAATTTTGTTTGTGCAGATGGGGGCCGAGGATGGCCTCAACCGTTTTTTGCAATTCAAACAGCGTGAATTCACTTGGCATGACTTCGAACACGACCGGGCGATACTTGATCTTGGCCCGGATACGGCCGATTGACGTGGCGAGGATACGGCGGTGGTCATAACATAGGGGTTGGCCGAGCGGCGGGCGCATGGTCCATTGTTCGGCAGCTTCGCGGTCATCGCGACTGGCTTCATCAATCAGGCCGGCCTCATAGAGCATCTCGAAGCGTTCGAGGACCTTTTCTTCGTCCCAATTGCCGCCATCCATACCGAACGCGATGTGCAGGCGATCCATCCGGCTCGCAGTGCGACTTGCCCCTTTGTCACCTTGCGGCCGCGATGCCCATTCGAGCAACAACGGTTCGATCGTATCTGTGAGGATTTCGGGTTTGCCGGAACGCCAATCCTCCCAAGGGAAGAAATCGTACCAGCTGCGCCAACTGGTTGTTGCGCTCTCTTCTTCCGCTTCGCTTGGCTGGACAAGTGCCACGTAACCGATCGAAACGACATGCGAGCCGGACGCATCATGGCGACCGCGATCGGCAAATGTATAGAGCTGTTCAACGTAGTTGAGGCTCAGTCCGGTTTGCTCTTTCACCCATGATCGCAACCCCGTGTCCAATGTGCGATGGTCGCGCGGTGTAAACGGGCCAAATGGCAGCGACGGGTTTGGCAGCCGCACATCTTTGGGCATACGTGGGTCGGGTGTGCCGCGTACCGTGAGAACCGCTGGTTCATCATTTCGAACAGTGATGATCGCAGCGCTCAAGCCAATTTCAACCGCTGCGGGTATTGTTTCTGTTGTTGGTCGGACCACATGCGCAGCATGTGCGTCAGGCATAGTCGTCATTCCTGACGAGTGTACCGGTAATTCCATCGTCATCGCCTTTCTCTCCAAACGCGAAGTGATGCGGTGACAACATAAGGGCGAAAGTGGCAATTTTCGGAACAAGTGAGTTTACAAGAGAAAGAAAAATCAATTTCGAGGTCAACTAACTCATTGTGTTATTGTAATATTTAGTAACAACTCGGAATTGAAAACGTATTTGCCTCCAATGCGGCGGCACTTGGCGAAAGCTGGTCAATTGCGTCTATCATGCGGCCATTTCGGGCAAGAAGCTCATCAGCGAGCCGGATCATAAGCCGGTTTGGATGCGCCGATGCGGAAGCTTTGCGTAAGGTTAGGGCAATTTCCGTCTCTTTCACGTTCTGGTTGAGCGCGCAGGCGACAATAAACGCAGATGCTGAAGACCGGCTGATGCCGGCAAGGCAATGTACGACGAGCGGGCCGCTCTTTGCCCACTTTTGGGCAAATGTGACGAGTCGTTCGATGTGGTGTAATTCCGGATGGACCAGATCCCGGTGCGGAGTTTCGATATCGTTGATGGCAAGTCGGAGATGATGGTCGTCCAGCACACTTGCCGGGGTTGCCGGGATGGACCATGGGTTGATGGCGCTGATCACGAATTGTGCGCCGGTCTCCTCAACCGTCGCGTTGAGGCGCGCGAGCGGACAAACGTAAATGTCGGCGATCATAATGCTTCCGTGCTTCGACTTCTCAATAATGAGTCGCTACATATTACCGTTTTGCGCCGGAAGCGTCATCTAGCGCCGCCTGCAGTTGCTGAAAGCGCTTAAGGAAATCCTGCTGGGCCGCGTCTGTTGGCGCTGGCGTCAACCGGCTGAGGCGGTGGGCAAGGTCATCGGGAACGATATCGGGCGTGCCAAAGAACCGGCGGGCTTCGTCGGCCCCGAAGCCTGCGAGCACGGTCGCCTCGAAATATGCGGCTGCTTGATCGGCTTGCTTGATGCGTGCCTGGATCCGCTTAGGCAGGTCGCCGGGCAGGCCGAACCGTAAATGAATGGCCTGCATTAAATTCACCTCGAATGCCTTGTAATCCAGGCTAAGTGCTGCCTTGAACGGTGAGATGAGGTCGCCGACCACGTACTCGGCTGCGTCATGCAGGAGGGCTGCCATGCGGTGCTGCGGAGCCCATTCGGCCTCATTGCTGAGCGCGAATGCAATATCTTCGACGATGACACTGTGTTGTGCGACCGACAGTGCATGATGGCCGATCGTCTGGCCGTTCCAGCGCGCGACCCGGGCAAGGCCGTGCGCAATGTCTTCGATCTCGATATCGAGCGGCGACGGATCGAGAAGGTCCAGTCGGCGACCGGACAACATGCGTTGCCATGCTCTCGGTTGTCCGCCACGCGAACGATCATTGTTTGCTCTGGTCATGGCAGCGGCAACGCTTCAGCTATTGAATTCGAGCGCGTTCTGCAGCTTGGCGCAGACGGCATGACGCGGGCAACCGACAAGATGATCATTGACGAGACCGCTTGCCTGCATGAAGGCATACATCGTTGTCGGCCCGACAAACCGAAAGCCGCGCTTCTTGAGCGCTTTCGAGATCGTTTTTGACATCGCTGTTTCGGCTGGTACCTCACTGAAGTCGCGAAAATGGTTGATCACCGGCTGACCGTCGAGATGACCCCAGATGAATTCCGACAGTGTCTGCTCCTCGCGCAAATTGAGATAAGCCTGCGCATTTGCGACCGTCGCTTCGATTTTCAGACGGTTGCGCACGATGCCGGCGTCAGCCATCAGGCGCGCGTGATCTTTGTTGGTATAGCGTGCAATTCGCGCTGGCTCGAATTTGTGGAAGGCCTTGCGAAAATTCTCGCGCTTGCGCAGGATCGTCAACCACGACAGCCCGGCCTGGAACCCCTCCAGAACGATCTTTTCAAACAGTGCACGATCATCGATTTTCGGCACGCCCCACTCTTCATCGTGATAACGCGCGTACTCAGGATCGTCGATGTTCGGCCAGGGGCAGCGCTCGATCGGTTTGATTTTTGGCTTGGCCATTAGTTTTCTGCCTGCGGCTTGCCAGACGAAACATCGAACGCGATCCAATCAGGTGGATCGAGGGCAATGACGGTCTCGCCGGTCTTGATCGGAATGCCTTTCGCCTTCGCCTCCGACGCGCGGTCAAGGCGCAGCATGGCGATCGCATGCGTATCACTTGCCGAACCGAGGATGCCGATCGTCGCTTCCCCGGCTTCGACGCTGCCGCCGGCAACGAGCGGCTGCGCGGCCGTGATACGCATGGCGCGCTTGCGGGCGGTGCCGCGGTGTTGCATGCGACTGACGACTTCCTGTCCGATAAAGCAGCCCTTCTTGAAATCAATGCTGTGCAGTTGATCGTACAGCGCTTCATGGGGAAAGGTGTCGGCAAGCGCATAGTCAAGACCGGCTTCTGGCACGCCGAGCGCGATACGATGGGCGTGATAAGCATCGGTCGTGGTCGGCTCGGCGGGAATCTCGGTCAGCCGTTCGGATGGCATGATGAGGCGCGCACCAAGCTTGGCATGGCGGGGATCTGCGTAGGCAATGACGCCGCCGGGCGTCCCCTCCGGAGCTGGCCACATGGCTGCAATCGCCATTGCCTCAGAGATGTTCTCGAATTGCACGTCAGCGCGCAGGCGATAGAATGTCAGGCGCTTGATAAGTTCATCCGCCTTCGAGGACTGCACGTCGACGAGATATCCCTCCGCGACCTTGATCAGAAAGAAGTCGAACAGGATTTTGCCCTGCGGAGACAGCAATCCGGTATGAAGCGCGGCCTGATCCGTGAGCCGCGCTAAGGAATTGGTCAGCAAGCCGTCGAGCAGCGATTCGGCATCGCTGCCAGTGATCCGGATGACGCCGCGATCTGCGAGCGGGGCAATGAGGTTTTCGGGCATGGCGGACAATCAGCATTTCAGTTGTGGGGCAGGCGTGCGAAGATATAGGTAAACAGGGTGCCCAAGCTAGTCGAGAGCACACTCGAGGCCGGGAAAGCTGCCGGACGGTAATCTCGGTGCCAGCTGGTGGCAAGCGCTACGCGCTCGAACAGACTGAACAACACAACGCTTGGCGATATGAAGGGGCAAGATGGCACAGAGTTACGACGTAATCTTGAAGGACGGCACCGTCGTCAACCAGGATGGCACCGGGGTGCGCGACGTGGCCGTTCGCGGTGGCCGTATTGTAGCGATCTCTTCGAGCACGGAGCGGCTCAGTGGCTCGGCCGCCGAGACTATCGACTGCAAGGGGCTGCACGTTCTTCCCGGCGTCATCGACAGTCAGGTCCACTTTCGCGAACCGGGCCTCACACACAAAGAAGACCTTGCCACGGGCAGCCAGGCTGCCGTGCTCGGAGGCGTCACGGTCGTTTTCGAGATGCCCAACACCAACCCGTTGACGACGACGCAGCAGGCGCTGGCCGAGAAAGTCGCCGCGGCGCGTGGGCGCATGTTCTGTGATTTCGCCTTCTATGTCGGCGGTACGCGGGAAAACATCGATGACATCCCGGAGCTGGAGCGCCTGGAAGCATCCGCCGGCATGAAGATCTTCATGGGTTCGTCGACAGGCAATCTGCTTGTCGATGATGAAGCCTCGCTCGATAAAATCATTGGCCGGCTCAATCGTCGCGCCGCTTTTCATTCCGAAGACGAAGCGAGATTGATCGCGCGTGAAGGTATTCGCCGCGCCGGCGACCCAACCAGTCATCCCGAGTGGCGTGATCCGGAAGCGGCCATGATCTCGACGCGTCGGCTCGTCCGGCTCGCGGAAAAGCATGGCAGGCGGGTTCACGTGCTGCACATCTCGACCGGCGATGAGATCGAATTTTTGCGCGACCACAAGACCTGGGCCAGCGTCGAAGTCACGCCCAATCATCTGACCCTGACGGCACCGGAGTGCTATGAGCGCCTTGGCACCTATGCGCAAATGAACCCACCTGTGCGTGACGCTGATCATCAGGCGCGGATATGGCAGGGCATCCGTGATGGTACCGTGGACGTGCTTGGTTCGGATCACGCGCCACACACGCGTGAGGAAAAGGATCACGCCTATCCGGGATCACACTCCGGTATGACCGGCGTGCAGACGCTGGTGCCGATCATGCTCGACCACGTCAACGCCGGCAGACTGACACTGGAGCGCTTTGTCGACCTGACAAGTCATGGTCCACAGCGCATTTTCGGTCTGCGCGACAAGGGGCGGATCGCCGTTGGCAACGACGCGGACTTCACGATTGTCGATATGCAACGCAGCGAGACCATCACCGACGACAAGATCGCCAGCAAATGCGGCTGGACACCATTTCACGGCAAGACGGTTACCGGTTGGCCGGTGATGACGGTTATTCGCGGCCGCCAGGTGATGCAGGACGGCGAGATCATCGGTAATGCACAGGGCGACGTGGTCCATTTCTGGGAAGGCGTCTGATCTTGAAGGTTGGACAACATCAAGCTTCGAGATGCGAAGCTTGATGTTATGTCGACCAGCAATCCGGGCCTAGTTTCCGAGAATGGCACGCCGCCAGGAGAGATCACGTTTTCTTCTCGGCTTGGACGCAGAAGCGATTTTGATTGATGCCGTCGATTTGCCGGCAAAGGAGCGCGCCACTTTCTTGGGCAGCGCCTTCAGAACGACGACCTTGGTGCCGATCCGTGCCAACCCAGCCAGATGCGTGACGTGGGAATTGTGCATGCGGATGCAGCCGCTTGAGTTCGCAGAGCCGATGCCGCGCGTGTTGCTGGTGCCGTGAATGCGATAGAGGCTCGATCCGAGGTAGAGGGCCTTGGCGCCGAGCGGATTGTACAAGCCGCCGCTCATCACCGTGGGCAGGTTGGGTTGACGCTGACGCATTTCTGCTGGCGGGCGCCATGTCGGCCAGTTCTTCTTCGCCGTTATCCTTTCGGTGCCGCTCCATTGAAAGCCCTGTCGGCCGACAGAGACCGGATAGAGGTAGGCCTTTGTCTTTGACAGCACATAGAGAAGGCGACGGCGTTGCGTATCGACAATGATCGTGCCCTTGGAATACTTCGATCTGAATGACGTAGTAGGCGGAGCAACCGGTGCAATGCTGGGTTGCGGTCCACCAGCGCGCGGCTTTTCCGATTGCGCCGCGGCCGGTGCCACGGCAAGCAACAGTGCAACAATAGGGAGGCTTACGCGGTACATTATGTGCATCCTTTAAGGGGTTAGGGGGCGGTTGTTATTGGCTTGGGATGTATCGGCCACGAAAACACTTGCACGGCGTCTAATGGTTAACGGTGGCTGAGCCAACCGGCTTCCAAAAACATGGTTACCGCGCCATACTTGGCAATAATCCGTAAGCGTCCTTTACTTTGTCGGCTGTGCGGCTTCCTTGACGTTTTTGAAGGCATGCCAGGTGCCGTCCGCTCCGATTGCCAGACCATGGCCCTCATACCGGTCTTGCGTGATCATGCGCGCAACATCGGCAGCGGGCGCGAGACGCAGCAACTCAACATGCAGCGCTGGCGACAGTTTCTTCAATGACATTTCCGAGAATGCCGGCCAAACAAAAATCTTGTTGTTTTCGATATCGGGACCTTTGCGCAAGACGGCGTAGGGGGCGTCGAGCAGGTCGATCAATTTGGCCAGCCATTCGCGGCCGCTGCCGTCCGCCGACCGCTTCTTCCAGTCCGCGAGTGTTTCTTTGATGGCGAGGTCGCCAAAATCGGGCGGCAGCTCATTCCATTGTATCGGGATCAGCAGCTCATCGAGACGGCCGCTGCGCGCCGCTGCGATAATCGCATCGCGCATTTCGTTGACCGCGACGGGCAGCTTGCTGCGACCCTGGCCAATGATCGGCTGCGCCGAGCGCGCAACGGATTTGGTCTTGCCGGCAACAGCAGGCGACTTCATCGAGAACAGGGGGCTGAAAGTGCCGCCGATCATTGCCAGGCAGAAAACGAGGATCGCCGGAAAACTAACGTCTGCACATGTCCTTTGTTGGGTCTGCATGACGGGGCCTCACGTTTCTGCAAAATTCCGATGCTGGATCGATGAGGCATAATCGAATTTTGTGGTGCGGGAAAGTTCGATGCCGGGCTGGACATCACAGTCGGATTGCGCATGAGTTGCCGCCATGTCTTATATACCCAATCCGTTGATAATTCCGGTCGGCGTTTTCATCGGCATTGCCGTTTCGGCGCCAGTTGGGCCCGTCAACGTTTTGTGTGTGCAGCGTGCGTTGCAGCGCGGGATCGCAGGAGGTGTCGCCGCCGGGCTGGGCGCGACCCTTGGGGACGGTCTGATTGCATTGGCCGCCGCGATGGGCATTGGCGCGATCGACACCGTTGTGACCTACTACCGCACGGCCATCCAGGCGATCGGTGGGATTGTTCTGCTCGTATTTGGGTTACTTTTGTGCCGGACAAAGGCACCGGTTCCAGCCGAGGATGGTCAAACCGACAAGAGCAGTTTTCGGGATTTTGCGGCAGATATCCCGAAGGCCTTCGTGCTGACCGTGACCAATCCTGGAGCCGTTCTTGGGCTCTTTGCGATTTTCGGCGGCATCGGCACGTTTGTCGAAGTGCGCGGCTCGGTCGACGCGATGGTTTTGGTTGGTGCCATCATGGCTGGCAGTCTGCTGTGGTGGTTCACGCTCTCAGCACTTGTCACCAAGATCAGCGGTCAGTTCGGCGATATAAACATCAGCCGCCTCAACTTGATTGCAGGCTTGGCGTTGGTTGTATTTGGATTGGTATTACTGAGTGAGGTGGTCTGGGTGCTGGGCGGGCGAGATTTGATTTTTGTCGTTTTGCGATCGCTCGGTCTATTCTCTTGTTGAGACTATTGCCGTGTCGCACAGAACGAGAATTCGCCATCTCGAACCCGTGTTGCGAGGCGTTCCATCAGGATCGCCACTTGATCTTCGCCGATCGCACCGATGAGATCGCTGAGGCCCGTGTAGAGGGCTGCGAAGGCCATGACTTCTGGTGAAATGCCGGAATCAGTTCCTTCTTCCCATGCCGACACCATCAGCTGCAGCGCATTATGACTATCGCCCTCGGCAGCACGAACTTCGGACATTTGCATCATATGGTATTTCTTTCTGTCTCGGGCCGGTTTTGCTTGCATGTGGATCTTTGAGGCAAGGACACGTCAACACACTCCAGGCGCGATCGGGCGCCGTCCGTCCCAAAAACGTACGACTAGCATGGTGCTTCAGGCTGCGAACGAAAGGTTTGAATATAGTGTAAACAGTGCGTAATGCCGCATGCGGATGATTTGTCGGCTCAGTGGGCTTGCAAATGCGTCTGTTGCATCACTGGCCAAGCTTCACGAGGCCGTCCGAAATTTCGATCGCTTCCTTGAAAAAACGCTCGATTGTATTCTTCGCAGACGGTGTGCATTTACGATAGGTGCGCCGATAGCTGCGGTAGCCGAGATTGAACCGGCGGGCGATTGTCGCCCGGCGTAGCGCAGTTGTACCTTCGGTCTTGATCAAGTCGTTAACGGCGTTGCGCCATCGCATGCCGTCCTTACCCTCGCATAATTCGCGCAAGTAGTGCACGGCGCCGAGGATCTCGGACAGCCGCATCAGGCGGTCATCGTAGGCGCGTCCATCCCCGTCCGGTGCGGCCATCGCACCTGTGATCGGCGTAATCGCCAGCCATGCCAGGAGCGCGATCGTTGCGGCGGGCCGGCAACCGATCGTGGATCGTATTGGCGTTATGCGGTTCAAATTGAGCCCCTCGATCAATTGATTAACGGCATAGCGCCGTCAAAGAGAATGATCAACCCGCGCTTTAAGCTCTATTGTGTGCGGATTTTGTGTTCCGGATGAAAGGCATGGAAGACGAACGCAAAGGTTACATCGTAGGGGATCGGCTTGCCGTTGCTGCCGGCAATTGAGGCCGTGACGGTACCCACGTCGCGCCCTTTCGCGATGTCGCTGGTGTCGATGGCGGAGTTTTGGCCCTCTAACCACCCAAGTGTGATGCCCGACTGGGTCAGAGTGCGCTGTTCGCGAAGCAGGGCCAGCGTCACTGCAAAAGTCAGGTCCTTGGTGCGAACCGCCACGACTCGGGCCATAGGGCTGATGCCTTCGGGCATTGCGCCGTTGTAGAGGAACGGCTTGGCGGCGCTGTCGTAGCCGACGTAGGGATTCTTGCCGTAGTTCCGCATCTTCGGGTTGTTGGGGACGAGAACGTCGCCTTGCGGCTCTCGCGCTTTGAATTGGGCGTAGCTTTCGAGCCGTGCAGGCAGCATCTTCAGGGATTGGCCGACCATGGTGCCGACAATCGCATCACCTGTGAACTGCTGCCACCAGCTTTCCGTGGCGCGATCGTACATAACAAGATCGGAATTGCGCAGTTTGCCAGTCGTGCCAAAGTCGAGCACGCGGTCCCCAATGCGCCGATCGAACACGATGGCGGAGTTGCAAAGGGGACAGTACGTGACCGTGATGGGGAGGTCCGCCAGCGTATCATTGACAATTTCGTGCCAAATCAAGATGCGAATTGGGTAAGCACGCGCCTTGCCGGCAACGGCCAGGCTGACCACCGGTTCGTTGTCGGTGATGTCCGTAATCTCGGCGATTGGCTTAAAAACCGGCTTGTCGATCGCCGGGATGCCATCCTTGGGCGGCCCACCTGACAGGATCTCGTTGAATTTGATCGTCGTCTTGGTGAAATCCGTTTTCCAGCCTTCCCGTTTCCAACGGCCCGGGTCGGCTTGCGCTGGCACAAGATGGGCGAACATCGCGGTACAAACTACCAGGATTGGAAGCCAGCGAAACGCTTGCGGAAAGTAGGGCATCGGATCACCTCATCAGGCTCGGCCGCGTCATGCTGCGTGATCGGATTGATTTAGGCCAGACACTTATCGTGACAAGTCCGTGAGGTGACGACAGCTTGCGCTTCGTGTGCCGTGGTTGACCGGTTTGAGTCGCTCCGGGATCAAGCTTGTTCGGCTATTCTGGACGCCCGCGAGCCCGCCACAGCTGATGGCTGAGCCTTGCGAAATGCATCAACCTGTCCGTCGTCTCAAGGCGGTCGATCTCATCGAGGTAGACGAAGCGCGCTTCAAGGCAGTCATCCGCACCGACCGGCTCGCCGGTCAGCCAGCGGCCGTAGAAGATGGTCAGCAGGTAGTGCGCCCGCAACGACCCGTCGTCGCGCCGCATAATAACGTCGTTGATGTCGACGAGGCCGAGCAATTCGGCCTCGATGCCGGTTTCCTCATGGACTTCGCGCAAGGCGGCATTGCCGGCGGTTTCACCGGGTTCGATATGACCGCCGGGCAGGCTCCATACGCGCCGGCGCGGATCCTTGCCGCGCAAACCGATCAACAGCTTGCCGTCGTCGCGGTATATCGCGGCACTCGCCGCGGCTTTCGGCCAATGATTATCTGCGCGCTGTGGTTGCCCGATTGGGTGTGTCAAAGTTGCAAAATCCCGATCGGCGTGTTTTAGGCGCTGGGTTGAAGCCGGGCCGTGTTGGCATCATGATTGTTATGTTGCCATCCCATGCAAAGTAAAGGAGCCAGGGGCTTCGATCAATGTGCTCACGCTACAGCCTGACATCTCCGCACGAAGCCGTGCGCAGCTATTTCAACTACGGCAACGACCATCCGTTCCCGCCGCGCTATAATCTCGCGCCGACGGACCCGGTCGCGATTGTCCGGCCCGGCGGGCGCGACCCGCGTGAACTGGTTCTGGTGCGCTGGGGCTTGATCCCGTCCTGGGTCAAGGACCCGGGACAGTTCTCGACGCTGATCAACGCCCGGGCTGAGACTTTGGCTGAAAAACCCTCATTTCGCGCGGCGCTGCGCCACAAGCGCTGTTTGGTTCCCGCGAACGGCTTCTTCGAGTGGACGGGTGGGCGTGGTGCCAAGCAGCCACACTATGTCCATCGTGCCGAATGGAGGGCCGAGGCGCCGGATGATACTGTGCCGCCACTCGCTTTTGCCGGGCTCTACGAGGACTGGCTCGGTCCCGATGGCAGCGAAATCGACACCATGGCCATCATCACGGTGCCGGCCAACCGCGAGATGCGCGCGGTTCATGACCGCATGCCGGCGCTTCTGGAGCCGAAGGACTTTGAGGCCTGGCTAGATGTTAAATCCGTCCGCGATGAGGCCGCGCTGCAACTTTTGGCGTCGGCGCCGGATCAAACCCTGTCCCTGACGGCGGTCTCGCCGGAAGTCAACAATCCGCAGGCGGAGGGCGCTGCCTTGCTTGAACCAGCCCTGCCGCGACTGCTGTAAGGCGAGATCGCCTGGGGCCCTAAACCCATTGAACCGTTTGTGGAACCGTTTGTGCGCAACGCCAGAGTGGGCTAGTTTGCCACAGTCAATACATGATTGGGCGCTAGGCCGTATATACTACACAGGAATTTCAGCACCTTCGATGACTCCGATGACGGGATGGGCAGGGTCGTGACAGATAATGGCCGCAATCAGGAAGCGAGCACACTGGCACACGCCGGTGCTGGTTCGTTCGGCCTGTTCAATGTCGCTGAGCCTTCGCGCAAGGGGATAACGGCTGGCGGCCAGCAACCGATTTGGGTCGACCAGGCGGTTCGGGATCTGTGCAACGAGGCGCGTGATCTGGCCGTATCTCATGGTGCCAAGGAGGTCGGTCTTGCACATCTCGTGCACGCGATGACCCGCAACGACGCCGCGTCAGTGGCGCTTTATGAACATAATATACATGTTTCTAGCCTAAGGCGGGAAACAGCCGCCGTTCTATTTGAGTCTCAGCCCGCCGGTCCCGACATGGCCAGCGGCTTGCCGTCAAAATCTGAAGAGTTTCAAGACGTTCTTACCCAAGCCGCTGATCTGGCCTATACTCGCAGATCACCTGTTACAACCACAGACATCATAGACACGTTGTTCGATATGAGCCGAGATACCACACGGAAGATCCTCCACCGTCATCGCCCGGATTTCGATCTGCGTGATCCCGCGAGCGCGCCGCAAGACGATGTGCGCCAGACCGTTCGTGTCAGCACTGGCGGTCAGCAAACCGCCGAGGCAGGCCGACTGCCGGCTGGCGTGCCGACGGTGACCGACACGCTGCAAAATACACGAATGGACGCGATCGAACGTGCCATACGCGATTTGACCGAAGATATGGCGCGCAATCGCGCGACCTTCAGCACCTTGGTCGAGGAACTGCGCGACACCAACCACAACGGCATACCGGACGTGCTCGAAAAGCCCGCGAACGGTCATGCGGGCGACTGGCACGATGATGACGCCAACGAGATCTCATATTTGATCGGGCGCATGGAAAGCAATGTCGACGCCAAGTTCAAGGAGTTGGCCCGTGCCTGGTCGGTGTTGGGCGACCGCCTGAAAACCTTGGAAGCGGCAGTCGAAGAAATCGACGCCGAGACGACGACCCCGTTTGAGATGACGTCGGAGCTCGAAACGCGTTTCAAGGCGTTGACCAAGTCTCTCGATCGCCTTGACGGGCTGGAACAGCTTCTGTCCGCGCTACCAGCGCGCTTGACCGAGATGGAACACCGCCTTCAAAGTCTGGCACTCAACGGTGTGGGTGATCTCGATGTCGAACGGTTGACGTCCAAGATCGAAAGCGTTGAGCAGCTGATCAGAGCCAGTGACGGTGACGTTGAACTTGGCCCGGTCATGTCGAGCCTGCGTGATGTCGAGGCCGGCATGCGCGGTGTTGGCGGACAGTTGCGCGAAGTCGATACGCGCACGGGTGACGTCAATCTCATGCTGGAGGGCGTCAACGAGCGCCAACAGCGTATCGAAGAGGTGATCGACACCCAACAGGGGCAGATTGCGGATCTGCTGCGTATCATTCGGGACGATTTTGACCTTTCCGTCCTCACGAATGGTGGCGGGGATCACGACGCCATCGTGTCATCGGTCGGGTCCGCTGTCGGCGAACGTTTTGCTGGTCTCTCGACGCAGCTGCAGCAGCGCATGGGGCAACTCGAAGATCTGGTGAAGACGTCGATTGACCGTCCTGTCGTGGTCAACGGGTCTGCCGGCGATATCGATACCAGCTATCTTAATGATGCGGTTGGCAAGATCATCAACAACCAGCACACGTTGGCCAGTTCGATGGACGAATGGCGCGCTCAGTCTCGCGAAGACGTATCGGCCATCGCGGTGCGAATGGACCGGCTGGAGAATAGACCGGTCAACTCCACGATATGGGATGATCGATACGTCGAAGTTAGCAACATCCTCAGGGACATGCAGTCGGCGAAGCCGAGCCCGCAAACGCCGTCCGTTGCGGTGCCGCAGATGGATGGTTGGACCCGTTTCAAGATGTGGCTGTTTGGGACCAGTGATTGGTATGGTGAGAGCTGGGGTGGCCTGCGCGAAGATGACGATCGCGCTTGGCAGCCGGCGCAACGCGGCGCTGAACCGGCCGCACCTGCGCCTGGTAACGTGACGGAAGCGAGCCTGCGGTTGCGCGATTAAGCGTCGCCAGGGCTCATCGGCTCCATGTCTGAAGTCACTTCACTTGGCCGGATCGACCGGCCGTGGGGCCGCGGCGCGCTTCAGCCGGTCATTGATGGCCACGCCCAGGCCTGTTCCCGGGATTGGCATTGCGGCAATCGATGGCGCTGATGTGTCATCAAGTTCGCGCAGGCCGGCGAAAAGCCTGGCAGCGGCTTCAACCAAATCAGCGTCCGGACTGAGATTGACCACCGGCCCATTGTGTCCGCTTGGCGGTTTGCCAAAGGCGAGCAGCGCCTGATCAGGTAATGGCGCTGATACATTGAGAATGACCGCCTTCCGCGGCGCGTAGTGACTTTCGAGTTGTCCCGGTGAAGACCGCGCCGCATTACCCGTTTCCCCTGGCATGGACGCCTCAATCCGAGCGGTTCCACCTATGACCGTTGCCATTTCGTCGTTCGTTACGGCACCCGGCCGCAGCACTTGCACGACATCGCCGCGCACATCGACAATCGTCGATTCGATGCCGAGGGGGCAGGGCCCATCATCGAGGATCATCGCCAATGCCGGGTCGGTTATATCAGCTGCGACGTGGCTGGCAGCTGTTGCGCTGACATGACCTGAGCGGTTCGCGGATGGCGCTGCGATCGGACAACCGGCCTCGCGCTGTAGCGCCCTGGCCACGCGATGCGACGGGCAGCGGATGGCGACGCTTGGCAGGCCGGCTGATACCAGATCGGATAGTGGGCAGTTCGACCGTCTATCGAGCACGATGGTGAGCCCGCCCGGCCAGAAGGCCATGGCCAATCGTTCTGCAAGCGGTGGCAGGTGCGCGAAGGACTGTGCCATCTTGAGATCTAGGACATTGACGATCAGCGGATTGAAGGTCGGGCGGCCCTTTGCGGCGAAGATCCGGGCGACGGCTTCGCCATTGCTGGCGTCAGCGCCAAGCCCGTACACCGTCTCGGTTGGAAACGCGATCAGTTGTCCCGCGCGCAGATGTTCGCCAGCCAGGCGAATGTTGGCATTGGTCGCGGTGATGGGGGTGAGCGGCATGGCGTGTTCCATCCTCGAAAACGCGTGGCGATTTGCCCGCAATATCTACGGAATCGTGTGCATGACAGGCCGCGATGAGATCAGTATGGTCGCCTACCGTTGGATCCCGATTCTAGAGTGAGGTTGCGCATGGCCTATGAAGCTCCAGTAGAAGATATTCTGTTTGCACTCAAGTCCGCAGCGGATGTGCCGCAGCTGATCGAGAGCGGTGTCTACGATGGTTTGGATGAAGATACGTTGCGCGCGATCGTCGAAGAGGCGGGCAAGTTCGGCGCTGACGTGCTCGATCCACTGAACCGGGTTGGTGATGCCACCGGGGCGACGCTTGCCGATGGTCAGGTCACGACGCCGGCTGGATTTGCACAAGCCTATGCCCATTTCTGTGAGGGCGGCTGGAATGCGCTGACCGGTCCCGAGAGCTACGGTGGACAGGACCTGCCCGGGATCGTTGCCAGCGCGACAACCGAGATTTGGAATGCCTCAAACCTCTCGTTTGCGCTTTGCCCGCTGCTCACCATGGGCGCCATCGACGCTCTTATGGCACATGGCAGCAAGGATCTGATCGAAACCTATCTGCCCAAAATGGTTTCCGGCGAATGGCCCGGTACCATGAACCTGACCGAGCCAC
>JAGDYV010000078.1:0-8584 GCA_049116495.1 Hyphomicrobiaceae bacterium | reverse complement strand
GGAATGACGCCCGGGGGGAGGGGGGGGGGGACGCGGCCGTACGGCAGAACGCAGCGTCGAACTTCCCCGGACACTAGCGCACCTGCATGGCAGTGACGGCAGGAGAGGGTCGGTTGCGGGAACCAAGGCGCATCGGCCGCGGCTTGCTCCGTCGGAGCGTTGATGTCGTGAGCGCGGTGAGGTCGCAGCCGTGGCGGACACACGAAATGATCGCTTAAATGCCAAGCCATTGCGTCACCCAGCGCGCAAGTTGGCCGAGTACAACCGCCGGGATGATGCAGAACAGCAGGGGAATGTTGCCGGCGTTGTGCCCGCGGCGCCCGAAGATATAGGGATCAAAACCACGCTTGGACGACAGATGGCTGAGAAGCATGGCGCCGAGTGCGAACCCGACCATGGCGCCGATGAGGTGTATCCAGTCGTATTTGCTCATGGCGGCAACCTTGCTGCGGCCCGCATGATTTGGTCCTGAAACTAGGATGAAAGATGTGACAGTGGGCGGCAGGGCATCGCAGGCTTGCGCAGCAGATCCGTCTGATGGCGTATGCCGGGTGTCGCGATGATGGCGATCCGTCGGCGCGGTCGCGCGCGTTGCGGCCCGTCTGGACTGTCATCTGCGTGGCAATAACGATTGAGGGCAGAAGACTGCCGCGCCGGTGCTGAACGCGATCAGGCTGCGCCCGGATTCAATTGCCAGATCCGGAAATTGAGCGCACTGGCGAACGATACCCAGGCTAGGTAGATGCCGAAAAAGGCCGCCGCGACCGGATAGGCCGGCCAGGCCAATACGATGAAGGCGGCGATCGACAGCCACATCAAGATGATGTCAACCAGGGCCCAACCGATTGCATGCTGGCCGAACATCAACCACGACCAGGCCATGTTGAACACCAGCTGGATCGCCCAAACCGCGAGCAACAGGCCAAAGCCCTCGGCCCGCCATACCAGCCAGCCGGCGATCGCGATCAAGGCGTAGATCACGGTCCAAACCGGGCCGAACAGCCAGCCGGGCGGCGTGAAGGATGGTTTTGCGAGGCCGTCATACCAAACGCCAGGTTGAAACAATGTTCCGGTCGAAGCCACGATGGCAACGAGCCCCATGAACGGCAAGAGCGAAAGATAGCGCATTATTCTGTCCCCTTAGGCTGTTGCAAACTGCTGGATCCGTTGCAGGATCTCATCGACCTCGCGCAGCGCCCAGAAGTGCCCCTCGCCGTCCAATTCAACAACGCGACAACCCGGAATCATGCGACCCAGCGCAAGCGATGCGCCGATTGGGACGATCGTATCGGCTAGTCCCTGCCAGAGGATCGAACGGGCCGTGATACAGGCATAGTCGATGCCCCAGGGTTGCGAGAAAATGGCCAGGTCGGCGCGGGCGCCAGCGCCGTCAAAGGTCAGGCTTTCCTGGACATCGGCGATGACGTGCGCGCGGATCTTCTCTTGTTGCATAATCTCCCGATCGGCAGGCGGCAACGTGCGAACGGCCAGATCATAGGCCGCACGTGGCGCCATCCGGAACATCGCCGCCGCCCCGGACGTTCCCCACCGCACCAGCCGGTCACTGTTCGGCAAGTCGAGGAAGAAGCGTTGCTGCATACGCGGCATTGTCACCGAGCCGAGCACATCAGCCACGGGCCCCATCGGCGACACGAGACCTAGCGCCTTCACCCGATCGCCAAAATGCGCCGCTGTCGCTGTTGCGAACGGTCCGCCACCGGAAATGCCAACCAGCGAAAACGTTTCGATATCGAGATGTTTGAGCAGTGCCGCGACGTCGTCGAGCCAGTCCGAGAGCTGCCGCCCGGGCTGCGGCTCGGACAGGCCATAACCAGGGCGGTCCGGCGCGACAATCCGCAGGTTAAGGCGCTTGGCCGGCACCGCCGTCGGCCGGAACATAAAGCGCGCACCTGGGACGCCGTGGAATGCCAGCACGACGAGCCCGTTCGGATCACCGTATTCAGCAAACCCAAGCTGGCGCCCGTCAGCACGCTTGAACACCAGCTGCTCCGATATAATCCCTTCGGACATAACCCTTTACCCGCCTTCACGTGTTCCGACTCCGACGCTTGGTCCCCAAGCGTCTCCGCAGGAACACGAGACAGCTTTCTGATTGTGTTCTGGATTCACGAACACGATCCGACGTTCCCCCGGAATCACGTGTTCGATCCAGAACACCAGTGTCCCGACTCCGACGCTTGGTGCCCAAGTGTCTCCGCAGGAGCACGAGACAACTTTCTGATTGTGTTCTGGATTCACGAACACGGTCCGACGTTCCCCCGGAATCACGTGCTCGATCCAGAACACCCGTCGCTGCCCGCGAGGCTGCGCGATCCTGTTAAGATGACGGTTCTGGCGCGCGTTGGAAAGCGGCAAAATAAAACCCATCAGTTCCGTGACTGAGCGGTGTCAGCAGCAGGCTGTCCTGGCGACCGTCAGCAGACGGCGGTGGTTCGCCGCCAAGAGTCTCGCGCCAGCATTGCTCGTATGGCAGAAGCGTGAACTCCGGCGCCTGATCTACAAACCAGGCGGTCTGGTCGACGTTTTCTTCCGCCAGGATAGAGCACGTCACATACACCAGACGACCGCCCGGCTTAACCAGCTGGCGAGCCAGCGTCAGCACCGTTTGCTGATCGGCAATGCGGTTTGCCAGATTTTCCTGACTGAGCCGCCATTTCGCATCCGGTCGCCGACGCCAGGTGCCCGATCCAGAGCATGGCGCATCGACGAAGACAACATCAAAGCGGCCTTTGAAGGCGAGCAATGCCGCTTCATCGCCCGGCGGAATGGTTTGCACGTTGCGCACGCCGGCGCGCTTCAAGCGCTCGAAAATCGGCCGCAGCTGGCCAGCATCACGGTCATAGGCATAGATTTGGCCGGTATTGCGCATCTGGGCGCCGAGAGCCAGCGACTTGCCGCCAGCGCCTGCGCACAGATCCAGCACTTGCATCCGCGGGCCAGCACCGGACAGCGCAGCAACGATCTGACTGCCTTCGTCCTGCACTTCGAACCAACCCTTGCCATGGGCCGGCTCCGCTTCGACATTCGGCGTCCGGCGCGCACCGGCCGGATGTGGCACAATGATCCCTTCCGGGGCATAGCGGGCCGGCTCCGGCGCAAACTTGGCAAGCGCCTTGATCACTTTGGCTCGCTCCGCCTTGAGTTCATTGGCGCGCAGGCCGACGGGCGCACGCGCGGCAAAGGCTGCCATTTCCTCGGCAAGGCGATCACCGAACGTGCGCGCCAGTGACGATTGCCAAAGCTCGGGAAAGTCACCACGAATGTGCGGTGGTGCATCGGTCGGAACCTGCCGATGAAGACCGGCAATCTCCGCCTCACTCAGCGGGCCGATCGCATGCGGTGATCCATCGTTGGCAGCCGCGATCACATCGTCGACGGAAAGCTGAAACGCCGCCGGAGCCGCGCCAATTGCCAACGCCCGCGGCGACTCATCCGCCATGCATGCCGCGACCGAGTGGCGACGCCGGAGCACATCGTAGACAAGGTTACCGATTGCAGAGCGGTCGCCGGAGCCCGCAAATCGGTGCTTGCGCCCCCAATCGCTGAGCGCCATCGCGGCCGGCAGATGCCGATCGAGGACATCTTCAAGCACCTCGGCTCCGGCGGCCATGCGCGCGCCAATTTTCATGGTCGGTTTCCGATATACTACTGTGTTGCCGTCGCAGCGTCGCTGCAGGCGGTTAGGTCGGCTTGTTCCGTCGCGCGGCTGCCGCGATCCGGCTGCTGGCCCCGTGCCGCCAGCCCCTTAGCCATTACCCGGATAGTTCGGGCTCTCGCGGGTGATGGTAACGCCGTGGGTATGCGACTCGCGGATCGCAGCCGGCGAAATCCGCACGAACTTTGCGCGGACTGCCAATTCCTCGAGATTACGTGCACCGATATAGCCCATGCCGGCGCGCAGACCGCCGACCAGTTGGTGCACGACACTGCCGACCGGCCCCTTGTACGGCACCTGCCCCTCGATGCCTTCCGGCACCAGCTTCAGCGCATCTGACACTTCCTGCTGAAAGTAGCGATCGGCTGAGCCGCGCGCCATGGCACCAACCGAACCCATACCGCGGTAGGCCTTGAACGTGCGGCCCTGGTAAAGATAGGTCTCGCCCGGCGCCTCGTCCGTACCGGCCAGCAGCGAACCAACCATCGCGCAACTCGCGCCGGCCGCCAGCGCCTTGGTCACATCGCCGGAAAATTTGATCCCGCCGTCTGCGATGGTCGGCGTCCCTGACTTCGACGCTTCCTCAACGCAATCCATGATCGCCGAGAGCTGCGGCATGCCGACCCCGGCAACAATCCGTGTCGTGCAAATCGACCCTGGGCCAATACCGATCTTGACCGCATCAGCCCCGGCATCGATCAGCGCCTTGGTGGCTTCGCCGGTCGCAACGTTGCCGGCAATGACCTGCACGCTATTCGACGTCTTCTTGATCTGCGTCACCGCGTCGAGCACCCGCTGCGAGTGGCCGTGCGCCGTGTCGACGACAATGATATCGCAGCCAGCCGCGATCAGCCGCTCGGTCCGCTCAAACCCATCAGAACCAACGGTCGTGGCAGCAGCAACCCTGAGGCGGCCCTGCTCATCCTTGCAGGCATTCGGAAACTGTTGCGCCTTCTCGATGTCCTTGACCGTGATGAGCCCGATGCAGTGGTAATTGTCGTCCACGACCAAGAGCTTCTCGATGCGATTGCTGTGCAGCAGGCGCTTGGCTTCATCGCTCGACACGCCCTTTCCGACAGTCATCAGACGATCTTTCGTCATGAGCTCGGATATCGGCTGGTTCGGATTGGTTGCGAAACGGACATCGCGGTTGGTCAGAATACCAACGAGCTTGCCGCTGCCTTTGCTCGCGCGCTCAACAACCGGCACGCCCGAGATGCTGTGTTCGGACATAAGATGAAGCGCATCAGCCAACGTCGCATCGGGATGCATGGTCACGGGATTGATAACCATGCCGCTTTCGAACTTCTTGACGCGCTCGACCTGCTTGGCCTGCTCTGGCGGCTCCAGGTTACGATGTATGACGCCGATGCCGCCTGCCTGTGCCATCGCGATCGCCAGACCACCTTCTGTGACGGTGTCCATCGCCGACGAAATAATCGGAATGTTCAGCGCAATGGTCTTCGTCACTTTGGTCGCGACGTTGACCTCGCTTGGCATGACCTCGGAAGCCTGCGGTACCAACAGCACATCATCAAACGTGAGACCGACATTCGACAGGATATCGACCGGACGTACCGCCATGATGTTCTCCTTGCATGAAATTGCTCGAACCAAGACAGGTAGAGTGCCCATCGGCCGCCGACCCGGGTTGATACGAAACGATTTCGCATTGCCGATAGCACGTGGTTATGACCAGGGGAAGTAGGCCTGTCAGCACGCCTCGCCAAGCTTGCCAGATGTGCCCAGAAATCGAATAAATCTGCGTCAATCAAACGCTGGGACCTTGCCACACGAACCTGCCATGGAGCTGCGCCAGACAGGCCCGGTTCGAAGTGCCGAATCAGTCAGCATCTTCAGGCAGCGCGGCGCCACGAAAGCCGGTCGCGAGAACGTAAAGTTCGGATGATCCCTGTCGGCTTGCCGGTGGCTTCACGTGCCGCACGGTCTTGAACTGCCGCTTCAGCAAATCGAGCAATTCACGCTCCGTGCCGCCCTGGAACACCTTGCACAGAAAAACGCCACCCGGCCGCAACACTTCCGTCGCGAACTCGGCGGCCGTTTCGGCGAGCCCCATGATCTGCAAGTGATCGGTGCGGGCATGCCCGGTCGTCGGCGCGGCCATATCGGAAACGACCACATCAGCGCCGCCATCCCGCAGCATCGTCTTGAGACGCTCTGGCGCACTCTCAGCCATGAAGTCGAGATGAATGATCTCGGCGCCCGGGATCGCCTCCATCTCGAGAATATCGATGGCGACCACCTGCCCGCGCCCATCGAGTGCCTTGACCTTGTCGACAAGCACCTGTGTCCAACCGCCCGGCGCAGCGCCAAGATCGACGACAACCTGGCCTGGTTTCAGGAATGTGTGCTTGTCGTTGATCTCGATCAGCTTGAAAGCTGCCCGTGACATGTAGCCGGCCTTCTGTGCCGCCGCCACATAAGGGTCATTGAGCTGGCGCTCAAGCCAGCGGCGCGATGAATTGGCTCGTTTGGCCTTGGACTTGACGCGCACTTTCAGCGCACGGTCGCCGCGGCCACTGCCAACGCCGCCCGTCACCCCGCTCTTGCCCGGTCCTTTCGCCATCACGTTTCCTAAAGAGGCCTCTCACCAGCCGCCAAATAGCTCGTGTTGAGACAATTTGTTGAGTTGTACATCCTTGCAAAGCCAACCGGCGCTATGCCGTTCATTCAACGACCACGGGCGCCTGCTTGCGATGTAAAAAGAAAGCCGTCCTCGGCCATCATGTTGGTTAGCATGCCTTCACGCAAACCGCGATCCGCCACGCGCAACCGTTGCGTCGGCCACATCCGCATGAGCGCTTCAAGGATTGCGCAGCCCGCCAACACGAGATCAGCCCGGTCACGACCAATGCACGGCTGTGCGACGCGCTGCTCATAGGATTGATCAAGCAGGTCATAGGTCACTCTGCGCACATCCGCACAATTGAGCCAGCAGCCATCAACCCGGCGCCGATCATAGCGCGGCAGGCGCAGTTGGATTCCGGCAACCGTCGTCACAGTCCCCGAGGTGCCGAGAAAATGCGCACGACCGTCAGTGGTTCGCTCACGGAACCGATACTTGTCTTCGAACGGCTGGATCAGGTCAAAGACCCACGTCACCATGTCCTCGAAATCTTGAGCCTGAACATCGCGGCCGCCAAATTTTTCGGCAAGCGACACGACGCCAACGGGCAATGACGTCCAGGCCTCGATGCACGCGGTTGGATCAACCGGCACACCGCAAGCATTCGTCACACTGCTGCGGCGCTTCGTGACATCCAGCCAAATCAGTTCCGACGATCCCCCGCCGATATCGAAGACCAGTGCGTGATCACAGCCTTCATCGATCAGCGATGCGCACCCGGAGACGGCCAACTGGGCTTCGATCTCCTGCGACAACACCTCAAGGTTCATACCGATATCGCGGCGCACACGCTCGATGAATTCCGAACCGTTATCCGCTGCCCGGCAGGCCTCGGTTGCCACCAGTTTCGAGCGGGTGACGCTGTTGCGCACCATCTTCGACGCGCAGATACGCAGCGCATCCATTGTCCGATCAATCGCCGCATCGGCGAGCACACCGGTTACGGAGACGCCTTCGCCAAGCCGGATGATGCGAGAGAATGCATCAACGACTTGAAAACCACGGCGCGTCGGCCGTGCGATCAGCAATCGGCAATTGTTCGTGCCAAGGTCGAGCGCGGCGTAAATCGGTTCATTCGGTGCCCCGGTCCGAGTGTTGCGTCGTCGGCGCGGTGTCGTCTCGCGCGTCGGTTTGCGCCCGGCATCACCACCCGATTGCCGATTGTTCTTTTCCGCTGCAGGAGTTTTTTTGTCTGGCAAGTGGCCATCGTCGATCGGCGACGAAGCAGCCGTCAGCGCTGCCGCTTCCGTGGCATTTGATGTCTCAGCCGTACCGCGACGGCGGCGTGTGCGATCCACGTCCGCCCTCCTCAATCGCTAGGTGCTGTCAGAGACTGAGCTCGTTGCCACAACAAATCCGTCACCTGTGTCGTCATTCCACGGGCCAAAGTGCCCGATCTCCCGTTCCAGTCGCTGAAATGAGAATCTTGTGTATCAGTAATCTAGCAGCTTGATCGGGGCGGTAAAGTGTTGCTTTAGCGACGCGGTCGCAGCCTCATCGCGGCCGTTGGCCATTCGACCGACAGCCGCGGGGCGCCGGTTCGTTTCAGCTGCACCTGGCAATCAGTAAGGTTGCGCCCCGATTGCCAAAAAATCGGGAGCGGGTTGCCGCAATCGCATTGTCTTTCGACACGGCTTCGAACTCAGATATTAGCAAGACACTTCAATGCGTTGCGGCCAAAAAATACGCCTGGCGAATGTCTCGCACCATGACGCCCGTCGAATCGACCCAGAGCCTCTATGCGGCCGTCCACTAGTCGCTGCACGCAATTGAACTTGCGGCCGAGGAGCGACAAAGCTTGGCCAAACGAACACCAATCTAAACCGCTGACGAGCAACAATGTTGCCCGCCCGCTTTTGACTAGAACTGGATCGACTCAATCTCGTGAAAGTTGATTGAGCTATCATCCGACAGGATGATTTCGCCGTCTGAATCTTCGCTCAATGTCAGTGATGAACTGTCCTGTGAGAGAATTTCGCCTTGATCCAGCGTGACGGTCCAATCCTCGCCATACGTGCCAAATCCGCCGTCTGAATTGCTGCTCAAGTCAATCGTATCAATCCAATTCCCACCAGCGCCGCCGACGACCGTGTCGGCACCCTCACCGACGGAAAAGACGAACAAGTCACTGCCATCGCCGCCGGACATGACATCGTTGCCATCACCGCCAGCCATGCGGTCATCACCGGCACCGCCAGCCATGCGGTCATTGCCGTCACCACCGGACATGCGGTCGTTACCATCGCCGCCAGACATGCGGT
>JAGDYV010000077.1:0-28538 GCA_049116495.1 Hyphomicrobiaceae bacterium | reverse complement strand
TGATGTCCTTGATGCTGCGGTCAGCAGCTTCCGTTCTACGTCCCATGTGGCACTCCTCAGTGGTGAGGATGAACCTAAAAACACTCAGTTAAAAAATGCTCTCAACTGTTACAGGAGCGCTGACGTCGGACAGATAGATGATGCCGCAACGGTAACCTACACGTGTGGTTCTGCCGGAAAATCGAGTGTGGTGATCTCCCCGGATCTCGTGAATGAGGTTGCGGGTGACGGCAAGATAATTCTTGTCGAGACGCGGCTCAAGTTCACGTCAGCTTTTACATTCTTCATCAAAAACGCGATTGATTTGGACGGCAGCAGTTTTTTCATACCGAGACTAGATAGTGAGTTGAGTTTGCCTGCCAGTCAGAACTGCTAAGTTGAGCAAAAGGAAACGAACGGCACATATATACACGTATGTAAGGCGGCGTTGCATTTTCCTAAAGCGGCTCAAAATGCTCTGTCCGTCACGCACGTCGAAACCTGATAACGCTCAAATCTTGCAATTTAGATGCGTTCTGCCAGATCACCCCCTGGAAAAAAGGCAGTGGTCCGCCCGAGCTCAAACATGCAGCCAGATGCGCGGAGGCCGCATATGTTGTTTAGGCCCGGGCGGTATCGTGACGATTGCTGTGGCTGGCGACCGTCACATTGTTATCATGGCTGTATCAGTTGAATTAATCCTGACAATGCCATGAGTTTAGGCTTTTTTTCGGTTGGCTCATTGAGCTGGCGTTTTGCCTGGCAACGTCGCGATCGTTGCTCAGACACACGATCCCGAGGCCGAGGAATGCGATCGGCCAGACCAGAGCCGTAATCCAAAGTGTGCTTTCTGAAAGCAATACCGAAGCGGAGCCTTGCGTGCCGTTCACGGTCAATTGGATGAACGCACTGATGCCCCAGAGCAGCAAGGCCCAGAAGACAGCCGTCAGAAGAGCAATTGCGATCAAGAGCGCGATGTGAAGAGACCGGTTGAAGGGCAAGATCTGCTCACCAGCCTGGTTGCGCAAAAGGTCAGTCCTTGGGCCGGTGACGATGTTTAAGGAAGCCGAAGTTTCGTGATCGTCAGAGATCGTTTTGCGACCGTTTCGTTGCGGCGGTTCGCAGATCGACGGCGTGGTGGCGGCCGGCCGAATTAAATGCGTTGGCAATCGTTCTGGCTCGAGTTTGCGATCCAATCTTAGGTAGGCGGTATTTGACCTGACTTGGGGCATGACAATCCATACAACCGGCTGCTGGTGTTGATAACTGTCAAAACTATACGATGCCTACTGAACACTGTATTGAATTTTGAATGAAAAAAACATGACGTTTAAATTGTCGATTATTTGACGAAGTCACGAACCGTTATTGATTTTATCGCACGAATTTCAGTTGATCGATAACAACATAGTTATATTGAATGATTCATATCGGCGTCGCGATGGGTGAGAGGACGTTGGATTTGGTTGCGGCTCCGGCGTTATCAGTTGCAGCCCGACGTCGCGAAAAAATTGTCAGGCTGGACGCTGCCACCACGGAGTGTGGCGGTTTGGAAGCGCTGCCATGTTGCCGTCACCTTCATGCCAGTCTGGACTTGATTGTAAAGTTCGATGACATGTTCGTTGTGCATGCGAATGCAGCCGCGCGAGACGTTGCCGCCAATGGTCCAGGGCGCATCGGTTCCGTGGATGCGGTAAAGTGTATTTCCGAGATAAATGGCGCGGACCCCGAGCGGATTATCGGGCGCGCCGCCCGCGACGACGCGGGGCAACTCCGGATTCTCGCGGCGCATTTGACGTGTCGGTGTCCAACTCGGGTAGGTTTTCTTGCGCGTTACACGCTCGACACCGTTCCATCGGTGTTCGGCGCGCGGCACTGCGATTGGATAACTGACCGCACGACCGGACGTGACGACGTGATACAGGCGTCGGTCGCCGAAACTGACGATCAACTGTCCCGGTGCGTACTTTTTCGAAAAGCTGACGACGCAGCGGTTCGCTGCCGAACGGTTGGTGATATTGGCGGCCGTACCGAGACTGGCGGCGAATGTACTTGTTGCCGTGTTCTGACCTCCGTCCTGAGCCCCGTCCTGGGCCAGCGCCGGACTGAGACCTGCAAGACAGACGGCGACCAGCGCGGCTTGGGCGCGGATGGCAATACCGAAGGTCATCTGAGTCATACTCCTGCGTTGAGGCGGAGGCTGTTCGTATGTTGCCTGGCTATGCCTGTGTTTGACCGGAGTGAACTCAATCTGAGCGCCCTCCCGGGCCGTGCCGCCGCTTGCCGATGCGTCGGTCTTGTCCCCGCCGGGACCCGTGTTGACCGAAACGCTCTTGGAGTTGTGGACCAGAATTGGTGAACATCGCGCAGTATATGACGTGAAGATTTCTTTACAGTTGGGTGGCGCGGGGCGCGGTGCGGATGGCGGTCTGTCTGCCGGAGTTTTCGTCGGAGATTATCGGATGGCTGCTCATCTGGTGGTGAGACTTTGATCGGTGAACAAAATGACATAACGTTTCGCTTTGGCGGTTCGTTACAACAGGAGGTCTGTCTTGGCACGTTTGGAAGACCTACCAATCAATGAACGCAAGATGGTCGTTGAGCTTGATTGCAGCGGTTACGAAAAGCGCCGGCCATGGGTGTCGGGGCCGCCGCTTGCTGAGCGACGAATCGCGATCGTGTCGACGGCCGCGTTGAACGTGCGGAGCGACGCTGTGTTTCAACGCGATTCGGCAGACTATCGGGTTATTCCCGGCGACACCGAACCGGGTGAAATTGTAATGAGTCACATATCGGTCAACTTCGACAGGACTGGCTTTCAGCAAGACGTCAACATCTGCTTTCCCCTTGAGCGCCTGCATGAATTGGCTGATGATGGCACCATTGGTTCCGTCGCGGATTTCCATTTCACGGTATCGGGCGCAACGGATCCGTCGCATCTTGAAGATGCTGCGCGGGACATGGCACGGCAGATGAAGGCGGATGCGGTCGACAGTGTGCTGCTCGTGCCGATATGACCACGCTGCACGCTCGCCGTGGGCGGGCTTGCGATTTTTCTTGAAGAGGCCGGGTTGGCGACAACCAGCATCAGCCTCATCCGCACGAACACGGAAAAAGTGGCGCCGCCACGTGCGCTCTGGGTGCCTTTCGAACTCGGCCGGCCGCTGGGCGCGCCGAGCGATCCATCTTTTCAACGGCGTGTCCTCGTGGCGACACTTGATCTTCTTGAGGCGCCGGAAGGACCCGTTCTGGTCGACTTCCCCGATGACGCGCCGGAGACATCTGCCGCCCTCAAAGAGGATGAGATGGAAGGTTTGGTCTGTCTCATCGCGCAGCCGAAATTGCCTGACAAGGATGCCCCGGCAACTGAGCTCGGGCGTGAGCTGCTCAAGGAAATCGGCACGCTCGCGCCTTGGTATAATTTGGCTCGGTCAAAACGTGGTCGCACGACCGTAGGGCCAAGCGGCCTGAACATGGATGCCGCTGCCAAATACCTGGCGGCCTTCCTGGAAGATCAGGCGACGTCGCCACCGCGTGACGACATTCCCGCGGGCCGCGTCCTGAAACTCAGTTACGAAGATCTCAAGGCCTATTACGGCGAGGCGATCACCGTGCAGCCGGGTTTCGGTAAGAGTGGCCGAGTGGAAGACTGGATTTTCAACGAAACGGTTCTCGGCAGGGCGTTGTGGCGGCTGCAGGATGTGTGCGCCGCGAGCGATGATGAGTATTATCGTTACCTGTCGGGCAAGTCGATCATCCCGGACCGGCAAGTTGAAAAGCTCGACTGAGCGCCGCCAACCTTCTTAAGGGAAACGAATAAATGCCTGCCATTACCCGGATCGGTCAATCAAATTACTCGCCAACCCGCGGCCGCATCGTTGTACATGGCGGCGTGCTGACAACGGTTGCCACGGCGAACGTCAAATCCGGGTCGGTCTATGAGCAGGCAGGCGACGCCCTCAGCATCATCGATGCCAATCTCGCCGAGGCGGGCGTCGACAAAAGTCGTATTCTGACCGTCTGGGTCTATGTTGCCGACATCAAGGACAAGGCAGAGTTTAATCGCGCCTGGGACGAATGGGTGGATCGTGACAACCTGCCGGTGCGTGCCTGCCTCGGTGTCGATCTCGAAGATGCCGACCTCGTTGAGTTGGTGGTTACCGCCGCAGTCGATGCCTGACAACGCACGTGAGGCGATAGGAGACCACGCCATGCAGATCATCAATCACGCGAAGCAATCGAAAGAGGATTGGCGTGAGGGTGTGACGACCGTCATGCTTGTTTCGGCTGTCAGCGGTGCGGCACAACTTTGCATTTTTGATCAGTTTTGTGCGCCGGGTCTTGGTGCGCCGACGCATCTGCATGCGGTCGAGGAAGTTCTGACCATCATCGATGGCGAGGCGGAGCTCTGGCTCGGCGATCAGCGCCAGCGCGTCAGGACTGGTGAGTCCGTCGTGATCCCCGCTGGTCACTGGCACGGTTTCAACAATGTTCTTGATACAACACTGCACGTGCGTGCGACGATTGCTGCGCCTATCTTCGAGGCGAGCTATGATGACCGCGACGAGCTTTCGCGGCGCTACCTGCCGCCAGCCGCATCGCAGACGTGACGCGGGCGGCATGCCGTATCCGGGAAGCAGGCCCAGCCAATCAGTGCATCCGGTGCGATGAGGTATGATGTGACATGGCAATGATTACGTTGCGAGACGGTGCGAAACTTTCGGTTGAGACCGCGGGCAGCGGCCGTCCGCTGGTCCTCATAAGCGGCCTTGGTGGTACAGGTGGTTTTTGGGCGCCGTTGGTCGAAGCGCTGGGTCCAATCCTGCAAACGATCTGTTTTGACCAGCGTGGTGTCGGTGGCAGCGAGTTGGGGCGAGAACCCGTTTCAATTCGATCTCTGGCGGAAGATACCTGGGAGATCGTCGATGCTTTGGCAGGCGAACGACCGGTGCTGTGTGGCCACTCCACAGGCGGTGCGATTGTTCAGGAAATGGAATTGGCGCGGCCGGGAGCGGCTGCGGGGCTGGTACTCAGCGGCACTTGGGCGGGGCCGGACGTGTTTATGGAACGACTGTTTCAGACGCGGCTGGATGTCCTGACGCGTCTGCCGGAGCACTATGCCATGCTGTCTGCGCTGATCGGTTCGCCGACACGCTGGCTTCGAGATCATCCCGATGCCTTGGTGCAGGCGGCCGCGCAGACGCCCAATGAAACGCAAGCGGCTGTCATCGCAGAGCGGATCAAGGCGCTTCTTGCGCATGATTGCCGTGACAGATTGGCCAAGGCTGCTACACCCGCTTTGGTGCTGGGTACCGAAGATGATGTCATCGTGCCGGTCTATCTTCAGGAAGAACTGGCCGCTTTACTGAGCGAAGCGGAGCTGCACTTGTTTGACAAAGGCGGGCACTTCTATCCCGTTACCCGGCCGGCAGACATGGCGACGCTGTTGCACGATTGGCTGACAAAACTTGACGGACGGTAAAACTGAACGGCTCTCGGCTCAACGGACAACGCACGTGAGACGCGTGCTGGTCGTGAATGCATTTCCAGGAAGCGTGTATGGCAGACGAGTACGACATTGTTGTTGTGGGCACGGGGGCGGCCGGTCTCAGTGCTGCGCTCAGTGCGCGCGCAAATGGTGCCCGGGTGTTGGTCATCGAAAAAGCATCTGTCGCTGGCGGCACGACGGCGATGTCCGGTGGGTGCATCTGGGCGCCGCGCCATCACTATGCACAGAAGATGGGTGTCACGGACAGTCGCGAAGCCGTGCTCGATTATATCCGTGCCGTGGCGCCCAATGGCTGGCACAATCGCGAAGAGCCCCTATGGACGGCGTTCGTCGACTATGTGCCGGAGGTGCTCAAGTTCATCGAGGCGCAGACACCGATCAGGTTTGCTCCGAACCGCGATCCGGATCCTTACGCCGAAGAGGCTGGGGGGCTGCCGTTCGGGCGTAATGTCTCGGCCGAGCCGATCCGTATCGGCGTGCTCGGCAAATGGCGTGACAAGGTTCGCAATCCAACATTCGATCTTCGCCTGAGTTACGGCGAAATCGTTGACACGTTCTTTTTTGCCAACCCTAAGAAATGGGTTGTGCGATATTTTCCACGGATGGCTTGGCGCAAACTGCTGGACATGCGTGCGCGCGGGAATGCCCTGGCGATTGGTCTGCTCAAAGGGTGCCTTGATAAGGGGATCGATATCTGGTTGGAGGCGCCGGCGAAGCGCCTGATCCTGGAGGAGGGGCGCGTTGCCGGTCTCGAGGTCGAACGGGGTGGCAACCTTGAAACCGTGCGCGCGGCGAAGGGCGTGATCCTGGCAAGCGGCGGCTTTGAGTGGAACCCCGAGATGATGGCCCGCTATTTTCCAGGGCCTGTCGAGTGGACCGCGAGCCCGTCAACCAATACCGGCGATGGCCAGCGCATGGCCGAAGAAGTTGGCGCGCAACTCGATCATATGGATCAGGCGCTGATCATGGGGACGACGCCGGTCACCTACGAAGGCAATCTGCAAGGGCAGCCGGCTGCTGACTATTTCCTGCCGCACTCGATGATTGTGAATAAGCATGGCCGCCGCTTCGTCAACGAAAAGCAGATGAATGTTGGGTTGGCATTCGCAGAGAAGGATCCGGAAACGGGAACGCCGAAGCATCTGCCCGCATGGCGCATCTATGATAGCCAGTTCGCATCCAAATATCCGCACGCTTTGCCGAAGAAGAGTGTGCCCGGGAACTATTTTAAAGCCGACACGCTTCGCGAATTGGCCGCGCTTATTGAGGTTGATGCGTCCGGGCTTGAGGAAACGGCTGATCGCTTCAGTGGCTTCGCGCGGGTGGGGGTTGATGACGACTTCGGTCGTGGTGCGTCCGCCTGGGATCGCGGACGCGGCGGGGACCCTGATCACTCACCCAACCCGACGCTTGGTACGATCGAGAAACCACCGTTCTATGCGATGCCGTTCAAGGCGAGCTTTCTTGGCACCAAAGGCGGGCCGCGCACCAATGCGAAAGGCGAAGTGTTGGATGCCAACGACGAGACAATTGCCGGCCTCTATGCGGCCGGTAACGTTATGGCCAATTCGTTCGGCTCCAAAGGCGTTGGCGCGGGCACAACCCTCGGGCCCTGCCTCACATGGGGCTATATTGCCGGGCTCAACGCGGCGCAGTCCGGATAGCTGCGTCAAATTCAGGGAAACAATGCCATGCCGCGCGATACGATCCTCTTCGACATCAACGAGACGGTCCTCGATCTTGCGTCGCTCAGGCCGAAATTCGAAGCGGTGTTTGGCGATGCGTCCGTCACGTCGACTTGGTTTGCGATGTTGCTGCACACCTCCACGGTTTGTGCGCTGACGGGTGTGAAGACCGGGTTCGCGGCATTGGCCGGGACGATGCTTGATGCCATTGCCGCACGTCGCAAGGTTGCGATTACTGGTGAACAGCGAGATTCGATTCTGGGCGGCTTTGCCAGCCTGACACCGCATGCAGATGTGGTGCCGGCGTTGCAGGCCCTGCGGTCCGGAGGGTACCGCACTGTCGCGTTCTCCAATTCATCGCTCAAACTGGTGACAAGTCAGATTGCCAATGCCGGTCTCAACGCGCACTTTGATCAGATCGTGTCGGTTGAAGAGACGGGCAGCTTCAAGCCGGATGCGCAGGTCTATCGATACGTTGCTGACCGATTGGAGCGGCCGGTGGGAGATCTGCGCCTCGTTGCGACGCATGATTGGGATACGCATGGCGCCATCTCCGCCGGAATGCTGGCCGGCTATATCGATCGCTCCGGTGCACCCTACCACCCGCTTTACCTTCGCCCCGAGGTGTTTGCCGCAAAGATGGGCGATGTCGTCGCGCAGATCATCGCCGACGACGCCGCGTCCTGAGCGGGCGATACCGCGGTTGACGAAAGCCTGACCGATCTGCTCACCGCGCACATGGACGAGGTTGGGCATGGGTGTCACAATGCGAATTGCGCGAACAGACGGCGCAACGCCTGCAAAGAGGAACATCAATGCCAACGGTGCTGATAACAGGATGCGACTACGGTATCGGTTTTGAAACCGCGCATCAGTATGCCGAGGATGGTTGGGGCGTGCACGCGATCTGCCTGGAGGCGGCAAGCCGCGCCAAGATTGAGGACCTCGGCCAACAGGTCCGTTTCCACCACCTCGACGTTGCCGATCAGGCTGGTGTGAGCGCCCTGGCGACGGAACTGAAGGGCACGCCGATTGACGTGCTGATCAACAATGCGGCGACCTTTGCGCCCGATGGCCCGGGTACGCTGATGCTGCCGGATATTGACGAGTTCACGCGGGTCATGAAGATCAACGCCATCGCGCCGATCTATGTCGCGGGGGCCTTCGAAGACCACGTTGCCGCGAGCGACCGGCGCCTGATGGTGTTCATCGGGACGCGGTCCGGATCGATCGGCGACAACACATCCGGTGGGCACTATGCCTATCGTTGCAGCAAGACGGCCCTGAACATGGCTGTTAAAAGCCTGTCGGTCGATTTCAAGCCTAGGGAGATCGTCACCGCTGTCCTTCACCCCGGGTCGGTCGCAACGGAAACGCGCAAGGGCGGGCAGATTTCCGTCACCGAAAGCGTGTCCGGAATGCGCGCCGTCATCGAGACCTTGACGCCTGACATGAGTGGCTCGTTCCTGCGCTACGATGGCGGCACGATTGAGTGGTAGGGCAGCCGAGGTGGTACGATAAGCGGCTCGTTGGAAAGATGCTGAATGCAACAACGCGATAGGCAGGCATCCGGTTCCGGTGGCGTTGATGAGGCGATCGACGTGGTCCGTCTGGCCGCGCTTGAAGAACGCGTGCGGCAGGATCTCGAGCTGATCGGCCATCCCCGTATGGCGTGGTTGACGCCGCGCCAGGCACCGGATGGCGAACCGGCGTTGGATGTTCTGATCGTCGGTGCTGGCCAATCCGGGCTCGCGACGGCATTCGGGCTGCTGCGTTCCAAGGTCGACAATGTGCTTGTTGTCGACAAGGCAGCAAGCGGCAAAGAGGGACCATGGCTGACGTATGCGCGGATGCCGACGTTGCGCAGCCCCAAGGACTACACCGGCCCGGATCTCGATATTCCAAGCCTCACGTATCAGTCCTGGCACATGGCCAAGTACGGTGATGAGAGTTGGCAGCGCCTGGATTTGATCCCACGGGAGTATTGGGCGGACTACGTCATGTGGGTGCGTCGCATGACGCGGGTGCCGGTGCGCAACGAAACCGAAGTCGTGGATATCGTCCCGGCAGGTGAACTGCTTGAGGCGAGGTTGCGGACGCCGGATGGCAAGGAGACCGCGGTCTGTGCCCGCAAGATCGTCCTGGCGACTGGTCAGGAAGGGGCCGGGCTTTGGTGGATGCCGCCAGAGATCGCATCACTGCCGGCAGCGATGCGGGCGCATGCGGCCGACGAGATCGACTTTGATGCGCTGCGCGGCAAGGACGTTGCCGTACTTGGTGCCGGCGCGTCGGCTTTCGATAATGCCGGCGCGGCGCTCGAAGCCGGCGCGCGTCGCGTCACACTGTTTTCGCGTCGTGAAAAACCGCAGGTCATACAACCCTATCGTTGGCTGACCTTTCGTGGCTTCCTAAAACATCTCAGCGATCTTGATGACGCATGGCGCTGGCGATTCATGCGCCATATTCTCGGTCTGCGCGAAGGCTTTCCACAGCAGACCTACGATCGCTGTGCCTGCCACGACAACTTTGAACTGGTTGTTGGCGCGCCCTGGGACGGCGTGAAAATACAGGACGGTCGGGTGCACATTGCGACGCCGCAGGGCGACTACAACGCAGATTTCGTTATATGTGGAACCGGTATCGATATGGATTTCGCTGGCCGGCCGGAACTGCAGCGGTTTGCTGGTAACATCGCGACCTGGACCGATTGCTACACGCCGCCTGTGCACGAGCAGGATGAACGCCTCGGCCGTTTCCCGTATCTCAGCCCGGACTTCGCCTTCGTCGAGAAGGTGCCAGGCGAGACGCCGTGGATCGAGAATATCCATCTTTTTGCAATTGCATCGACGATGAGTTTCGGGCCCTCGGGAGCATCGATCAACGCGATGACAACGGTTGTGCCCAAGCTTGTGTCATCGATCACGAAGGGACTGTTTCAAGCCGATGTCGAGGCACATTGGCAATCGCTGCAATCGTATGACGTGCCGCAGGCGATCCTCCCGGATGCGAGCGAGGATAGTTGATTTCTGGGCTTTTGCATCGTCAGACGATGTCAAGCAGCCGCTCGAGCGTGCGCTCGTGATACGTCGGTGCAACGTTGTCGACGGCGGGCATGCCGATGCGGTTGTGCCAGTAGACCGGCATCCCAAGTGCCGCTGCGCCGGGAACATCCGATGCGGAGCCGGCGACAAACAAGGTGCGGCTGGGCGCGGTGCCGAGTGCCGCCAAAGCCTTGGCGTAAGGCTCGCGACGCGGCTTGTAGAAGCCGGCCTCCTCAGCGGTCATGACGACATCGAAATGTGGATGGACGATGTTTGCGGCTGCGCGCCCCAGCTTGATCGAGCAGTTCGTTACAACTGCCAGTTTCCCATAACCGGAGAGCGTCGCGAGTGTTGCCGAAGCTTCCGGCCATGGCGCCAGCTCATGCCAGCGCTGCGTTAACGTCGTGACGCTGTCCGGCGCAATGCTTGCGACTCTTGCTGCCTCCTCGACGATCGTCTCGTAGTCACGATAGGCGCCGGCACCATAGGTCAGTTTCAGATATGCCGCGCGCCAGCGAAGGCCATCGTCGGGCGATCCTGCCGCGTCGTTCCAGAGCGACCACGAGTCAATCAAGGCTGTCAGAAGATCGAATACGATGGCGTCAAAAGCACCGCCGCGGTCGTTGCTGGATGTTTGATCAATTGCCATTGGACAGGCCTATAGCCCGTGCGCGCTGCACGCGATCGCGATGTCGATAATCACCGATATCAGCGCGCCGCCGGTTCCGCAGCACCGCTCGGCTTGGCAACCTTGACCTTCTTGAGCCGTGTGTTGCGCAACTGCCCGGCCCGTTCAAGCACCGGATATGCGACAGACGTGAGATGTGAGTTGATCCGTTTGAAATCCCGCAACACATCGAGATGGATGGCACTGGTCGCAACGCTTTCTGGCCGCCCGGATGTGAGCCGGTCGATATGGCTTTCCGTGCCTTCCAGTTCGAGTGAGCGCAGTTCCGTCTTGCGCGCAATAAGTTGCCGCGCGCTATCGGCCTGCTGGTTGACGAACACGTTGAAAGACAGGTGCATGGTATCGAGGATGCGTGCGTGCATGGTGCGCAGTTCCGCCATGCCCTGACCTGAAAAATGAACCTGGATCTGGCGCTTCTTTTCCGCGAGATCCATCAGGTTGTTGTCGACGATGTCGCCGACGTGCTCGAGGTTCGTCGTGAACATGATCGTGTCGACGGCGCGCTGGCTCTCTTCGTCGCTCAGTTCACCGCGCATCAATTTGGTCATGTAGAGTTTGATGGCTTCGTTCAGGCGGTCGACTTGATCGTCCATCGCCGATACTTCAGCTTGCAGAGACGGTTCGTTGGTCTCAAGCACGTCGATCGACTGGCTTAGCATCCGTTCGACAAGCTCGCCCATGCGCAGGGTCTCGCGTGTCGCGGCGCCCAGTGCGGCGGACGGGGTCGCCAGCAGTTTGTCGTCGAGGAACTTCGGCCCGAACGGCGCGGCGCTGTGCGCCTGTTCCGGTAAAATACGCTGCGTCAGATCGGCAACCGGTTTTATGAGCAGGATAAAGCCGGCGCACAGTGCGGCATTGAAGGCGAGATGCAGAACGATGATGCGGGCGGCCGGATTAAGTTCGAATGCCGCCAAGGTATCCATGATCAACGGTAACAATGGAAGGGCTATGATCGCGCCCGTCAGCCGGAAGATGAAATTGCCGAGCGGCACCCGGCGCACGGTTGCCGTTTCACTCATCGTCGCCGATATGGCCGGCAAAGCCGCACCGACATTGATTCCGAGTAACACCGGATAAAGCGCTTCGGTTGAAATGCTGCCGCCTGTCGCAAGTGCGATCAACAACAGCACAATCGCGAGACTTGAGTGCGCCAGCCAGGTGATCGAGGCGCCAACCAAGATGGCCAGTACGGGCTCGCGTGCGATGGCCTCAATGGCACTGGCAACGACGGTACTTTGCGCCAGGTTCGCGGCTGACCCGCCAATGGTCTGCAGGCCAAACAGCAAGAGCCCGAGGCCGATCAGTATGCGTCCGAAATTTTTGAGAACGATGCTGCGCGAGTCGAAATTGGCGTGAACCAGATAGCCGACGAAGCCAACAATCGGCCACACCTGCGAAATGCCGGATGAGAACATCGCAGCTGCCAGCGCCGCACCGAAATCTGCGCCGAGCAGGATGGCAAGAGCCGTTGCTACGGTGATCGCTTCCTGTCCGACAAAGCCGGTCAAGAGCAGCGCCGTTGCTGTCGAGCTTTGTAGTGCCGTGCCGACTGCGACGCCGCAACCAAGCGCCTTTGCGCGGTTGTTCGACCAGCGCGCGATCATCTGCTGGAGATCTGCGCCGTAGGCCCGCGTGACGCCGGTGCGCACCATACGACAGCCCCATAGCAGGAGCGTGATCCCGCCGAGCGTGGTCAACAGTATGCCGGTGCCGGTCATTGCGAGGTCGCTGCCTTATGCATTGTTTATTATCGGACCTGTATGCATCGTGCCTTTTTGCATCATGATTGTGGCGTCGCGACTGCGCCCGTTTTGTGGCGTTGTCCCGCCAAGGCTGGAGATCGATTTTAGACTGTTGCGTGGCAATGTCATCAAATGAAATCTCACATTTTGCGGCGTGACCGGATTGGCGAGCTTTTCTATGTGCTTGCCGGGCCAGCACGTTCGGCGACGCCAGGACAAAACCAATCCTGAGACTTTGTTCGATGACACGGCGTTCGATGACACGGCAGGCAGGTCTTGCAACTTCATGTCTCGGCGACAACGACAGGGTGGGGGTGCACGGCATTGAACATGTAGCCACCGTTGTTGAACAGTATCGACATTGGCTGACGGTTGCCGTCGGTGTCGGTCGCGCGGGTCATCAAGGCGTGCTTTCCCGGCGTTGCCGTCCACTCGAAGTGAAATGGAGCCCAGCCGTATTTCTCGTTGGGGCCGTCGAGTTCGGCGGGATGCCAATGCGCGCCACCGTCGGCGCTCCAGTCGACTTCGCGGATCGGTGCCGATGGCGCGCGCGCGAAGCCTGCGATCGTGTGTTTTCCCGGGGGGAGTTCGGCGGGCCACGGCAAAGCCAGGCTGCTCTTTATGTTCTGCTCTGATATCGGTGCGCCGAGTGCCGGTGCGTATTGTGGTTGCGGCCAATGCTCTCCCATCAGCACATACTTCTCGGTGTTTCTTTTGACCCAGAGATGATCCGTGCGCACGTCGATCTCGCTCAACCACTTGACGCTGCACGTGCCGATCCATCCCGGCACCAGAGCGCGTGCTGGAAAGCCATGATCCAGCGGTAGTGGCTCGCCGTTCATCTCAAGCGCGATAATCGTATCGGCATCCATCGCCTTCGCGACGGGGATTGGGACCTTGACCTCGCCATCTCGCGAGTCGGCTTCACCACCGGTGAAGCAGACATGATAGGCGGCCTCGGTGATGCCGGCGCGCTCGAGAAGAATGTGCAAGGGCACGCCGCGCCATTCAGCCATGCCGACCGCGCCGAGTCCCCATTTCAATTCGATGACATCGGGCCGCTTGTTCAATTGCTCGCCCATGACGTCTTCATAGAGGACACGGTGATTGCCGGCGCACTCAATGATTGCCGGAACCATGTGCTGTGGCAGTGCCTGCAGATCGGCAAGCGACAGCGTGATTTCCGTTCCGACCGCATCGCCGCGAATAGTTAACCGATAGTCCTCCGGTGCAATCTTTGGCGTTGTGCCGCTGTTGCAAACGAAGAACTGGTCAGATGGTGTCAGATACGTGGTTTGCCGGTGCAAGGGTTGTTCTAGTGATCGGTTCTTGACCAAAAAACCGGCCGTATCCTTTGCCCAGTAAATCAACGTAGCGTTCTCCTGCCCGAAAACGGGGCGTGATTGTGCGTCTTGGAAACCCGAGCAAACATGCTAGCTTATGCGTCAAGAGTTTTCCAATGTCGACGGACCGGGCGAGCAAAGGGCGCATGACGATGGCTGAACTGAAGGTTATGGCGGCGACAGGTATGGTTGGCTACGGCTATACCGAAGAAGCGTTTCGCAATGGGATTGCGCAAGGCATGGATTTCATCGCCGCGGATGCCGGCTCTATGGATCCCGGGCCGCACTATCTTGGCGAGGGCGTGCCCTTTGTCTCTGAGGCCGCCATCAAGCGTGACCTGTCGTTGATGCTCGAAGCGGCGGTAGAGCATAATATTCCAATGCTGATTGGATCAGCCGGCGGTGGCGGCGGTGCCCCGCAAGTGGCGTTGGTGCGCAACATCGTCGAAGAGATCGCACGCGAAAAAGGCCTCAACTTCAAAATGGCGGTGATCCAGGCCGAACAGGACAAGGCCTACCTCAAGGAAAAGAACCGCGACGGTAAGATCGAGCCGCTTGGCCCGATCGATGACCTGACCGATTCAGCGATTGACGAAAGCCATCGCACAGTCGCGATGATGGGCGTCGAGCCGTTCCAAAGAGCGTTGAACGACGGCGCGCAAGTTGTCATTGCCGGCCGTGCCAGTGATGCGGCGCTGTTTTCCGCCATTCCTCTGATGCGCGGCTACGATCCGGGCCTTGTCTGGCATCTCGCCAAGATCATCGAATGTGCCGGGCAAGTGGTCACGCCGCGCACGGGGCAGGATTGCGTCATCGGCCGGTTGCATGATGATCATTTTACGGTCGAGCCGGCGCATCCCGACAAGATCTGCACGCGCACGAAAATCGCAGCTCACACGCTATACGAAAACCCGAGCCCATACTTGTTGGAAGAGCCGGCGGGCACGCTGAACACGACCCATTCAACCTACGAGCAGATCGATCCTCGCACGGTGCGCGTCGCCGGCAGTCAGTTCGAAAAATCAAACCGCTATACGGTCAAATTGGAAGGCGTCCGCGAATCTGGTTTTCGCACGGTGTTCATTGCCGGCACGCGGGATCCGACGCTGATCTCGGTGATCGATGAGTTTGTCGCATCGTGCCACGAAAGGGTGGGCCGGGAAGCGCATGCGCTCGGCATATCAAGCGATCAATACACACTCAACATTCGCCTCTACGGCAAAGACGCCACCATGGGCGCGCGCGAACCGGTCAAAGGCATCACCAGCCACGAGTTGGGCATCCTGGCTGACGTGCTTGCCGATGATGAAGACACCAGCAAGGCCATCATGGCGAAGGCGCGGTATGCGTTGCTGCACACGGATTTTCCCGGACGCAAATGCATCTCGGGCAACCTTGCCATTCCGTTCTCACCATCGGACATGCCGGTTGGGCGAACCTATGAGTTCTTTGCGTGGCATCGCATGGAGATCGAAGACCCGCTTGAGCCGTTCCCGATCGAAATGGTCGACGTTTGAGGGAGAGTGGACGATGGCGACACTTTCCGAACTGACATCGGTCCTGCGCTCGAAGAATGCTGGCGCCCTGTTGTGTACGCTCGATCTCATGTTCGATGATCAAGCGACTTACGAGAAAGTACGCAACAGCGGCGTACTGACGCCGGAGTTGATTGCCGAGCTCTATGGTATCTCGCACAACGAAGTGGCGATTATTCCCTACGACGTTGCCTATGCCATCAAGATCACGATCCCGCGGCTGTATCCGTCGGGCTCACCTGGCGACACGGACATTTATGGCGCGCAGCAGCACGGACCGCTGTTGACCATCGAGATCCCGGACTAGCGATCAGGCGCGCTGGGCCGGCGTTGCTCAGGAATCTATTTGTTCAATTCATCAGGGATACAACACATGCGATCCAACATGGTTTTTGAGAACCTCAATCTCGATGAGGGCTTCAAGGAATACGACGGTAAAGTTGCGGGCATATCCGAGAAGATCCTGTCGAATGATTTGGATGTTGCGGCAGCGAGTGGCAAGCGTGCGCGCCTGTTGCGCCTTAAACCCGGTGTTCAGACACCGGCGGCGCATGCCCATCCCTATTGGGAGGAAATCTATGTCATCTCCGGCAGCATGATCGAGGGCACAGCGGAAACGGGTGAAAAACGTGTCGTTGCCCCGGCCTTTGCCAGTCGGGAGCCGGGCTTTGTGCATGGTCCGGTGCGGACCGATGAAGAATGCTTGTTGATCGAGTTTTCGTGGTTTCCGGATGCCAACGATTGAGTAAGCGACGTGACGTCGATAGGGATAAATTTCAAGAATGGCACAGCGTGACAATTGGGGCTGGCAGGCACGTATCGGCCTGTTCATCGTCGGTGCCGAAGCGGTGCCGGAGGCGGAATGCTGGGCGATGGCACCGCCGAACGTCTCGATCCATGCCGCGCGCGTGACCGCGAAGGCGCCTTGGGCCGCTTGGGCCGAAAACCGTACGTCCGTTGAGCTTGCCGACGACGTCATCAGAGGCGCCCAACAGTTTGCCAGCATGCGTCTGTCCGCCGTTGTCATTGGGCATAGTTCGAGCAGTTTCGCTGGCGGCAAAGGTTGGGACGAGGCCGTCGTCGCCAAGTTGTCGGAGCAGTTCCACGCGGATGTCCTGGTCACAACCAACGGCCTCGATTGTCTCGCGGGGCTGAAGGCATCCGGCATCAAGTCGCCGTTCCTGGTCCTGCCGGCATGGTTCAACGAAACCATCATTGCGGCTGGCGTCCGGTACTTTGCCGACCACGGTTACGAACTGGCTGGTTATCTGAAATACGACCCCGGCCGAAAGTGGCGTGATGTGCCGCCAGGCGACCTCTACGCGCAAGGCATGGGCTTTGAGCAGGAGATCGAGCCACTCTACCAGCAGATCCGTGCGGCGTGTCCGGCAGACGCCGATGGCGTCCTGATTGCAGGCACCGGCTTTCGCTGCGTCGGCATTATCGACGCACTCGAACAGGACTTGCAGCGGCCGGTTCTGACCGCCAATCAGGTCAGTTTGTGGCGCGGCTTGCGAAGGACCGGCGTGCGCACGCCGGTCGCCGGCTTTGGCCGGCTATTCAGCCTGTAAACCGTGTGGACTCTAGGCGGCAGACGCTTCGCCGATCGGCCTCGCGCCGAGCTTGTCAAGGACCTCTTTATCCATAGTGCGCGTCACGATCGGGTGGATGCAAATCTCGCCTTCTTTCAGCACCTGCCTGAAATTGGCGATCACCGCGGTCGTCAGGCGTTGTGATGGCGATAAGATGTCAAGCAACCAGTTGATGTCACCGCTGTTCCAGTCTTCCCGCTGCAGTCGAACGGGATAGGTGCCGGCATCGATTTGTTCACGGATCTTGACGTCGACCTCTGGCGAAACGCTGGCCCAGATCGCGATTGCGCTGACCGCATCGGCGACCGGTGTGCCGCCATCGTTGGCAGGAGATGCGATGGCGATCCGATTCTGTAGCAGCGGCTCGAGGAACAGCGTCGCCAGGTCGTTGATTGCCAGGTTGCGATAGCGCGGCTCCGACATCGCGGCAAGGGTGATCTTGCCGAACGCCTCCTGCAATTGAGCCCGTGCCTTGGCGAGCAATTCGTCCTGTTCCGGATCGGGCGGCGGGGTGTCAGATGCGGACTGCGGTTGCAGCGTATCCTCAGCGACTTCAGGCAGTGACGCATCGCCCTGCGGCGGCGCTGTCGGCACAGGCGTCTGGGTCTGCGGGGTGTTGATGCTTTCCATTTGGCCCGCGAGCGTGGCGGGCGGTGCGACTGGTGGGGGGGCGACCGGCTGTGTTGGTTGGCTCGTTTCGCTAACTGTTTCGGGCTTTTTCTTCTTTCCGAGAATCATCGGTTGCTTCCTTGCACGCATGGTGCCGCGGCCCGTGGCGAATATACGAAGCCGGCTGCAATGCCGCAACCACATCTGATCTATCAATCCCTTGCCCACGTCAGATTGTTGCCAGCCACGGGGCGGCTCTTCTGCATTGCCGCCACGTCTGATGCCAAAGTGCACCGGTGGTGGTGCTGATCATCGGCTGCGCTGATGGCTCTTGAGCGTCAGATCGCGCGTCCGGAATCCTCCCAATAGGCAGCGCGGACATCCTTCTTGAGGACCTTGCCGTTGGCGCTGCGCGGGAGGTGTTCGACGAAGTCGACGGACTTTGGCGTCTTAACCCCGCCGAGGCGTTCGCGGCACAAGGCGAGCAATTCCGCCGCGTCGACGTTCATGCCGCTGTTCAATTCGACAACGGCCTTGACGGCTTCACCCCACTTGTCATCGGGCACGCCAATCACCGCGCAGTCCTGCACGGCCGGATGGCTCCAGATGACCTGTTCGACCTCGCTCGGGTACACATTGAAGCCGCCGGAAATGATCATATCTTTCTTGCGGTCGGTGAGATGGAGATAGCCGCGCTCGTCGAGGTGGCCGACATCACCGGTGTGCAACCAGCCATCGATGATCGTCTCCGCGGTCTTGTCCGGTGCCTTGTAGTAGCCTTTCATGACGATATCGCCCTTGACGCAGATCTCGCCGGACTGACCGGTCGGTTGTGCCTGGTTTGCATCATCACAGATCATGACGTTGGTCAGCGGCGCCGGGCGACCACACGACGATAGTTGTGTGTCAGGTGCGAGCTTGCCGTCAACGAAGTGTTCTTCCGGCGCCAGATAGGCGATTGACGCAAACGCTTCCATCTGGCCGTAACCTTCCATCATCACAGGCCCGAAAACGTCGATCGATTGTCGGAGTTTTTCCAATGACATCGGCGCGGCGCCATACATGAAATAGCGCAACGAGGAGAAATCGCGACTTTCAACACCGGGATAGTCGAGCAGCATGTAAATGACGGTTGGCGGTAGAAAGAGTTCGGTCACGCGGTGCTGTTCGATGGCATCCAGTATGGCGGCGGGGTCGGGTCTGGGCAGAATCACAACCGTGCCACCGCGTGCCGTTGCTGGCAGCGAAACATTGCCCGCGGTATGCGTCATTGGCGCGGCGGCGAGATTGACGACAGCTTCGCCTGGCCGATAGGCGGCAGTCATCGACCACTGCGCAAAGAACGTCGCGATGTTTCGATTGGTGTTCATGACACCCTTCGGCAGGCCGGTCGTTCCGCCGGTCGGCCCAAGCATCACGACGTCGTCCATGCCATGATTGACGGCAGGCGGATGTGTCGGATGTCCAGCCAGGAAGTCGTCTAGCGAGGCAAGACCGGCGTGGCTTTCGTCGATACAGATGGCATGTTTCAGTTTCGACAGTTGCGGCCGGATCTCTTCGATCAGCGGCGCAAAGCCATTCTGGAAGAACAGGATTTCGCAATCGAAAGCATCCAGGATGTGCGCATTGTCATCCGGCGAACTGCGCGGGTTGACGGGCACCCAGGTCATGCCGGCGCGCCAGGTGGCAAGAACACATGTCCAGGCGATCGGGTCGTTCAACGACCAAACGGCGACTTTGGTTTCCTTGCTGCATCCCGTGGCGATGAGAGCGTGTGAGATCCGGCACGAGAGGTCGCGAATCTCCGCGAACGAGTAAGCTTGATCGTTCAGCGTATAGGCGATGCCTTGCGGATTGATGCGCCACCCTTGATCAAAGAAATCAATAACCGCCATATCCGCGCTTCTCCTCAGCCATCCGCGTCACTACAGTGTGCGTCAGGATCGCCGAAGAAATCAACGTCATGCAACGGGATATCGTCAGTCGGTTGATGCAACGTGAAGGTGGTATGGGGCCCAGCTTGGCAGCGGCTGGCCAGTCGCGACTATTGTGTCGTAACTGGCCACTTTGCTGAGCGCTGACTATGCATTGGCGAGGCGGCCTTTCAACGTGTCGCGGTGGGCTGCGATGACGGTCTCGAGGGCGAGCCAGTGGCTTTCGGCATCCGCTTTGATTTGGTTGATCGCTGGGTGCCCGCTGAGGCCCTTGGCAATGCTGTCGACCGTGGCACCAAAGCGTTTCAGTTCGGCGCGCAGTTTCTGCAATTGAATTTTGCAGGCTGCCGTTTGCTCGAGTTGCTTGAGTTCGTTGCGCAAGGTCTTCAGTTGGGCTTTCGCGCGATCGATGAATTGTTTGTTGCGTGGCATCTGAGGTCTCCGTTGGGTCTTGGTTGATCCGTTGACTTGCGACATCTGTGTTTCGATGTCCGCTCTGTAGGTTGGATCAAACCCAAATCGGGACCGCTCGACAGTGAATTGGGCCACATCGGTCATTTTTTGTGGTTGGGCCGGTTTGCTCGGTTTGCTAACTCGTCGTGAACGTCTTGACCTTGAACCGTTATTTCTCCGGTTCTGTGTTCGACAGGTAGCTGACCACGCGTTCGCGCGTTTGCTCGAGATGGGCTGCGATCGCCGCGCACAGCTTTTCGCCATCGCGCTTCTTGAGCGCTTTCGCCATGGCCTCATGTTCGCGCATCGCGCCGGACCAAAATTGTGGCTGCTCATTGCCGACATAGCGAATGCGCCTGAGCCGCATCTGCAAAGTCTCGTGCGCTGCGATGATCGTCTGATTGTGGGCCAGGGCGACAATGGCCGCATGGATGGACTGATTGAGCTTGTAGTAGGGCAATCGGTCGTGCGCCTTGTAGCATGCTCGCATGTCCTTGTGCATCGCGAGGATGCTCTTGATTTCGTCTTCGCCGCCCCGTTCAACACCGGTGCGCGCGGCGTAAAGTTCAAGAACCGCGACAGCCTCCAGCATGTCGGTGATTTCGCCGATGCCGAGGCGCTTGACGATCGCGCCTTTGTTGCGCACGAGGTCGATCAGGCCTTCGCTGGCAAGCGTCTTGATGGCTTCGCGCACCGGCGTGCGAGAGACGCCGAGGCGCTGGCACAACTCGGATTCGTTGATGCGCGCGTCTGCGGCGAGTTGGCCCTCGATGATCATGTCGCGCATGCGATCGACGACCTCATCGTGTAGTGTGCGCCGTTCGATTGCATCATCCAGCGCGTGTTGTACGGTCATGATGATCCGTTTCAATGTTCCGGGCCGACTTCTATGGTTCCCGTGTCCTGGTCAGTTTTTCCTGGATGGACAGGGATGGGCCCGGAAGACCTTTGCTTGGCACGGCGGCAAATGCTTGACATATGAAGCCGGTGCATGATCAGACTATCAAACGCCGAACTGTATACAGTATGCAAGTGTCTTCTGACGCAGCCTGGTTGCCAGCAACGTGTGGCCAGGTCGAACTAATCAACACTAGGGAGGATTTTCCGTGAAACTTGTGAAATTTGGTCTGACGCTGACGGCAGGTGTCTCTGCCTTGGCTTTGACGGCAGCGGCTGCGGACAAGTTCCCGTCGAAAACGATCGAGGTGATCACGCATGCCGGCGCCGGTGGCGGAACCGACGTCAACTCGCGCATGATGATGCTGCGCGGCCGCCGGGTACTCAAGGCTGACATGGTGGTCGTCAACAAGCGCGGCGGCAACGGCGCGGCCGCGATGAACTACTTCAAGACACGGCCCGCCGACGGGCACACCATCATGACCTACACGATCGGACACGCCATCACGATGGCGAAGGGCAAGACCAGCTTGAAGGTCGATGAGATGGCGCCGATCGCACGCGGCACCAATGACCCGCAAATCCTGATGGTCAACTGCAAGAAGAGCAAGTTCAAAACGGGTGAAGAGCTGATTGCCGGCATGAAGAAGGCAAAGCTCAAGTTTGGCACCACCAACGTCGGCGGTATCGATCACATCACCGCTTATATCTTCGCCAAGAAGGGCGGTTTGATGCAGCCGACCATCGTTCCCTTCAAGGGCGGCGGCGAAGTGGCCACCCAGCTCGTTGCGGGCGCTGTTGATGTTGGCACCCTCAACCTGTCAGAAGCAGCCTCCCAGGTGGAAGCCGGAGACATCTGTCCATTGATCGTGCTCGGCACGGACCGGATGAAGCCTATTCCGAAGGCGAAAACCGGCAAGGAACTCGGCGTCGACGTCGTGCTCTCGACGGTGCGTGGTTTCGTGACACACGCGAAAACCGATGGCGCCAAAGTTGCCACCCTCGAAAAAGGGCTCATGAAAGCCATGAAGCACAAGGTCTACCAGGCCTATCTCGAAGCGTCCGGACTGGACAGCACGTCGCCGGCTGACTCGAAAGCCTGGGGTGCCCAGATCAAATCGATGATCAAGGAGTTCGAACCCGCCATCAAGGAAATGGGGCTCAAGTAGGCCATCCGGATGTCTGACAGCGAGAAACACCAGGAAGGGGCTGCGCCGCACGCGCAGCCCCTTGCGCTTGTCGACCTGCTGGTTCCGGGGCTGATCTTTGCGTTCTGCGCGATCGTCACCTATCTGGCACTGCATCTCGACACGGCGCCACCGATCGTGATCGGTGAAGCGATGCAACCGCGCAGCTTCCCGATCTTTTTGATGGCGCTGATCGCGGTTCTGAACGCGATCCTGATCTGGCAGTTGGCCAATGGCAGCCAGATGCCGCGGGTCTCACAGCCACCGACGACCTGGATCAGCATAGGATTGATGCTCGTCTTCTACCTGCTGACAACCTACGTCGACATGTTCGTGGCGCTGATCGTGGTGATCTTCGTGATGTGCCTCGTTTGGGGCGAGCGCCGCCTGTGGCTGGCCGGGCTCGTTGCACTGATCACGCCGATCACGATTTTCTTCCTGTTTGATCTCGTTCTCAGGATTCGCTTTCCGCGCGGTCTCCTTACCAATCTCTATTATGGATAGTGTGTCGTGACCGAAGCGATTGTCGCCATGGCGTCGGTGGTAACCGATCCCTATCTGCTGTTCCTTATCTTCGCGACGACCGTCATCGGTGTCATTATCGGCGCGCTGCCGGGGCTCGGGGCGACGACGGGCGCGGCGCTGCTGCTGCCGTTCACGTTGACGATGGATCCGGTGCACGCCATTGCGGTGCTATCAACGATCTATGTGTCTGCGACATTCGCCGGTTCGATCACGGCGATATTGATCAATACGCCCGGCACATCAGCTGCCGCTGCAACCTGCCTGGATGGATATCCCATGGCGCAACGCGGCGAGGCTGGCCGCGCATTGGGCATTGCCGTTGTCTCGAGCACGATTGGCGGCATCTTTTCGGTTATCGTGCTTTGTGTCGCGGCGCCCCTGCTGGCGCGCGTCGCTTATGAATTCCGGCCTCCCGAATATTTCGCGCTGACGTTGTTCGGTCTTTCAATGCTGGCCAGCATTTCCGCCGGCGGTGCGGTCAAGAACCTGATTGGCGGACTGTTCGGTGTTTGGCTGGCGACGATCGGCGCGGACAAGTCAACGGGCATCGAACGCTTCATGTTCGGGGACTACAACCTTTACGAGGGCCTGCACTTCGTACCCGTCATGATCGGCTTGTTCGCGATGTCGGAACTGCTTGTGCAATCGACGAGGCTGCATCTGATCGTTGAGACGATCGCCATGAAGGCGGTGCAACTGCCGACCATGGCGGATTACAAAAAGATCTGGAGGACCATTCTGCGATCGTGCGGCATCGGCACGTTCATTGGTGTGTTGCCGGCCGAGGGGGCAACCGTCGCCTCGATGATCGGCTACTCCGAAGCGCGGCGCTGGTCGAAGCACAAGGAGGAATTCGGCAAAGGCGCCGTTGAAGGTATTGCCGGGGCCGAGGCTGCGAACAACGCCGCGACCGGTGGTGCGATGGTCCCAACCATGGTGCTTGGAATTCCCGGCAGCGGCACGACCGCGGTTATCCTAGTCGGGCTGCTCGTACACGGTCTTCGTCCTGGTCCTTATCTCTTTACCGAACAGGTCGACAAAGTCTATGCGATCTTCGGTGCGATGTTTGTTGCCAACATCATGTTCCTCGGCCTTGGCCTCTATGCTGCAAAGCTGTTTGCGCGCGTGTCGCTGGTGCCGACTGCGATACTCTGGCCGATCGTGTTCTCGTTGTCCGTGATCGGTGCCTACGCGCTCAATCAATCGCTTCAGGATGTCTGGATCGTCATGATATTCGGTATCATCGGCTACTTCATGCGCCGCTTTGGGTTTGCGGTCGCACCGGTTGCGATCGGGCTCATCCTCGGTGAAATGGTCGAGACCAACCTGCAGAACTCACTGAAAATATTTGATGGACAGTGGTGGCTGATCCTGACCCAGCCGCTGGCTGCATTCTTCCTGATGCTCGCCGTCCTTGGGCTGTGTGGCCCGAGCCTGTTCGGCTGGATATCAAAACGCGGTACGTGAACCGGGCCGGCACGTCACCTGATGGGATACCAGGGCGCCGCGATGCGGGCGTCTTGGGCCTTGAACGACGCGATATCACGACCTTGAAGATGTGCATTAGACGAACTGTTACTTTGCACGGTTCGTTGTACGTGCTGGGATGACACGGAGATTTTGGTGGTGGCCTGCAAACTATTCCGCCAGTCCCGGTCAAAAAAGGACGTGTGTCATGACGCAATTCGCCCTGGCCAACGCCGCCGACGGCACCGCAATGGAACTGGTAACGCAGTGTATTGCCCAACTGGGCGAGGCGCGCGACCACACCCTCGGCTTTCTGTACGTCACGGACCCGCTGGCATCGTCGCTGGATGAAATTGTGGACGCCTTGAAAGCGCGCACGACCGTACAGAACTGGGTCGGCACGGTCGGCCTCGGGGTCTGTGCAACGGGCAGTGAGTATTTTGAGCGACCGGCCATCGCCATTCTCACCGGACAGTTTTCCGATGATGAGTTTCGTGTCGTTGCCCCGATCAGCGACCCGTCCACACTTTCCGAAAATGCAGGTGGCGGCTTTCCGGCTGCGATGGGAATTGTCCACGTCGACCCGCGCAACCCACAGGCAGCGGAATTGGTCGAGTCGTTTGCGCACAATAGTGGGGCTTACCTTGTTGGTGGCCTGACGTCGGCACAATCAACCTTCGCACAGATTGCCAATGGTACGTTTGAAGGTGGACTTTCGGGCGTCCAGATTGGTGGCAGACGGCAATTGACGTTTGGATTGACCCAGGGGTGTTCGCCGATTGGCCCGCCGCACCAGATCACGGAAGCGCAGGGAAACGTTCTGATCGAGCTCGATGATCGCCCGGCGCTTGAGGTATTGTACGAAGAGGCGGGTGTCACGGCGGGCCAGGATCCGCGCTCCGCGCTGGCGAACATGTATGTCGCCCTACTGATCGAGGGCTCCGACCTCAATGATTATCTGGTCCGCCATTTCGTCGGCATTGATCCAGACAAGGGCGTTGTTGCGATCACCGACGATGTTTCGGCGAGCCGGCAGCTCATGTTCGTGCGTCGCGACGCGGACAATGCAGACCGTGACCTCAACCGGATGCTGGACGACCTCAAGGGTCGGCTGTCGGTGCCGCCGAAAGCCGGGCTTTACTTTTCGTGTGTTGCGCGCGGCCCGCATTTGTTTTCCGACCCCGCGCACGAGATGAAGGCGATCCGCGCACGGCTCGGTGACATTCCGATCGTCGGTTTCTATGGCAGCGGCGAAGTGTGCAACGATCGCGTCTACGCCTACACCGGTGTGCTGGCGCTGTTCCACTGACCAGCGGCAGTCGCTGTTTGATCAGGCCACACTCCGGCGCACTGTCGCATCGGCACGGCTGGCAAAATCCGGCACGAGTTCCAGCCCGATGCCGGGGGAACACGTCGGCGTTATATATCCGTTCTCGATCAGTGGCAGCTCGGTTGCGATATCGCGATAGTACCCGCGCGTGAACGCCCGGACCGTCTCCTGGATCAACCCGTTTCGCGATGCGCAGACGAGATGCGTGCTGGCGGCCAAGGTGACAGGGCCAACGCAGTCATGCGGCGCGATCGGGCGTTCATAGGCCTCGGCGATGGCCGCGATCTTCCGGCCTTCCGTCAGGCCGCCGATCCAGCACAGATCGAAGTGCGCGACATCGATGGCTCCGCGCTCGAATGCCTCTAGGTACCAGGTTTTGGTGCCGAGGTTTTCCGAGCCAGTGACGCGCGCGGCCGTGGCTTGCTTGAAGCGCGCGAGATCATCGAAGCGGTGCATCGGCACCGGATCTTCATGCCAGTAGACATCGTAGTCATCGAGCGCGCGTGCGATCTGACAGATCTGCGGCAGGCGCCACAAGCCGTGGTATTCCATCATGATATCCATCTTGCCGCCGACGGCCTTGCGTATGCGCTCGACAACGGAGACGCCGGTACGTAGATCTTCCAGCGAAATATGATGGCCGCCGCTCTGCATCGCGAACACATCGAACGGCCAGATCTTCATGCCGGTGACGCCCTCGTCAAGCAATGACAGTGCGAGCTCTTCCGGCGCGCCCATCTGGGCCTCCAGATCCTCGTAAATCGAGAACTGTCGACCGGCTACGGCGCCGTGCTGGACGACTTTCGTGTTGGCACTATCGCGGGCAACGCGATTGTAGTCGGCACTGGCACAGGTGTTGTAGACTCGGATTTTTTCGCGACACAGTCCGCCCAATAGCTGCCAAACCGGTTGACCGAGTGCCTTCCCGAACAGATCCCAGAGCGCCAGATCAATCGCCGAATTGCCGCGCATCTCGATACTGCGTGTCGGATAGCCGGCAAATCGATTGCCGACGGTTTCCATCAACGCGTGGTGATGACGCTCGATGTCGAGTGGAGATTTGCCGAGGAGATACGGTGCGCAGGTTTCGTGGACGTATGCAGCGGTCGCGAGCGGGTTGCGCGCGGTTTCGCCGAGGCCAACCAATCCCTCATCGGTTTCAATCCGCAGCCAAAGAAAATTCGAAAACTCTTCAACTTGAACGGTCTCGACGGCGGTGATCTTCATCGGCGGATCCTACGATTGTTCTTGTTTTTGAATTCTATGCGCTGATCCCGCTCGTCGGATGAGGCTCTCCCAGCGTCAGGCGCGCCGTTCGGACCGCGGGCTCTCGTCCATTTGCCGGATGAGATGATGGTTGAGGCGTTCTGCCAGTTCCGCGCGCACGGTCGCATGCGCAGCACTATTCCAGAGATTGTTGGTCTCGTTTGGATCGCTGTCGAGATCGTAAAGCTCACCCCATTGGTGCCCGGCGTAGACAGTATAGCGCCACATGTTGGTTACCAGCGCGCGAACACGGGGCGGCTCATCGAAGCCAAGGCGCGCCATGCCATCGTTGTACTCGATCAGAAGTTCGTCGCGCGCGCCACTTGCCCCGTTGATGTTGGTGAGCAGGCTTTGCCCTTGAACGCCGAAATAGGGTGCGAGGCCGGCGCGCTCGAGGACCGTCTGGCCGATGTCGACCGTGCTTGCAAGGGCATTTGATACGCGCGCTTCGCGATCCGCCGGGTCGGACCAGATGAACGGCACACGGGTGATACTGCGAAACAGCATCGAGCCTTTAAGCAGCATGTTGAAATCGCCGAGATAGTCACCGTGGTCGGAATTGAAACAGACGACGGTGTTGTCGAACTGTCCTGTGTCGTGCAGGCAATCCATGATGTTGCCGATGGCATCGTCGACGCAAGCGATCATGCCGGCGGTCAGTGCCATCGCTTCGCGCACCTCCTGATCGCCAAGCACCATCGCCGTTTGCGGCGAGCGTTGGCCTTTTCCGTCCCGCCAGTTCTGGTGCATCCACTGCATCGGCGGTGTTGGGTTTTGATGCGCCGCATAGGGCAGCGGCACGTCAAAGTCATCAGGGGCGTACATGTCCCAGTACTTTCCCGGCGGATTGAACGGATGGTGTGGATCGGGAAATGAGACAAACGCAAAGAACGGTTGGTCGGTTTCCTGGCGCGAGCGCAAGTAGTTCATGGCCCGGTCAGCGACGAAAGCTGTTGGATACAACTCTTCCGGGATCGGCGTGCGGAACGCCTGTGGACAGGAGTAATTGTGCGGCAGTTGGTTTGAGCGATCCTGCAGTTCCTGCCAGTTGGAGGCCTGCTCGCGGAACCATTGCTGATAGTGCCCGCCGCACCGATCCCCGTGCTGGGTGACCATATCGACGTGCTGGTAGCCGTAGTAGGGAACGTCAAACTCATAGCGCCCCTCGCCGGTGTAGCGGCCTGGTTCTTCCTGCGCGTAGTTGCCCGGATCCGCTTTCCAGGCCTCGGCGATCGGGCCGTGCCTGAGTGTGTCGGCGCGGTCAGCTGGGATGTCGCTGAACGGTTGCAGGTGGCTCTTGCCGATCGCGGCCGTGTGGTAGCCGCCGGCGGCAAGCACGTCGACAAACGTGTTGGCGGATAACGGCAGGGTGCAGCCGTTGTATCTGAGGCCGTGTACGCTTGGAAAACGCCCGGTCATGAGGCTAGCCCGATTGGGCATGCACACTGGCGAGGCGACATGAAAGTTGTCAAACCGTGTTCCGCCCGCGGCGATGGCATCGATGTGCGGTGTTCTCAGGACCGGATGGCCATAGCAACCAAGCCAGTCCGCGCGTTGCTGGTCGGTGATGAAGAAAAGAAAGTTGGGTTGTTGTGCCATGCAATGATCCGTCCCTGTGATCGAGAGACGTTATCACTGGCCGTCTGATCGGTCGCCATCAAATTGAAAATTGGATGTCGTTGCGCCGCGCTCCGGGATAACAAACGGGACCATCACTCAACCGCCTCTCGGGGTTGCCTTGGGGCTGCCTTGGGGC
>JAGDYV010000076.1:0-24259 GCA_049116495.1 Hyphomicrobiaceae bacterium | reverse complement strand
GCGGGCGTCGTCCACAGCATCATAAGCAGCCATCGCTGCAACTTTGAAATTCATCTATTGGCAAGCCTATTCGCTTATCCTGGCCCCTTCCATTCTCAACCAAATTTGCTCAGATGATATTCCGCTTTCTTACCAGTAAAACAGCACGCTTTCTGTTAGGTGCCGCTGCCATCTTTGTAGCTGGCTACACATTCACCACCGGCATGCCGCAATATTATGCTGCCAGTCTTTGGCAGTACGCCTTTGGCGAAGAATCATTCGTTAGAGTGGAGGCAGCGGTAACACTCGATGGTAAGGAGCTATTGGTTCAACTCCCGGTTCGCTGCAGCACAGTTGTTGAGAAGCCACTGTCTCTTAGTCATCGCTGGAATACCGTGAATATTCCAATTTCGCGAGGCTCATATGAATACCGATTAGTTCCAGCGCCTATATTTCGACGACAAGCATCGAGCTTGAAACACATCTCGGTTTTGGAAGATCGGCGTGTACTACAAATCGGTCTGATCGTAGACAGCAGACCATGCACGGCAATTCGTGAAGGTAGGTCAGACGTCGACGTTCTGTTCTTTGCACACCTGTTTGACAACGTGGATGAGGTTAAACAAATCGGTTCCCACGGTTTTACGTGCGGAGGCGCCTCGCATGGCCCGCTAAGTTGTCGGCAGATTAACATGCAAAAGATCAGTCGCAGCGACTACGTCAAAATTGTCAACGACGCCAAGGCAACGGGTCAAAAATTCCCCAAGACTTCAACGTGGACAATGGACAATGTTGCGTTCTTTGCTAGGGACGTTCGCGTGATTGAAGATGGTTCGTCCGTCAAAGTACATCAGCTATTGCAGCGCAGCGGCAGGTGCGAAATTGGGCCTCAGACAAAGATCTTGCCGCCATCTCAAATATACTACCGTGGCAAGGACTTGTGCGCATTTGAAACTGCCAAGGGTATGGCGATGCCCACTCTTGATAGCGCCTGGATCAAGCTAAAGGACGGTAAAACCCGCGTTCAATTTCGGCTTCGGGCAATATTTCCGGGGTTCGGAAATCTATGGGCTAAAGTGAATCGTCTTTGAACGCACTAGTCGAAGTGTTGTTTCGAAAGCTGAGGTCGGTTGTGGGTCATCTGCTGCCGGTTGTCGTACGCTGATAACGACAGCTCAAGCCCCTTAAGCCGCCAGTCATGGAACGAAACGTGGCAATGGCTGAAGTTCCACAATGAGCTGCCGGACGCAGATCGGAAGCAAGGGGCCAATTGCGGCGGTCGAGATGCTACGACAGCTAAGTAAATGTTGATAGATCGGAGGGCCGCACAGAACGTCGATATGCAATCCTCAATGCCAATGCCAACATTGGTCCGATCGCAATGAGCTTTTGCCATGTTGTCGTGGCCTTGAGCCTCGTTAGGTCGGCACGTGAGGTAAGATGACCCATGTTGCCAGCCGACAGCAAGTGTTCGAACGCAGCCTCTTTGTCAGGCTTTGCGCCGCATAATTCGTCAGCGAGAATGTGTCCCATCAGGTAGTGACCGTAGAAGTCACGCCGATTAACAAGCTCAGACGAGAGCAAGACTGTTTCGGCCTCGTTCGCATCAAGAAGCAATCTCGCAAGTCGCCTTAGAGCCATTAGATCTCCGGACTGAGATGCCTTTCTCAACCATTGCTTGGCGAGTACATCATCTCGCTCCAAATCCCCATACTGGCTATACGCCCAGCCCAGAGCAATTTGGGCGCTGACAACTCCGTTCTCTGCGGCTTCGATTGTTTCTAGATCGGCCGTCATTTTTGTTTGTCCTAAGACTGATCGAGCAACTGCGACCGTCAAGCCCATCGTGTGAGGCAGAGTTTATCAATTCATTCGATAGATGCGTTTGAATGAGCCTGTATTAGATTTCGCCAGTTCCGTTTCTAAAGCCGCTTTAGCGATTTTGAAATCTACGACTTCCAAGAAGACCTCCATGGTGCCAGAACCGCTGGAGCCTCCGTCGCAGTGGCCCAATCCCAGCCAACCAACGAGATCGTTCAGACGATCCTCAAGCTGGTGTCGCTTCTCAAGGTCGGCAGCGTCCCCGTGATCGTCAATTTCGTATTCTACGACTAGTGTTGCATGCCGACTTGGCGCGACACTCGAAACTGTCTGCTGAACCCCACATAAGCTGACGAACGCCGACAGGCAGCAGTGGTCCAGATCGGGTCACACAGTATCACCAGATCCTCCACCATGGCTTCGAACCGGGAGCGTCTATCGCATCAAGTTGGTTGAATACTACCGGTCCCGGTGTCACCCACGGTGACGGCTCCTCGTCATGTTTGTAGCCGCATATCCTCTTCGCAACCTCAAGCGGGATGTCGAAAACGAGATCGACCTCTGCGCTTTCGCCACCCTCGGTATTCTGCTGGGCAAAATAATCATCTTTGATTTCTTCATAGTGAACGGGGAGGTTACCGCTTGCGGAGAGGTCAAACATACCCTCTTGGGCGTTGTGGGCGATACGCCATCTGCGCGTTCCGGCATCCCAGCCCTCCGCGATACTAACCATTACGTGTTCTTCTACCGAACAGGCGATCGCCTCACCGAGCAACGAACTCTTTGAGAGGAAATCAGCAGAAATGATCTGATGATTGCAGCCTCGAGCTTGAAATAGGTGCCAACCACCCTGCAGACCGCTACCGGCAAAGTCCGATTCAAGCCACGCATCAGATTTGGTGGTCGGAGCCACCCCGGCTATATCGCAGAGCCGATCCAGCTCATCTGTCTTTACCGCAAGCCACGAGATTGCGTAGCCCATAAAGCATCCCTTTGCTGCTTTGTCGCCGAATGTCTATTTGGGTCATTCTGTTTCATCTCCCGGGTGAGCACATCACGGCAGAACTTGCCCTAGATAGCAGACGCGATATGCTCATTTTCCATATGAAACAGACGGGCCACTTTGAAACATGCTCAGGGCATTGAACGTGAAGCTGGTTGTGTCCGGTTTGACCGGCAGCGGACATACCAACAATGAAGTGTTGTGTTGTGACTTTGATACCCGTGACCTGACTATCCAAAAGCGAAACCGACGAGGCCCACAATGCGAACATCTTACACGAGCGAACTATGAGTCCAGTCACCACCGGGTCAGACACTTGGCTTTAGGGTTTGGGCGATCGCGCTCGCGAAAACCTGGGCGCCAAGGACGATGTCATCGTCAGACGTGTTCTCCGTCCAGTGATGCGAGATGCCGCCAATGCTCGGCACAAATAACACGCCCGCAGGAAGATGCCGGGCCAGGATCTGGGCATCGTGCCCGGCGCCGCTCGGCATCCGCGTAAATCGACCCGGTGCGTGTTGTTCAGCAGACCTGTCCAGAGCGGACAAGATGGTCTCATCCATTACTGCGGGTATACTCTTCGCGAGCGTTTCCAGGCGCGCCGCACATGGTCCTCGCTCGTCGGCCCGCACGACGGCATCGCGCAGCACGGCTTCGAGCTCTTTCAGTTTCTCAGGATTGTCGTCACGGAACTGAAATAGGACCTCGGCACGCCCGGGGATGATACTCGGCGCGCCCGGATCGAGCGTAATCCGACCGGTCGTCCATACTGTGTGCGGTCCAGCATGCTGCGGGAACACACGTTGCAAGTCGTGAAGAAATTCGACGGCCGCAACACCCGCATCGCGCCGGATCGCCATACGCGTCGTGCCAGCATGGTTCTGGGTACCGTCGAAAACGATCTTGAACTGCGAAATCGAAACAATACTGGTGACGATGCCAATCGAAAGCGCGCTGCTCTCGAGCCGGTCGCCCTGCTCGATGTGGGCCTCGAGAAAACCAACGTACCGGTCATTTTGCATCAATGCTCGGTCGCGCCCCCCGAGGCCAGCATCGCGTAGGGCGTCGCGAAGAGGCATGCCGCGCGTGCGATCACGCGCACTGTCGATGGTTGCCTCTGTCAGCTCGCCGACAAACGAGTAGCTCCCGAAGAAGCTTCCGAAGTGACCTTCCTCGTCCGCGAATGCAAGCACGTCGACTCCGACATCTTCGTATCCCGGCGTCGACGCGATGACACGGGCGGCCTCCAGCGCATAAATAACCCCAAGCGCACCGTCCAACCATCCGGCTTCGTTCTGGCTTTCGAGATGGGAGCCGGCGAGCATTTTTTTACCGGTTGCCGGCGACAAGCCAACGACATTTGCAATGCCGTCGATCTCGGCCGTGTGCCCGATCGCACGCAGCTCATCGACAAGCCAATGCCGTGTGATCATGTCATCCGCTGAGAGCGTTGGCCGATGCACGCCAGTTTTGAACGCCCCGATCTTTCGCAAACCATAGAGGTCTCGCAGCACACGTTCACCGTTTATCTCGACCGGCATCATTCATCTCCTGCTGCTCCTGACGCACGGAACGTAGCATGCCTTGATGCTGACGCGACTTCGAAGTCGTGCCACGCCAACGCGCTATTGCAGTGCACAATAATCGTACAAAAAAACTCCGCAATTGCTCAATCTTCGAACAACAAAAGCAATTTGGAATCGATACGCTATTGACAATAGGGAGCGATTTCAAAAGGTCATCTGAATTCTCCATGACCCCTTGGTGAAACTCCCGGCATTTCACTAGTAAAGGAGTCATTGTGCAATGCGACTACAATGGGTAGGTGCTGTCACCGCCGGGGTACTGACGGCGCTGGTTAGCACAGCAACGAGTTTGACATCGCCGGCTCAGGCACAAGGAACACTCAGGGTTGGCATGACCGCCAATGACATTCCTTTGGCTTGGGGTCAGCCAGACAATGGCTTCGAAGGCTTCCGCTTTGTCGGCCTTCAACTTTATGATGCCCTCATAAATTTCGACCTCACCGCGACAGACAAACCTTCCACTCTGATCCCTGGCCTGGCCGAGAGCTGGTCGGTCGACGCGAGCAAGACCAAGTGGACTTTCAAGTTGCGCCAAGGCGTGAAGTTTCACGACGGCTCCGAGTTCGACGCCGACGCAGTCGTCTTCAACATGGACAAGTTGTTTGACGAGAAGTCGCCCCAATACAGTGCGCGCCAAGCCTCGCTTGTGAATTTCCGCATGCCCGGTTTCAAGGCCGTCAAAAAGATAGACAAATATACCGTCGAGTTCGAGACCAAATCACCTGACAGCTTTTTTCCATTCCAGATATGCTATTTTTTAATGGCATCGCCGGGGGAGTGGGCAAAAACCAAAGACTGGAAGACTTTTAAGCCGTCCGGTACCGGGCCATTCAAGTTTGATAAGTCAACGGCGCGAGAGCGCCTCGAACTGGTGCCGTTCAAGGAGCACTGGGACCCGGCACGGGTACCAAAACTTGACCGCGTCGTTCTCGTCCCGCTTCCCGATCCGAGTGCACGCACGGCTGCCTTACTTTCGGGCCAGGTCGACTGGATCGAAGCGCCTGCGCCGGACGCCATTCCGCGCATCAAGAAGCAAGGCATGCAGATCGTCTCAGGCGTCTACCCGCACGTGTGGCCCTGGCACTTCTCGCGCGTCGAAGGCTCACCTTGGAACGACGTTCGCATTCGCAAGGCAGCGAACCTTGCCATCGACCGCAAGGGCATCGTCCAATTGCTCGGCGGGTACGCCGTTGAGGCGACAGGGCATGTGGTCAAGGGAGACGTCTGGTACGGCACCCCGAGCTTCGCCATCAAGCAGGACGTGGCAGCCGCCACGGCACTCATGCAGGAAGCCGGGTTCAGTAAGGCCAAGCCGGTGACCGTCAAGATGGCGATCTCGGCCTCCGGCTCCGGCCAAATGCTGCCTTTGCAAATGAACGAGTACATCCAACAGAACCTCGCCGAAGTCGGCATAAAGGTTGAGTTCGACGTTGTCGAATGGCAGGCCCTGCTCGATATCTGGCGCGCAGGAGCAAAATCTCCACAGGCGAAAGGTGCCAACGGAGTCAACGTTTCTTACACGACGCAAGACCCCTACAGCGCCTTTACCCGCTTTTTGCGTTCGGACCTGCATGCCCCCAATGGCGTCAATTTCGGCTTCTTTTCTGATCCGGAAATGGACAAGCTGTTGAAGGCGGCCCAGCTTGAGTTCGATCCTAACAAGCGTGACGCGCTGCTCGCCAAGGTGCATACCAAGGAGGTCGACGAGGCGTTGTTCCTATGGGTCGTGCACGACGTGGCGCCACGCGGTTTGAGCCCGAAGGTTAAAGGCTTCAAGCCGGCTCGCAACTGGTTCCAGAGCCTGTCGAAGGTCTATATCCAGTAGCCAGCATTCGGTTTGAAACTGCCGACACCAGAAGAGCGCCAGAGCGGTACAAACGTGCCGCTCTACGCTACTGGTAAACCGCCCCGAAGGAGCACACGCCGTTGCTTGAATACATTCTTCGTCGTTTGCTCTATTTCGTCCCGATCTCACTCGGTGTCACGGTGCTTGTGTTCGGCCTCGTACATATTGCCCCCGGCGATCCACTGAACGCGGTTGTCGGCGCCGATGCCCCGGCCGAAGTTGTCGAGAAACTGAAGAAGGACTACGGCTTCGACAAGCCACTGCCGGTTCAGTATGCCATCTGGCTGGGCCGTGCCCTGGCAGGTGACCTGGGCTTGTCCGTCGTCAACAACCAACCGGTCGTGAATGCCCTGTCTATAGCCGTACCGAATACACTGATGCTCGCGTCCACGGCAACGATGATCGGTTTTCTCCTCGGCGCCGTCCTCGGCGGTCTGGCCGGATATTTTCAAGGCACGTGGATCGACAAGTTTGCAACCGGCTTCGGCGTATCCGGCGTGTCGATACCTCATTATTGGCTTGGCATTGTATTGGTCATCATCTTTGCCGTGGAGCTGAACGTCTTGCCGGCAACCGGCATCGGCCCAGGTGGTTCGGATGGCTGGACCTTCGACTGGGCCCACATTCGCCATATCATTTTGCCTGCCATTACGCTGTCGGTGATTCCTTGCGGTATCATCACCCGGACGGTGCGCGCGGCCGTTGCCGAAGTGTTGAGCCAGGAGTTCGTAGAAGCCTTGAACGCCAAGGGCCTCACCCATCGCCGCATCATGCTTCACGTCGTCAAGAACGCAGCACCGACGGTGCTCGCCGTCATGGGCCTGCAACTCGGCTATCTGCTCGGCGGTTCGATCCTCGTCGAGACGGTGTTCAACTGGCCGGGGACCGGCTTCCTTCTGAACGACGCGATCTTTCGTCGGGATATCCCCATGCTGCAAGGCACGATCCTTGTGCTGGCGATGTTCTTCGTGGTCCTCAATCTGGTCGTCGATATCCTGCAGACGGTGGTCGACCCGCGCATGAGACGGAGTTGACACGATGACAGCACCCGATGTGACGCCAACGGCGGATGAGGCGGCCAACGTTGACTCTGCACAGGTTGCCATGAAATCGCGGAGTTACTGGGCAACCGTCCTGGAGCGGCTGCGCGATGATCCTGTAACTCTGACGTTCGGTGGAATCCTCCTGCTGATCGTACTATCAGCCGTTTTCGCGCATCTGATCGCCCCCCATGACCCGGCGGCTGCGAGCATGATCCGCCGGCTCAAGGGCATTGGCACGCCGGGGCATCTTCTCGGAACTGATGAAACGGGCCGAGACATGTTGAGCCGCCTGCTTTACGGCGGTCGCTTATCGCTCTTCATGGGTGTTGCGCCGGTCGTCAACGCGCTCATCATCGGCGGTGCGCTTGGCATCTTTGCCGGCTTTGTCGGCGGCCTCATCGGCATGCTCATAATGCGTGCAATGGATGTCTTTTACGCCTTTCCCTCGGTGCTGCTGGCGATCGCCATATCCGGCGCCCTGGGTGCCGGCATCGAGAATGCGGTGCTATCGCTGACCATTGTGTTCATTCCGCCCATCGCCCGCATATCCGAAAGCGTGACGACTCAAGTGAGGTCACTGGACTATGTCGAAGCCGCGCGCGCCTCAGGCGCACGGACATTCACGATAATCCGTGCGCACGTTCTGCCAAATGTGCTCGGCCCGATCTTCATCTACGCGACCAGCCTGATCAGTGTTTCGATCATCCTTGCATCGGGCCTTTCGTTCCTCGGGCTTGGCGTACGCCCACCGGAAGCGGAATGGGGCTTGATGCTCAATACGCTGCGCCAGGCGATCTACGTCAATCCCTATCTCGCAGCGCTTCCTGGTGTCATGATCTTCATCACGTCCCTCAGCTTCAATCTGCTCAGTGACGGTCTGCGCAGCGCCATGGACATCCGCCTATGACCGACACAACGACCATGGACAAAAAGGCGTTATCATCGCCGGCACCCGAGAATACGCGACCACCGATCCTGGTCGTCAACGATCTCGTCAAACACTTCACGGTCAAAGGCGGCCTATTCCAAAAGGGTTCAGGCAAGGTGCTTGCCGTTGATGGAGTGAGCTTCGAATTGGCAGCGGGCGAAACGCTTGGCATCGTCGGCGAATCCGGCTGTGGCAAATCGACGACGGCACGTGTCCTCATGCGTTTGATGGCACCTGATAGCGGCGAGGTCACGCTCAAAGGCCGTTCTGTCGACGTACCCGGCGGCATTACGATACGTGACATGCGCTATCTCTTGCAGATGGTGTTCCAGGATTCCTATGCCTCGCTCAATCCGCGCATGACGATCGAAGAAACCATCGCCTTCGGACCGCGTGCCCAGGGTGTCCCAATGGAGGAGGCTCGCCAGCGCGCCCGCGACCTGCTGGGTCGGGTTGGTCTTGACCCCAACCTGTTTATTCGCCGGTATCCCCACGAGTTGTCAGGTGGTCAACGCCAGCGCGTCAACATAGCCCGCGCGCTCGCTCTTGAGCCGGAAATTGTCATCCTCGATGAGGCCGTTTCCGCGCTCGATAAATCGGTTGAAGCGCAGGTGCTGAATTTGCTCATGGATCTCAAGGAGCAATTGAACCTCACCTACATCTTCATCAGCCACGATCTCAATGTCGTACACTACGTGAGCGATCGCGTGCTGGTCATGTATCTTGGTAAAGTTGTCGAGATCGGCACGGTGGATGAAATCTATACGGATACCGCGCATCCCTACACGCGTGCCTTGTTATCGGCGATGCCATCGATGGATCCGCAGAACCGGGCGACTGAGCCGCCGATCTCCGGCGATCCGCCGAACCCGATCGATCCGCCAAGTGGTTGCCGTTTTCACACCCGCTGCGACCATGCCGAAGCACTTTGCGCAAAGGCCGAGCCGAGCCTGCATGTCGTCGCCAACACGCCGCATCATTTCTCGGCTTGCCATATGAACATTCCGAATTCCGGCCATTCGGCCGCTCCACAAAGGAACTCCTCATGAGTGACGTTCCGGCTGCCGGCAATAGCTCGACTTTTGTCAACGTCTCGGACCTTTGTGTAACGTTCGCTTCGCGAGATGCCGAGATCAATGCCGTCAATGGCGTTTCGTTCACGCTCGATCCGGGCGAAGTCCTGTGCATTCTAGGAGAATCGGGCTCTGGCAAGTCGGTCACGATGCGCGCCTTGATGCGGTTGCTGCCAAAGAACACCGCACGCATCTCTGGCTCCGTCCAGATCGCCGGACGTGATGTCGTAGCGATGAATGAAAGGGAGATCTCGGACATCCGCGGCCCCGTCGTGTCCATGATCTTCCAGGAGCCAATGACGGCGTTTGATCCGGTGTTCACGATCGGAGACCAGATCGTGGAAACTATCATTCGCCACGAAGGCATTTCTCACAAGGATGCCCTCGCCCGTGCATTGGAGTTGCTTGAACTCGTGCAGATTCCATCGGCTCGGAGCCGCTTGAAGAACTATCCCTTCGAGATGTCCGGGGGCATGCGCCAGCGTGCCATGATCGCACTAGCGCTGTCATGCCGGCCGTCGCTGCTGCTGGCCGACGAACCAACCACGGCGCTTGACGCCACCGTGCAAATCCAGATCCTGCTGTTGCTGCGAAAGCTTCGCGATGAACTCGGCATGGCCATCATGTTCGTCACGCATGACATCGGCGTCGCCGTCGAGGTTGCCGACAAGATGGCGGTAATGTATGCGGGACGGTTCGTCGAAACCGGCTCGGTTGCCGATGTTTTCTCGAATCCGGCGCACCATTATACCCACGGCTTGATGGCGTCCACCGTCAAACGCGCGAACAAGGGGCAGCGATTGCTGGCCATCGACGGATCACCACCGGACCTCGCGGAGCTGCCACCCGGTTGCGCTTTTGCTCCGCGTTGCCGAGCCGCCGACGTGCCCTGCCACACCGCGCAACCGCAAAACCGTTCGATCGAGGCGGGCCACCAGGCGGCCTGCCATAACCCGATTGCCGCCGCCGGACTTTTGGCGGCCGATCGCTAGAGCCGCGGCGAACGCTATCGCAATGACGCACTCCCAGAGTATAATTCGAGATGACCCAGAATATTTCTAGCGACGAGACCGAAAAGTCCGTTCACTCCACCCTCGATGCGATCCGTGCTCACGAACCGAAGCTGCGGGCTGTCGTGCGAATGCTGACCGACACGGCATTGTCAGACGCCCAACACTGCGATGCCTTGGCTGCAAAAGGGGCATCTACCGGTCCGCTGCATGGCCTGCCGATCGTCGTCAAGGATATCATCGATCTTGGCGGTCAACCCACACAATCGGGCTCACTGACCCGGGCGGACAACCCTCCCGCGGACAACGATGCGCCGGTTGTAGCTGCGTTACGCGGCGCTGGAGCCATCCCTGTCGCCAAGACGCATACCGTCGAATTTGCGATCGGCGGCTGGGGCACGAACGAGACCGTTGGCACTCCGGTCAATCCATGGGATCTCGATACCCAACGGGTCCCGGGCGGATCGTCGAGTGGCACAGGCGTGTTGGTCGGCGCGAGCCTCGTGCCGGCAGGTCTCGGCACGGATACCGGCGGCTCGGTGCGCATTCCGGCTGCGTTTTGCGGTTGCGTCGGTCTCAAGACGTCGATCGGCCTGGTCAGTCGCGCAGGGGTGACGCCGCTCTCCGACACGCTTGACACGGTCGGCCCTTTGGCCCAATCCGTCGAGCTTGCCGCCAGGATGCTGGCGGTGATGCAGGGCCCCGACACGGCTGATCCGACAACACTTGGCGTGACCGCGAAGTGCCCGTTGCGCGACCTGCATCGCGGCATCCAGAACCTTCGACTTGCGCGGATCAAGACCGATCATATGCCGCACCTTACGGCTGACGTTGCACAGGCGTTCGACCAGGCCTTGGGCCAATTGCGCGAGGCCGGTGCAACGATCACCGAAGTCGAATTGCCTATCGCACTGGACGACTACCAGCATCTTGGCGGCATCATTTCGGCAGCTGAAGCGTACGCGACCTATGCGGACATCGTTGACGATCCGAGCGCCCCAATGGCAGCGGCCAACCGCATGCGCATGACCCGGGGGCACGACATTTCAGCCGCCGAATTGATCCGGATCCAACGTGATCGAAGCAGAGCGATTCTGGACTTTGAAGCCGTGATAGACCACGCCGATGCCATCGTCTTGCCGACCGCCGCATTCGCTGCCATTCCGGTCGCCGATGTTGACGAAACTGATATGCGGATGTCGAGCCACACGCGCTTTGGCAACTACCTTGAGCTTGCCGGACTGGCTGTGCCAATGAGTCTGACCCCATCAGGCCTGCCGACGTCGTTGCAGATCGTCACGCGACGCTTCGATGATCCGCTAGCGCTGCGGATTGGCGCCGCATTCGAGAAGACGCGCGGTCCATTCCCCAAACCAACACTGGAGTGATCACCCACGGCGAACACATGTCTGCGACGGGCGCAAGAGGACGTATGACCTGTTGATTAATTTGATCATAGCCGCCATGGCCGAGATCAAGTCGAGTGCAATGCACAAGTCGATATGTCTACCAAGCCGACATTGAAGACCGTAACTCCTACCTCGGGTCGAAAGGCCGTCCCCGACCGGCGTTTCCACTTCAATCAGATTTCTGTGCCACCTTTTGGGACAAGTAGTTGCGCCAGCCGCCATAATCCGTGATGTCGGTTGCGCCGTCTAGTCCGGCCGCTTCGCAGATGAAACCCTTGACCTGCTCACCGGTAGCCAGCGTCAATGTGCCAATGCCGAGCGGCTGCGGGACACTGGTGATGAATGCCCCGAATTGGGCAGCCGGTAGTGCCCACGTCTCGATTGCAATGGCGGCGCCCTGCTTCGATCGCACCAGGCCAGGCCGCGCCGGTGGCCCGTCCGCCAAGGCATAGAGCCGGTAATCCGAAGCCGTGCAGGCCGTCCGCACGAAGCGTGCACCAAGCCGCGTTAGGTCGCCGTTGAGCGGCAGACCGGACATGTGTGCACCAACTACCGCCAGCTCAATCTCATGGTCGGCAATGAATGGTTGCTGCTCGATGTTGATCGACGTTTGATCCGGGGTGGCATCCAATGCAGGTGCGCAATGCAAGGCACGGCCGATCGAGGCCAGCAGGCCGTCCTGGCCCATCGGCGCCAGCAGCGTCACGCTGCCGGGCCGACCATCCGAACGCGGCATCGTTGGGACTGCAAGACCACACAGATCGAGCAGGTTTACGAAGTTCGTATAGGTGCCAAGCTCGGTGTTTGGACCAAGCGGGTCCTCCTCGACTTCGGCCACGGTCACAAATCGCGGAACCGTGGGCACGCACAGAATGTCGACTTGCGCCAACTGCGGCGCGACCTGACGCTTGAGCTCAGCCAGGCGGTAGAAATCGCGAAATGCGTCCGTTGCCGAAAGCCCCACGGCTTTCTCGACCACGGCACGCGTTGCCGGATGGATCGAAGTCACATCACGATCCATCAGTTCCGCAATGACGGCGTGGCGCTCCGCAACCCAGCTGCCCGCATAGAGCAACTCGGCGATGGCGTACAATGGTTCGAAGTCGATCTCGACGGCATGACCTCCGAGTTTTTCCAGGGCCGCGATGGCATCTCCAAACATCGCCACCTGCAGGTCATCACCGTCACCTCGACGGCTTCCGATCGATGGGATAGCGAATCTGAAGTGAGGTGGCGGCAAGCCGATCGGTGCGAATGGTACGTGGCGTGAGTAGGCATCCGTGGCATCATAGGCGGCCATAGCGCAAGCGGTTTCGTAGGCGTCGTCAACGGCGCTGGCGAAGACCGAAACCGTATCCAGTGTCCGGCAGGCGGGCACAACCCCCGTCGCTGAAATTGCACCGAGTGTTGGCTTCAACCCGACGATATTGTTGAGCGCGGCCGGCACACGACCGGACCCTGCCGTGTCCGTGCCGAGCGCAAAGGCCACCAGCCCGTGCGAAACGGCAACAGCCGATCCCGAACTTGATCCACCAGGCACGATTTGCGGATCGACCGCGTTGCGCGGCACGGGGTAGGGCGTGCGCACGCCAACCAGCCCCGTTGCGAACTGATCGAGATTCGTCTTGCCGATTAACAGCGCGCCCGCGGCCCGCAAACGCGCCACGCAGGCAGCGTCGGTCTCGGCGTCGTAGGCGAATGCGGGGCAGCCTGCCGTTGTAACCATGGCGCCGATATCGATATTGTCCTTCACGCAGAACGGTAATCCCCACAGCGTTCGACCATCATCCGGCCGACCCAATCTTTCCGCCTCACTCAATGCCTCTGCCTTAGGCCGCAGGCTGAGAAAGATCCCCGGGTCGTCGATCGCCTCGATACGCCGATAAACCTCGTCGACAACTTCACAAGGCGATAGCCCACGCCGATAGGCCTGCCGTAGGCTTGCGAAATCGAACGGAAGCGCGCTGATCATAGGGCCGTCTCGTCATTGGCGGTGGCAAAGGTTGTCGGAACGTGCGGAGTGGCCTCGATCAAGGCGCGTGTGTAGTCCGATCTCGGCGCGCGCATGACGTCTTCGGTCGGACCACGCTCGACGATATGTCCTGCCTCCATGACAAGCACGTCGGCGCACAGCATGCGGACCACGTTGAGATCGTGCGATACGAACAGATAGCTCATGCCATGGTCGACACGCAGATCGTGCAACAGGTTCAGGACGACGGCTTGCACGGAAACGTCGAGCGCCGCTGTCGGCTCATCGAGGATCAGCAGGTCGGGTTTCAGGGCGATGGCCCGGGCAATGCCGACCCGGGCCTTCTGGCCACCCGACAATTGATGGGGAAAACGGTCGAGCAGATCGATAGGCAGGCCAACCTCGGTTGCGAGTTCTTCGACACGCTCGTTGATGTGCGCTCTAGCCTCAGGCGTGCCGAGCTGACGGATTGGGTCGGAGATCACGCGACGAGCCGAAAATCGCGGGTTGAGACTGTCCGTTGGGTCCTGAAACACCATCTGCAGGCGCGAGCGGTATTGCGATCGGGCAAACTTGTCGACCGGGACGCCCGTCAGTTCGACACCATCCAGCTTAATCGACCCAGATGTTGCTTCGAGCAGCCGCATGATCATGGCGGAAGTCGTCGATTTTCCACAACCCGATTCGCCGACAAGTCCGAGGCTGCCGCCGCGTGCGAGGGAAAAAGAGATATCATCCACGGCACGGACGCATGGTCGCTCAGCATCGCCTCGATGGCCAATTGTGCGAGATAGCCAGCTGGTGCCTTTCTGCGGTGAAAACGATTTGACGAGATTGCGCACCTCAAGCAACGCAGGCGCGGCGGGATCGCCCTTGATTGGCTCGACCGTCTCTGCCGCCTTGGGGTGTTCCGGCGGCAGCAACGCACGCACGGACAGGCCGATTTGCGGCGTCGCGCGCATCAGTTTGCGCGTATAGGCATGCCCCGGTGCGCTGAAAAGCGCATCGCGCGGTGCAGTCTCGACAATCTCGCCGTCCTGCATGACAACGATTCGCTTGCAGTAGGCCGCGGCCAGCCCAAGGTCGTGCGTGATCAGAATCGTCGACATGCCACGCGCCTGCGTCAACTCCGCGACGAGATCCATGACGGCTTTCTGCGTTGTCACGTCAAGGCCGGTCGTCGGCTCGTCAGCAATCAAGAGCTGCGGTCGGCACGCAAGCGCCAGGGCAATAACCACGCGTTGACACATGCCACCTGACAACTCGAACGGATAGGCGTGGAAACGCTTTTCCGGATCGCGGATCTTAACCAGATCCAGCATCTCCACGGCCTTTGCGCGCGCCGCTGCGCCACCGGCCTGGGCGTGCTGGACAAGGACGTCGGCGATCTGCTCGCCCACCTTGCGGATCGGATTGAGCGCCATCCGCGGGTTTTGAAAGATCATTGACATTTCTCGCCCGCGCAGGTCACGCATCGTCCGCTCACGTGCACGCCCGACATCAACACCCGAAAAGGTGACCGTGCCGTTGGTGATATTACCGGCACGATCGAGCAGACGCATCAGCGCATAGGAGGTTACTGATTTGCCCGACCCGGACTCGCCGACAATGCCCAGCGTCTCGCCCTTCGCTATCTCGAGACTGACATCCCGAACCGCCGTTACGAGGCCGTTGCGCGTCTTGAATTCCACACGCAAGCGGTCGATCTCGACGAGCGGTGGTTGACCTTTACCGTTGCGATCCGTCCGGCTGTCGTAGGGCATGTCGCGTTCCATCATGTGCGCTGTGCCGGGTCGACGATGTCGCGCAGGCCGTCTCCCATAAGATTGAACGTGAGCACGGCCAGCATCAACGCCAGTCCAGGGAACAACGCCAGCCACCATTCGCCGGATACGATGAACTGTGCCCCCTCGGCGACCATGATACCCCACTCCGGCGTTGGTGGACGGACACCCAGCCCGATGAACGAAAGACCGGCCGCATTGAGAATGGCCCAGCCAAGGTTCAATGAGATCTGCACCATCATCGGCGGCAACGCGTTGGGAAAGATGTGCAGGGCGAGGACGCGCAAATCGCTGTTGCCGGACAAACGTGCGGCATCCGCGAAGCCGGCGCGACGGCGGATATTGACCTCCGCGCGCGCGACGCGTGCATAGAACGGGATATTGATGATCGCGGTCGCGTAGATGATGTTCTCAACCGTGTTGCCGAGCGCTGCGACAATACCCATTGCCAGCACGAACAACGGAAAGGCCATGATGGTATCGACCACGCGGCCGCTGATGGCATCGATCCAACCGCCAAAATAACCTGACACTGCGCCAATCGCCGAACCGATCACGAACGACAGTGCAACGGCGGCAACCGATATCCATAGGTCGAGGCGGGTGGCGACAACGACGCGCGAGAAGACATCGCGGCCAAGCTGATCGGTCCCGAACCAATGCTGCCAAGATGGCGGCTTGAGCGTGGCCGCAGCGTTGGATGCGAGCGGGTCGTAGGGAACGATGAAAGGGCCAAGCACGGCAGCCGTCACGATCAACCCGAACATCGCGAAAGCAACAAACGTGACCGGGTTCGAGCGCAGGATATAGACAATGTGGCCCAGCAATTGCGACCGGCGAGCCGGTGTGTCGGCCGCAGTTGCGCTGCTCTCGTTCGTCGTGGCGGTTGTCATCGTGTCACCCCTCGATCCGGACTCGCGGGTCGATCAATGTGTAAGTGATGTCGACGAGCAGGTTGAGAAGTACGAACAGGATAGCCATCGAAAGGACAAAACCTTGAACCGCTGCGTAATCTGAAACGACGAGCGCTTCGACTGCGTAGGATCCGATCCCCGGCCAGGCAAAGACTTTCTCGACAAGCACATTGGCGCCAAGCGTAAACGAAAAGACCATGCCAATGGTCGTGATGACGGGCAGAATCGCGTTGCTCAAGGCATAGGTGCCGATAACTTTGCGCGCCGGCAGCCCCGCGGCACGTGCCGTGCGAATATATTCGCTCGCCAGTGCCTGCAGCATTGCGGCCCGGGTCATGCGCGCGATCGGCGCCAGCGTAAAGAGCGCCAGCGTGATGGCCGGCAGCGTCAATTGCCCGGCTGCCGCTAGTGCCGTCTCGATGTCACCGGCAATCAGCGCATCGAAGGTGAAGAAACCAGTAACCAGCGCAGGTGGCAGATAGGCAAAGTCGAGACGCCCGATCGGCGATGGCGCCCAGCCGAGCAGATAGTAGAACGCGAAGATCAGGGCGAGGCCGGTAAAGAACGTCGGCAACGAAACCCCCATCGTGACCAGCAGCCGGCAAACATGGTCAACCAAGGTACCGGGCTTGAGCGCTGCAAGAATTCCGATAGGAATGGCGATCAACGTCGAAAGCAACAGCGCTGCGAGCGTCAATTCCAGCGACGCCGGCAAGCGGCTGAGCAGGTCGCTCATCACCGGTTGTCCCGTTGCCAGTGACTGGCCGAGATCTCCCTTGGATAGATCGTCAAGGTAAAACAGGAACTGCTCGGGCAAACTACGGTCAAGGCCGAGCGATGTGCGAATCTCGGCAATCGACTCAGGCGTCGCGGCCGGACCGGCAAAATAGACCGCCGGGTCGCCCGGCAGCGCCCGGGTCAGAAGAAATGTGATCACGATGACCCCGAACAGGACCGGCAGGGCATGAAGCAAACGCTGGACCACTGTCTGGAGGCGTTGCGTCATGCGTCCGCTCCTCGACGTTCGGCCAGCCCTTTGGCTGGCCAGGGTTTCGTTCTTATTGAATGGCTGTGTCAGACGATTTGCTCAACAGCGCATCAAGCCTTCTTGAATTTTCGCGCATCGAGCTGCCGGTGGAACCAGAACTCGTAGCCGTCGAGGCCGGCCGTCATGCCGGAGTTCAGAGTCGGCTGCCACAACGGAATGCGCGGCACATCTTCAAATGCGATCTCGATCAGGCGCTTGACCTTCGGTGCGTAGTCGGGATCGCCCGTTTCCATGTGCAGCGTTTCGTCGACCAGCTGCTTTACTTCCGGATTGTCATAGTTCGACGAATTGAACAGATGTCCTTTGATGTACGCCCAGAAGAAGTAGTAGTCAGGGTAGTTCAGCCAACCGCCGAAGTTCTCGAGATGCAACGGCAGGCGCTTCTCGACGAGTGCCGCCGTCCGCCAGTTTGCGCCTGGAATTTTTTCGATCTTGGCCTTGATGCCGATTTTCCCAAGGCTCTCCTGGATCAGCAGCGCGGTCGGCTCCATCCAACTGGCGAGCGACTGGTTGATCGCAAATTCAACCTCGAAGCCATCCTTGTGAGGGGTTTGCGAAAGGAGCGCCTTGGCCTTGTCGAGATCGAGGCTGTAGGGAAACGGTTGCGGCCAGGCGACATCGTTCGGCTGCGCCGATGAAGCCCCCCACATCTTAACGCCAGTCTCGAAGGCTGCCGCCTTATAGATCTCTTCGTAAGGTACCGCATAGGCAATGGCCTGCCGCACCTTCTTTTCCTTGAACGGCTCGAAAGCAAGATTTACGCCGAGGCAGTAGATGCAGTTCTCGATCGGCGTTGCAGCGACCTTCAGGCCGTCCTTGTCGGCGAGTTCCTTGGCGTCCTTGTCGGGTATGCCGAACGACAAATCCACGTCCTTGCGCTCCAACAGCGCGCGCCGCGTCGACGACGATGGCACCTCGCGCACAACGACGCGCTTGACGCCGGGCAGTTCCCCGCTGGTCCATGCGTCGTTGCGTTCGTAGATGAGTTGCTGGCCCGGATCCCAACGCGCGACCCGATAAGCGCCGCTGCCGGCTGGATTGCGGTGCAGGTATTCCGTGGCCCAGGGATCGCTCGAGGTGGCGTTCTTTTTGGCAAGCCGCGAGTTGATGATCATAGGGACCGGCACCGCCAGGTCCGGCAAGGTCAACTTTGACTTGCGGATCATTTTGATCTTGAACGTTTTCTCGTCGACAACGATGAACTGCTCGGGCTTTTCCAGCGAACCGGCCTTCATCTGCACCGCCGGGAAGCCGCCGAGCGACACTGCACGATCGAGCGACCATTTGACGTCCTGTGCGGTCACCGGTGAGCCATCCCAGAACACCGCGCTTTCGCGCAACTTGAACACGATCTCCATGGCATCCTGGTCGATCGCCCAGCTCTCGGCGAGGTCCGGTTTCAGCGTCGAGTAGTCATACGATAGCGTCCCGTCGCCGAGCGTCTTGGTGCCGAACGAGACCAAGCGGTCGTAGCAGTTCACGGCAATCTGGTAACTCGGCCGATTGGTGCCCTTGCGGTGAATGTCGAGCGAGTTGATCGTTTGGCCGATGACCACGACGGCGGTTTCGGCGCGCGCAGCCGAGGCCGGTAGCACCTTCAAAAAGGGCAGCATCGGTGCGCTCAGGGCAACGGCACCGGCGCCCTTGATAAGCGATCGCCTCGTCGAGTTCACCTTAGGCATGGTCCGATATCCTCTCGGTACAACCGCCGTAGCGGTCCTGTTCGCTGAGCTATTGCGAGAGGTTAGATTTGCCTACCGTTGCCGTCTGCTGCTAAATCAAGGACAGCGTGATGCAAAAAATGCAACGGTCCAAATGCGCCATCTTTATGACTTCAAGTGTGTCGACGCGATTGCAAAAGCGGGCTCGATCCGCAAAGCCGCCGAGACGTTGGCGATCACTCCATCCGCCCTCAACCGGCGGCTTTTGTCGCTCGAGGAGGAACTCGGAACGCAGTTATTCGAGCGCTTGCCACGCGGCGTGCGCCTGAGTACCGCTGGCGAACTGATGATTCACCATATCCGCAATCAGGTTGCCGACTTCGACCGACTCCAGTCGCAGATCGCGGACCTCTCCGGCGTCCGCCGCGGGCACGTCAACATCGCGTGCAGTCAGGCGCTGCTGCCGTACTTCTTGCCGGCCGAAATCGAGCGCTATCGTGCCGACCACCCGGGCGTGACTTTTTCTGTTTCCGTGCGCGACCGCGAGGCGGCGGAACAGGCCTTGCTCGACTATTCTGCCGACGTTGCACTGATCTTCGAGCCGGTGCGTCTTGCGGACTGCCAGACTTTGCTTATCGTCGAGCAGCCCATCCAGGCGATCATGGCGACGGACCATCCGCTTTCGAGGAAGCGCAGCCTGCGCCTGGAGGACCTGTCCAACTTCCCGCTTGCGATGCCAACGCGGCCGTACGGGGTGCGCCTGCTGCTCGATGCGGCCGCGTCCCGAAAGAACCTACGACTCGAACCGGCCGTCGAAGCCGACAGCTTCGAGTTCCTGCGTCACATAGTGGTGCATGGCAGCGCGATTGCCTTTCAAATCTCGATCGGCCTGCCCGATGGCAACAGAGCCAACCACGACAGCATTGTCCGCCCTCTCGCCTTGCGCGATGTGCCGGCCGGCCAGCTGCACCTGGCTCAGCTCAAGGGACGCAGCTTGCCCGTTGCCGCCGCACGCTTCGCCAATCAGATCCTTGCCAGGCTCTCGAAGCGGTTTGAGAGCCGCCCCGGGACCTGATGTGAGTTTGGCTCAATCGACAAATCCAGCGCTCCATCCTGCGTCATCGGTCCGGACAAATGTTTCGCCGGCATGCATTGGCTGTTGCCCATTTTAAAGGCGCAGGTGCCACTTTTATGGGCTTGCGTGGCGGATACAGAGCCTATTGCATTGCAGCATCAAAGCTCCGTCCAATGGACCGATCACGCATGCAATACCACGCCTATGAACTCGCCCACATTTTGGCCTCACCGATGCGGGTCATGGCCAATGCGACCAAGAGCGTGGTCGAGCATCCTTGGAACGGTTTTGGCCTGACCTGGTCCGGCAGGCATGTCGCGGCAGCCTGTGAACTGTTCGAGAACCTCACGCGGCGGTATGTGAAGCCGGAATTCGGTATCCGCTCGACCAGGATCCACGGCTTGGACGTACCCGTGACCGAAGAAGTCGTCCTCTCGAAGGCATTTTGCGATCTGCTGCACTTCGACCGAGATGAGCGCGTTGTCGGCAAGCGCTATGATCCCAAAGTGCTGCTCGTCGCGCCGATGTCCGGCCATTACGCCACGCTGCTGCGCGGTACCGCGCAAGCGATGATCGAGGAACACAACCTTTACATTACGGATTGGAAGGATGCGCGCGATATCCCGCTCAGCGAAGGTCGTTTCGATCTGGCCGATTTCGTGGACTACCTGATCGAGTTCATTCAGTTCCTCGGGCCCAACACGCATGTCATCGCCGTTTGTCAACCGTCGGTGCCCGCGTTGGCCGCCGCAGCCGTCATGGCGCAGCGCAATGATCCTTGTCAGCCAGCTTCACTCACGCTCATGGGCGGGCCAATCGACACCCGCCGCAACCTGACCAAAGTCAACGAGTTGGCAAAGGAGAAAGCCGTTGAATGGTTCTCGGAAAATGTCATCGCGCACGTTCCCTTTCCCAATCCCGGTTTCATGCGTCGCGTCTATCCGGGCTTTATACAGCTGACGGGATTCATGACGATGAACCTTGAACGGCATGCCAATGCGCACCTGAGGTTGTTCGACAACCTCGTCACGGGCGACTGCGATTCCGTACAGCAGCACCAGCGCTTCTATGAAGAATACCTGTCCGTGATGGATTTGACCGAGGAGTTTTATCTTCAGACAGTCGAGACCGTGTTTCAAAAGCACGACCTGCCCAATGGACAGATGATGCATCGCGGCGACAGGATCGACTGTTCAGCGATCAGGAATACGGCGTTGATGACTGTCGAGGGGGAGCGTGATGATATTTGCGGCCTCGGCCAGACGGAAGCCGCGCACGACCTTTGCAGCGCTATCCCGATCGACGAGAAATACCACTATGTCCAGCCTGGTGTCGGACACTACGGCGTATTCAATGGCCAAAGATGGCGCACGGAAATCCAGCCGCGCATTCGTGAAATGATCCGCACGATTCAGTTCAAGCGCCGGATCGGGACCGGCACGGTCGGCTTGCCGTACCGCAACATCTCCGATGCCAAGGAACGACAGTTCGATTGGCGCAGTCCGTCGTTGGATGAAAAGGTTGCGAACCAAAATTGAAGAAGATCGAGGTGATTGTCGAAGCAGGCGACTTACGGTCGGTTTGCAACGCGCTGTTGGGTATCGGCATCGATGACCTGATCGTCACGGATTGTGCAAGTTCGGGCGCGCGCCCGCGTATTGTGATGTCGTATCGAACGGCTGCTTGGGTGCCGGACCTCAAGGCGAATTATTTGATCGAGGTGATTGTGCCGCGGGACAGCGTGCCAGAGGTCCTGAGACAGATTGGCGGTGCCAAGGGACAAGGCGACGCGCATGACCTCGACGGACTCAGGATCTCATCGATTGATGAGATCATTTCAATTCAAGGTGGCGACAGGTCGCCGGACGATACGGTTGAATGGCGGTGCGATCGCACGCCGATTTCTGCTCAATGTGAACACGACGGAAGCTGATCTTTTCACACTATAAATTTTCAAACCTAGGCGGATGCAACGGTTGAGTACGCATTTGCTCCCGCCTCGGCAACCGCGAAAGGTGGCGCGGGGAACCGCCGGACGCGTGGCACGGACGCCTGTTGCTCTCAACCACTGTTGCCGACCATGTGGCGCCACAGCTTTTCTCGACACGCTTGCCCTCTTTAGCCTTCGTTGAAGCGCCCGATCGTTGCTCACGTTTCCGCATCCATGGGAACACGTCAAGAAAGTCGGCCTCTGAAATCATTTCCCTCTTCTCCTGTTCGAGATTTCCGATCTGTTCACCTACGCCGAAGTATTTATTCCTTGGAGAACACGCCTGCCGGACGCGTCTGTTCGATTGGTGAGTGGCCGCCACAACCTCATCAGGAACGATCACTCTTCACTCTTGATGCCCACAGAGTCCATGCATGCCTGGACGCTATGCTGACCGAGGAAAGGCAGAACCACTCATAGCAACAATGCCCGCGGCTTCGGGACTGCTGCAATATCAAATATTGAGCAATATCGATCCGGAGGTGCTTAATTCATCATCGCTTGCGACTGTACGGTGTCGCACCCGCCAGTCTGGCGTTGTCGCTCGGATCACTGCCAAGAACGTGAAATGTTAGCTGTTAGACCACCGCTTTCCTTGCATGCTTCAAGCCGGTGTTTTCGAAGGAACCTGAAATGCCTCTTGTTTAATCGAAGTCCCCGTTTGGCGCGTCAGCCGTTTGACGTGTTCGCCACGCATCAATCCGAAATCTTGCGGGCGGTCCTTGTCCGCTTCCACCAGCAGCGGTCGTCAACTCCAAAAAAGTTGGGCATTGTTAAACGTCGCCTTCGGGTCTTGGCCGTGTCGAAACTCGCTTTGATCCGCTCGGTCAGGCGGTTGGCTGGCTGGTGATCAGATTTCGTGGCAATTCGGCATTGTAGTGGCCGTGTGGGCAATGAGAAGCCGATAACAGCTTTCTGCTCATTGCGACGGCCCCAATAGCTGCCAAAAACGCCCGGATCGCGGCGATCAGCGGTCCGATGCCGATGATGTTCATTGCGCGGGTCAGATTGTAGGCGAGCACGGCAAGCGACATCTCCGTCTTCTCATTGCGTAGTCGCTTCATCAGGAAGTGTGTGGCGCCCATGCGTGCCTTGATCGTCCCAAACGGATGTTCGACCGTCTCGCGGCGGGTGCGCATTGCTTGCGGATTTTCATCGAGGCGACGCTGCACGTCTTCGAGAACATGCTCGTGCTCCCACCGGGTGACAATGCGTTGCTTGGCTGTTGTCCACCGCTTCCAGAGTTTGCAGTTCGCACATTCTCTGGTCGCGTATCGCCGATAGTTCAGACCATCGGTTTCCCGCTTATGACCGGCGAACAGCAGGACTTGGCGAGCAGGACAGACATAGAGGTCGTGATCAGGAACGTATCTGAAGTCCGCTTTGACAAAGAGACCTTTGAGCTTGTTGTTCGAGGTTTGCGGCTTGGGCAATGTGACGATGATGTCGGCCTTGGAGCACTTGAGTATCTCCTCGCTTGAGAAGTATCCGCGATCCGCAACAACATCGAGCTTCTCGACACCAAGGAACTGCTTGGTCTTCTTCGACATCGCCGCCAGCTGTCCCGTGTCATTGCCCGTCTGAACAACATCGTGTGCCACGATCAGATGATGCCTAGTGTCAACGGCAGCCTGAACATTATAACCAACAACACCGGAGCCACGGCCGCTTGTGGCCATTGATCGGGCATCTGGGTCGGTCAACGAGATCTGCTCGTCGGGCTGTTCCAGCCGCTGCTTGTCGAGTGCCTGAAGCCGCACCATCTCCTCGTGCAGCTTGTCGATCTTCTCGTTAAGACGGTTGATCCGCATCGCCCGCGCTTTGGATCGCTCCTGTCGATCAGCGCTTTCAAGCTGATGCAGATAGCGTGCAATGCTCTCATCAATCTGCGCCAAGCGCCGCTTCATTTTGTTGGCGGTAAAGTTACGGTCGCGGTTGTTGACCGCCTTGAACTTCGAGCCATCGATGGCAACGCTGGCGTCGGCCAGAAGACCCAGGCGACGACAAAGTTCAACAAACTGCGCGCAGACTTTGCGAATGGCAGGTCCATTGTGCCGACGAAACTCTGCAATCGTCTTGTGGTCCGGAACGAGGAGACCCAGCAGCCACATTACTTC
>JAGDYV010000075.1:0-26816 GCA_049116495.1 Hyphomicrobiaceae bacterium | reverse complement strand
AGCACCTGTTCTGGTTCTTCGGGCACCCGGAAGTTTACATTCTCATCCTTCCAGGCTTCGGCATGATCAGCCACATCATCTCGACGTTCTCACGCAAGCCTGTGTTCGGATATCTCGGCATGGCTTACGCGATGGTCGCCATCGGCGTTGTCGGATTCATCGTGTGGGCGCACCACATGTACACAGCCGGCATCAGCGTTGATACCCAGGCCTACTTCACATTCGCAACCATGGTCATTGCCGTGCCGACGGGCGTGAAGATCTTCTCCTGGATCGCAACGATGTGGGGCGGATCGATCACGTTCAGAACGCCGATGATTTGGGCGCTTGGCTTCATCTTCCTGTTTACGCTTGGTGGCGTGACCGGCGTGATGCTAGCCAACGCGGGCGTCGATCGCGCCTTGCACAACACTTACTACGTGGTGGCGCACTTCCACTACGTATTGTCACTTGGTGCGGTGTTCTCGATCTTTGCCGGCTGGTACTTCTGGTTCCCGAAGATCACCGGCTATGAGTACTCGGAATTCTTTGGAAACCTGCACTTCGCACTGACGTTTATCGGTGCCAACATCCTGTTCTTCCCGCAACACTTCCTCGGCAACGCGGGCATGCCGCGGCATTATGCGGATTATCCCGAAGCGTTTGCCTACTGGAACAAGGTCTCCTCCTACGGCTCGTACATCACGGCGCTGGGGACGGTCGTGTTCTTCATTGGCGTCGCCTACTCGTTCATGCGCGCGCGCAAAGCCGCCGGTAACCCTTGGGGGCCTGCAGCTGATACGTTGGAGTGGACGCTCTCGTCGCCACCGCGCTTCCACGAGTTTGAGACGCTGCCTGTTATCAAGGATGATGGCGGCCGCCACTAGGTCTATCCGCCCTTGCCGGTTGGCTGGCAGGGGCGGTTCGCATTTCGTTGAGCGCAAGAGACGTAAATGAGTGACATTGGCCTGAACAGACCTGTTGACCGTGACGATCTGGCATTGCCGATCGGTGGCGACGTCAAGGATTTCGTGGCTTTGCTGAAGCCGCGGGTGATGTCGCTTGTCGTGTTCACGGCGCTGGTCGGGATGATCGTGGCGCCGGGTGGCATCCATCCGCTGTTGGGTGCCATTGCTTTGCTTGCCATCGCCGTCGGGGCGGGCGCTTCGGGTGCACTTAACATGTGGTACGACGCCGATATCGACGCGCGCATGGCGCGGACTGCCGCGCGGCCGATCCCACGCGGCCGGGTCACACCGTCGGAAGCGCTTTGCTTCGGGACGATCCTGTCGGTTCTGTCGGTGATGTGCCTCGGCATCCTCGTCAACTGGACCGCAGGCGCACTGCTCGCGTTGACGATTGGCTTCTATCTGTTTGTCTACACGATGTGGCTGAAGCGGCGGACGCCGCAAAATATCGTAATTGGTGGCGCAGCAGGGGCGTTCCCGCCGATGGTTGGCTGGGCCGCCGTAACCGGCGGTGTCAGCCTTGAAAGCATCCTGCTTTTTGCGATCATCTTCATGTGGACGCCACCGCATTTCTGGGCGTTGTCGCTTTATCGCGCGCGCGATTATGAGCGCGTCGGCGTGCCGATGCTACCGGTAGTGGCCGGCCTTGAAGAGACCCGCCGCCAGATCCTGATTTACTCGGTACTGCTGGTTCCGATCGGCATTGCGCCCTGGTTCGTCGGTCTCGGCGGTCTGGCGTACTTGGTGTCGTCGATTGTGCTTGGCGCCTATTTCCTGTGGCTCGCATTTGACGTTTACCGCATCCGTACGGAAGGCGTGGATGCCGATGCGCGGGCGAAACGGCTGTTCGTGTTTTCGATCTATTATCTCTTTGCGCTGTTTGCCGTCTTGCTTGTCGAGGCGGTGGTCGCGTCACTAATCGGATGGCTTACATGATGGCCGGCACGCGCGAACAGAACGGGCCTGCGGCAGATGCTGGCGAACTTGAACGTCTCGCCCGGCAGCGCAAGCGGTCCATCGCGATCGCGGTTAGTCTCGGCGTCCTGGTGTTGCTGTTCTACGTGGCAACGCTCGTGAAAATGGGGAGCGACGCAACGCTGACTGCGCCGCCTGCTGCGACATCCGACAAGGCCACCAAGCAATGACGGTGCCTGGCCAAAATGAGCGCGCCAGCGCGAAGACCGGCCAACGGCGCAACGCGCGGGTTGCGACGAGTGCGGCATTGTTCGCCTGCGCCATGCTGGGAATGGCTTATGCAGCGGTCCCGCTCTATCAGATGTTCTGCCAGGTGACCGGGTTCGCAGGCACGACGCAGCGCGCCGAGAAGGCGCCGGGCGCGGCTGGAGATCGCACCGTCATCGTGCGCTTCGATGCCAACACGTCGAGTGAACTCGCGTGGCGGTTCAAGCCGGTTCAGACCAAGCTGGATGTCCGTTATGGTGCTAATACGCTGGCCTTCTATCGCGCGACAAATACGTCCGACAAACCGATAACGGGCACGGCGACGTTCAACGTCGCGCCGGATGCGGCCGGTGCCTACTTCAACAAGATCGAATGCTTTTGCTTTACCGAGCAGACTTTGCAGCCGGGCGAGTCCGTTGAGATGCCGGTCAGCTTCTTTGTCGACCCGGAGATGCTCAAGGATCGCTCAGCGCGGTCGATCACGCAGATCACACTTTCGTACACCTTCTATCCGGTCGACGGGAAGCAGGCGGCGGTCGGCAACAAGCCGGTTGGCGCGGCCAACAAGAGCGGGTCGTAGGGCGTAGGTAACACGACGCACCCCGCTACTGGCTTGCGCCGGACCGGGGGCACGAGATCAGGGAATGGGGCAGCGCCAAGCCGGCGCGGGCTCGAACGAAGGACGACGAGGAGCTTAACCGATGGCAGCAGATGGCCACACGCAAAATCACGACTATCACCTCGTCAATCCAAGCCCTTGGCCGATTGTCGCGTCGTTCTTCGCGCTGATCATGGCTTTTGGCGCGATCATATGGATGCGCACGATTGGCGGCAGCGGTGAAGGTTTGTTCGGCCTAAGCGGGCCGACAACCTTCTTTATCGGCCTTGGTGGTGTGATCGCGACATCGTTTTTCTGGTGGCGCGATTGTATCCGCGAGGCACATGGCGGCGATCATTCGCCGGTTGTGCAACTGCACCTACGCTACGGCATGCTGATGTTCATCGCCTCCGAGGTGATGTTCTTTGTGGCCTGGTTCTGGGCTTACTTCGATATTGCCCTGTTTGCCGGCGAAGTTCAGAAATTGCCGATTTATGGCGCTGACGGTTCGATTACGGAGTCCGCAAAATCGGTGGTCGGCCTTGTCGACCGCAACGAATTTACGGGCGGGCATTGGCCACCAAAGCCGAACGAGGCTTTCCAGCACACCTTCAATCCGTGGGGACTGCCGCTCGTCAATACCCTTATCCTTCTTCTGTCCGGCACGACGGTGACCTGGGCGCACCATGCCTTGCTGCACAATGATCGTAAGGGCCTGATCTGGGGACTGCTGATTACTGTGGTGCTGGGTGTTCTGTTCACGATCTGCCAGGTCTATGAATACGGTCACGCGGCGTTCAGCTTCTCCGGCCACATTTATGGGTCGACTTTCTTCATGGCGACCGGCTTCCATGGCTTCCACGTCGTCGTCGGCACGATCTTCCTGTTTGTGTGCCTGCTGCGTGCGCTGTCCGGACATTTCACGCCGCAGCAGCATTTCGGCTTTGAGTCGGCCGCCTGGTACTGGCATTTCGTCGACGTCGTCTGGCTGTTCCTGTTTGTCGCGATCTATATCTGGGGCGCGGGTGCGCCGGTTGCCGGTGGCCACTAGCGGCGCCGGCTCCGACGCTGAACCGAGCGGCTTTTGCGAGCCTGTTAAAGTCGATGCGGTTTCGCGGCGGTGATGCAATATTCTGAGGGCGGGCGACAGCAGTCGCCCGTTTTCTGTTTGTGTGGTGCGCTCCGTCAGAAATTCGAGGCCTCTCCGGACGCAGAAGGGTCAGGCGCCATGAACGAGATGCGGCCGTCTCCGCTGTCCGCTGGCATGCGATGCCGGTGCCCGAAGTGTGGCCAGGGCCAGCTCTTCAAGTCGACGTTCAGTCTTGACCTGGAGCAGGCTTGTCCCAAGTGCGGACTTCCCTACAAATTCATCGACACGGGTGATGGCCCGGCCGTTTTCGTCATCATGGGACTGGGCTTTGTCATGCTCGGCGCGGCGCTGATCCTCGAATTTGCCGTGCATCCGCCGATCTGGGTGCACGGCCTGCTCTGGGTGCCAACGACTTTCGCGCTCGCATTTGGCCTGCTCCGGCCTTTGAAAGCCCTGCTGATCGCGCTTCAATTCCGGCACAAGGCATCGCACGGCCTGCTTCAGGACGGATCGGAACGATGATCAGGTTTCTACGTGAGGCGGGCCTGCTGTGGCCTTTGCTGTTTGTGCTGGTGACACTGCCGGTCTTGATCGCGTTGGGCAACTGGCAGTGGCAGCGGTTGCATTGGAAGCAGGGGTTAATGCGGGATCTGCAACAGGCGGCAGCCGCAGCGCCCGTGCCGCTGGGAGAGGCACTGAGCGAACTTGCTGCTAATTCGGGAGCGAACTGGGAGGTCAAGCGCTTTCGTCGGGTCATCGTCGAAGGGAGCTTTGACCATGCGCGCGAAATGCACGTCTGGTCGCCGCAACAAAGTGGTCCGGCGTGGAGTGTCGTGACGCCATTGCGGCTGCGTTCGGACGCGACAGGACGGCAGCTGGCGAGCTTCACCCATGCCTTGGTGATTCGCGGCGTCGTGGCGGCGGCCTCGAAAGCGGTGTCGAAGCGCAACGCGGGGCAGGCCGAAGGGCCGCAGAAATTTGTTGGGCGGGTCAGGATCGACCGGCCCAACAAATGGGCAAATGAACCGAATACCCAGAAGAATGAGTGGTTTACGCGCGATCTCGCGGCGATGGCGACCCACTTGCGCCGTGAGGGCAAAACCATCGGCACGGTCTTGCCGGTCTTCATCGAGGCCGAAGGGCAGATCGGCGGAAAATCGGGACCTAAACCAGATCTAAAGGCGTTGACGCTTTCCAATCGCCACCTCGAATATGCCATGACCTGGTGGGGATTGGCGGCGACGTTGGCCAGCGTATTTGTCGCTTTTGCCTGGGGGCGTCTCAAGGCGGCAAAAACATGACGCTGCCACAATCTTCCAACGCAACTGTGTTTCGCTGATTTCTCCTGTTATGAAACGCGCTAATCCCCCGCGTGGCCTTGTTTTAAGGCGTGAAATGAGTGCTAATCAGTGCGAGTGTCATAAGCGATCCGTACAATGCAGTTCCTGGCGGGCACCGCCGGTCTGCTAACCAGATGTGAGGCCGGCAGGTGTCGAGCGGTCACTACATTTCCACGCGCGGTCATGCCCCGGAACTGGGCTTTGAGGATGTCGTGCTGGCAGGCCTTGCCCGCGACGGTGGCCTCTATGTACCGAAAGAGTGGCCGGAATTGACGCGGGATCAGATCGCGGGCCTTGCCGGGCGCCCGTTTCACGAAGTCGCCGTCGAGGTCATCAGGCCGTTCGCGGCCGGTGCCATCTCGGATGCGGAGCTGACCGAGATAGCCAAACAGGCCTACGCAACGTTCGATCACCCCGCCGTCACGCCACTAGTCCAGTTGGAGCCGGGCCGTTTCGTGCTTGAGCTGTTCCATGGACCGACGCTGGCGTTCAAGGACGTCGCGATGCAGTTCCTGTCGCGGTTGATGGATCTGATCCTCGCCAAGCGCGATCAGCGTGCCACCATCGTGTGCGCGACATCCGGTGATACCGGTGGTGCCGCTGCGGAGGCGTTCCGCGGGGCTGAGAACGTCGATATCGTCGTGCTGTTCCCGGATGGCCGCGTATCGGATGTCCAGCGCCGCATGATGACGACCCCGACCGAGAGCAATGTTCACGCGCTGGCGATCGACGGGACGTTTGATGACTGCCAGGCGCTGGTCAAGGCGATGTTCAATGACCACGCGTTTCGCGACGAGGTCGCGCTGTCCGGCGTCAATTCCATCAACTGGGCCCGCGTCGCGCCGCAGATCACGTACTATTTTGCGGCTGCCGTTGCACTGGGTGCGCCCTATCGCAACGTTTCGTTTGCCGTTCCAACCGGAAATTTTGGCGACATTTTTGCAGGTTATGCAGCCAAACGCATGGGCTTGCCGATCGAACGGCTGACCGTCGCCTCCAACGCCAACGATATCCTGCCGCGTACGATGGCGACGGGCGTCTACGAGAAGCGCGGCGTCGTCGAGACCACGTCACCGTCGATGGATATCCAGGTGTCTTCGAATTTCGAGCGCTATCTGTTTGAGGCGCAGTCTCGCGATGCCGCTCTAATTCGTGGCCAGATGGCCTCGCTTACCCAATCCGGGCGTTTCGAGGTGCAGGGCGGTCCTGAGCGGTTGGCGCAGGATTTCGCCGCCGGCAGCGCCAGCGAAGCCGAGGTTGCCGCCTGCATCCGCGAGACGTTGGTGACATGCGGCTACAAGCTAGAGCCGCATACCGCCTGCGGCCTTATCGCAAGCCGCAAGCAGGCGTTGCCACCGGGCGTTCCGGAAGTCGTCCTGTCCACCGCCCACCCTGCCAAGTTTACCGAGGCCATGACCGAGATTACCAAGAAGCCGACGCCTTTGCCGGATCGCCTGGCGCAGTTGTTGACCACGCCCGAGCGGGTCACGGTGCTTGCCAACGATCTGGCGGCGGTCGAGGCTTACATCCGTGACAACACCCGGGTCGCCCGCTAGGCACCAATCCCGGTCTTTTTTAGGATCACCGCGTAGCCATATGACGATTGAAAAAACCAGACTGGACAACGGCCTCACGGTCGTCTCACACACCATGCCGCATTTGAAGACCGTCTCGGCAGGGGTCTGGGTCGCTTCCGGCTCACGCAATGAGCGCGATAACGAACACGGAATTTCGCACCTGCTTGAGCATATGGCCTTCAAGGGCACCGCGCGGCGATCGGCTCAGGACATCGCCGAGGAAATCGAGCAGGTCGGCGGTGATCTCAATGCGGCAACCAGCCTTGAATTGACGGCGTATTACGTCCGCGTGCTCGAAGGCGATGATGCTCTGGCGATCGATCTTCTGGCTGACATTCTGACAGCGCCGACCCTCGATCCGGAGGAACTCGAGCGCGAAAAAGAAGTGGTCTTGCAGGAAATATCAGGCATCCAGGATGTGCCCGATGAAATCGCCTATGACCTGGTGCAGGATGCCGCATTTACCGAGCAGAGCGTTGGCCGTCCGGTCATCGGTACGCCGGAGAGCGTCTCGGCCTTCACCAGTGAAGATCTGCGCGGTGTCCTCGAACGCCAGTATGTGCCCTCGCGCATGGTCGTTTCGGCGGCTGGCGCGATCCGTCATGACGACCTCGTTCGCCACGCTCGCGACAAATTTGGTGGCCTAGCTGACGGCGAAGGAGAGGACGGGCAGCCCGCGCAATTTGTCGGTGGCGTGCGCGGCTCAGAGCGCGTGTTTGGTCAAACGCATTTATTGTTCGGGTTTGAGAGCCCGTCATACAGCGACCATCGGTTTTATGCCTGCCAGGTCTTCTCCGGGATTTTAGGGGGCGGTATGTCATCGCGGCTATTTCAGGAAGCACGTGAAAAGCGCGGCCTGTGTTACTCCATTTATTCGAGTGCCTGGGGCCTGATCGACGGCGGAATGTTCAACGTGCACGCGGCAACGGGCGATGAACAACTCGACGAACTGCGCACCGTGATCATCGACGAATTGCAGCGGGCGGCCGGTTCCGCGCCGGCCGAAAAGGAATTGGAGCGCGCCAAGGCGGGTTTGAAAGCCGGCTTGCTGATGGGCCTTGAAAGCTCATCATCGCGTGCAGAGCAGATGGCCCGACAGATTATTGGCTTTGACCGCTTGTTCGACGCCAATGAGCTGATCGAAAATGTCGAAGCCGTCACGAGTGAAGATGTTCGTCTTTTTGCTGAATCAATTGCCGGCGCCGCCAATCCGGCGGTTGCCGTTGTCGGTTGCGGCGGCCATTCGACGACGATCGCCCAGGAAACACGAACCCGCCTCGCAGCTTGACAGGACGACTGCAACATATGGCATTTCTGAAGACAGGTTTTGTATCGGAGACGGTGCCGCAGCTGCGCGGCCGCCGGATCTTGATGCGTCCGCCTGCGCCGTCAGACTATGCCGCCTGGGCCGAACTGCGCGATGCCAGCCGGGCGCACCTGACACCATGGGAGCCGAAGTGGGCGCGGGATGAGTTGAGCCGTTGGGCCTATCGCCGACGGTTGCGCTACTACCAACGCGACCAGCGCGAAGATTTGGGCTACGCGTTCTTTCTTTTCACGGAAGACACCGGCGAGTTGATGGGCGGGCTGACGCTTTCCAACGTTCGCCGCGGTGTCACGCAGGCGTGTGCGCTGGGGTATTGGCTCGGCGAGGCGTATATCGGCCACGGTCATATGCGTGAAGCGGTTGCCATGGCGACCGATTTTGCGTTCGGCGAGCTTCGCCTGCATCGCTTGGAGGCCGCCTGCCTGCCAAGCAATGCTGCTTCAATCTCCGTGCTGCGCAACAATGGATTTCAAGAGGAAGGTCTCGCGCGTCGATATCTCAAGATCAATGGGGCCTGGTGTGACCATTTACTGTTCGCCCTGCTGATCGATGATCCGCGTCCGGGACGGGAAAGTCGCGCATGAAGCGACTTCCTGCCAGCTATGCGCAGTGTCCGGATCCGGCCCGCCTGGTCGCCTGGCTCCGCGTCGTTCGCGATCGGTGCATCGCAGTGGTCGCGCTGTGCTGCGCGTTGCTGGCTTTTGCGGCGCCGGCCGTCGCGCTCGATGCGATGAAGGTTGGCGATGAGAAGCGTATTGAACTGACGCGCCGTGGCCTTGCCGTTGAAGGGCGCGGCGACCAACTGCAGATTGACACCGCTCCCGGCAACGACGGGATCAGCCGGCGCATGTCGGTCAATGCCACGACGCCAGGCACAAACCCGAACTGGATCGTCTTCGCGCTGCGCAATACGACCGACAAGGTCGTCGAGCGCTGGATCACGGTGGAGCGATATTCGCTGATCGGTTCTGGCGTGATCTGGCCCGACTTGGACTCCCGTCGCCTCTCGGCCTTGACACCGTCGGTCGGTTTCTTGCCGCAACGCATCGAGAACGATCGTGCCGACATATTCAAGATCACGATCGATCCGGGTCAAACAATTACGTACACCGCCGAATTGGCATCGACGCGGTTGTCGCGCATCTATATGTGGAAGCCGCTGGCGTATGAGTTCCATGTCCGCGAGCGGCGTCTCTTCAACGGCATCATGCTCGGCATTACCGGCCTGCTCGGTATCTTCCTGACCGCGGTGTTTGCCGCCAACCACAAGCTCATTTTCCCGAGTGCCGCGCTGGTCACCTGGTGCGTGCTCGTCTATCTCTGCGTCGATTTCGGCTTCTGGCACAAGCTGCTCCAGATTTCCGCCGAAGCGAACGCGGTCTATCGAGCCGCCGCCGAGGCGGCGATGGCGACCAGTCTGGCGATCTTCCTGCACACGTTCCTGAGATTGGGCAGTTGGCATGGTTTTGCCCGGATGCTGTCAAGCGTGTGGATCATTGCGCAACTGGCGTTGGTGTTCATCGCGGTGCTGGATCCGCGATTGGCATCGACCTTTGCGCGCCTTTCCTTTGCCGCCCTTGGCGGTGCCGGCGCGGCATTGATCCTATTCCTCGCGATCCGAGGCCAGGACCGGGCGTTGTCGTTGATCCCGACCTGGCTGTTGTTCCTCGTCTGGCTGTTCGGTGCAGCGATGACGCTGACCGGTAAACTCAATGGTGAGATCGTCGTCTCGGCGCTCGTGGCCGGGCTTGTTCTCATTACCGTTCTGATCGGCTTTACGGTGACGCAGTTCGCGTTTCGCTCCATGGAGCCGCACTACGGTGCTGCGCCGTCCGAGCAACAGTTGCGCTCACTCGCCGTTGAAGGCGCCGGCGCTGCGGTTTGGGAGTGGCATGCCCGGCGCAACGAGATCAAGATTGGCGCCATCGCCGAGATGGCCTTGGGGCTCAATCCGGGCGAGCTTTCGACCAAGGTCAAGGATTTCATCAAGTACATGCATCCGGCCGACCAGGAACGCTTCAATGTGTTGCTGTGGTCGTTGCAAAACAAGAACGGCGGCGAAATTCGCACCGACTTCCGTATGCGCCATGCGGACAACTCCTACCGCTGGTTCGATCTTGAGGCGGCCAGTGTGCCGACATCCGACCGACGGTCACTGCGCTGTGTTGGGCTGCTGCGCGATGTCACCGACCAGAAGCGATCGCAGGCCCGATTGATGCAGGACGCCGTCCTGGACAGCCTGACCGGTTTGCCGAACCGCGAATTGTTCCTCGATCGACTGAAGACGTCCGTTGCCCGGGCGGACAGTGAACCCGATCTGCGTCCGACAGTGCTGTTCATTGACCTCGACAAATTCAAGAGCATCAACTCGTCGTTCGGCCTGATCGTCGGGGACAGTCTGCTGCTGACGATTTCGCGCCGCCTGACGCGCCATCTACGCCCAATGGATACGCTTGCGCGTCTCGGCGGTGACCAGTTCGCGATGTTGATCCTTTCGGTCACGGAACCCGATGCCCTGGCCCGTCTGGCGGAGAGCGTACGCCGGTCGCTGCGCGCGCCGATCAAGATCGCCGGTCAGGACATCGTGCTCACCGGCGCCATCGGCATTGCGGTGCATGACCCAGATAACACCAACGATCTCGACATTCTCAAAGACTCTGAGATTGCGATGTACCGCGCCAAGCGCAACGGCGCCGACCAGATTGAGATTTTCCGACCGGAAATGCGCGACGAACGTGATGACCGTGTCGCCATCGAGAGTGATCTAAGGCATGCCTTGGAGCGCCGTCAGATCAAGGTTGTGTATCAGCCGATCATCTATTTGCCGACCGAGGAACTCGCCGGATTCGAAGCGCTCGTGCGGTGGGAGCACCCCAAGCTCGGCACGCTCAACCCGCAGGAATTTATCCCCGTCGCCGAAGAGAGCGACCTGATCGTCAAACTCGGCAGTTATGTGCTGAACCAGGCCGTCGAGCAGGCTGGCGAATGGCAAAAGCAATTACCGCGCGCCAAGCATCCACTGTTCGTCAGTGTAAATGTCTCAAGCCGGCAGCTGTTCCGGCAGGATCTGATCCAGGAGATTCGCCACATCATCGGCAAGTCGATCGTGTCTCCCGGCGTGCTGCGCCTGGAAATCACGGAATCCCTGGTGATGGAGAATCCGGAGCGCGCTGCCGATATGCTGGACCTGCTCAAGATCGCGGGCGCCGGATTGTCGCTCGACGACTTTGGCACCGGCTACTCGTCGCTGGCGTATCTGGAGCGCTTCCCATTCGACACCATTAAAATAGACCGCCACCTTGTTCAATCGTCAACCGGTGGCGAAGGCAGTGGCCCGATCATCGTGCGTTCGATTGTGGCGATGGCCAAAGAACTCGACAAGAAGATCGTCGCAGAAGGCGTTGAGGCGGCCGACGATGTCGGTTTCCTGCGATCAATCGGTTGTCAGTACGCCCAAGGCTATTACTACGGCGAGCCCATGGAGGAGCGTGACGTTACCGATCTCCTGAAGATCGTGCGTAAATCTGAGCGCAAGCTGCAGCGCCGCAGTCTGTTCCGCGCACCGGCACCGCGAAAGGACAAAGCCGCATCGGACGGCAAGCCGCGGATACCTCAGCAAGTCGACGAAGGCGCCAGGGCGATGGTACCGGAGAACGCATTCGTACCTGAGGCTATGGACGAGCAAGCGTCGATGCCTGCAGTTTCGCAAACTGCGATGCAGCCGCCGGCAATGCAGCCGCATGCAGGCTCGGAAAACTGGTCTGCGACGGCCGCCGCAGCCGTACCAGGCGCTGGCGCCCGTCCTCCTGCCCAGGCACCACCTGTAGCAGGCCTCAATGGGCCTGCCCCGGGACGTGCACAAGGACCTAGCCTGGGACCCAGCCTGGGACTTACCAAGGGACCCGCCTTGGGATCTGCACCCCCTGGTCCTGCAAGCGCGCCCACACCTGGACGACCTGTAATCGAAACGCAGGCTTTGCCGCCGACGGCGCCGCCATCGCCACCGGATGCCCAGCAACATATGGTGCCGCCGACGCAGCCGCGCCGTTCGCCGCCTGCGCATTGGCGCGTTCCACCGCGACCGGTCGGTACGCCGCCGCAGCAACTCGGCGCGACCCAGGCCGGGCCGCCACCGTCAAACGGGGCGCATATCACGACTGGCGATCCAAACCGCCGCCCACCCGGCCCCGCATTGCCTGGCCAAATGCCGCCCGGCCAGGCGGCACGCGGCGGTTTGCCGCCGTTCGTACCACAGCCGCCACCGCCCCCGGCAGCAGAACCACACAAGCCGGAAACGAGGCCGCCGCCGCAGTCTCCGCCGGCTGAAACGGCGCCTGCGTCTCACCCCGACTTGTCCGCACCGGATTTGGCCAAGGACGTTTCACCGCTGCCGCCATCGCCGCCCATGCCACAGCCTTCGCCACCAGCGTCGGCGCAACAGAGGCCGCCACCGCCACCTCCACCTGTGCTGGTCGCGCAACCAGCCGCCGCGTCACCACCCCCTCCACCGGCGCAGCCGACCGCGAACAATGCCGGTCCAGCGACCGCGGACGTTGTGCATTTGCCGCATAATCCGGCCGGAGAGGCAAACTCAACACTGCCACCGAGCATTGCCGCCAGCCTTGCGCGGCTTGCCGGCGCGTCCGGTGCAGCGGCCAAGGATAAGGTATCGGCGGGCAATACAAAGCCTGACCCGGGGTCGGAGCGGGCCGGTGGGAACGAGCAGGACGAAGCCTTACCGCCGCCTAAACTCGAAGCTGGCGAGTGACGCGTTAGCTCGATGGGGAACGCGGGGGTATCAAGCTCTTCCGGCGGTGCTGACCAGGTGGGAGGGATCAACGCCGAGGACCGAAAGTGCCTGCTCGTATTTGGCATCGGGGTCATCGGCAAAAACCAATTCCGGGTTGGCGGGGCAGTTAAGCCACCCGTTGGCGCCAAGTTCGCCTTCAAGCTGTCCTGGTGCCCACCCTGCATAACCAAGCGCCAGCATCGAGCGCGACGGCCCTTTGCCGGCCGCCATTGCCTTGAGGATCTCCGTCGTCGCCGTCAGGCAGATGCCATCGGTGATCGTGATGGTTGCTGAGTGGGCGTTGTAGTCCGGCGAGTGCAGGACGAAGCCACGGCTTGTTTCGACCGGACCGCCGGTGTGTACGATACGGTCGGCGTCCGGCCCGCTTAGCTCAATGACCTCATCGTCCTCGAACAGGTCGACCTGCTTGAGAAGGTCGCCGAAGCGGAGATCATCTGCGGGCTTGTTGATGATCAATCCCATCGCGCCCTGATCGGAATGCGAGCACATATAAACAACCGAGCGCGCAAACCGGGAATCGGTCATTCCGGGCATTGCAATCAGAAGCTGGCCTTCCACATTGGAATCGAGCATTGCTTTAGCGGGTTTCGTCATGGCAACGAGCTTAATCTCACACTGTTGGCAAAGTGAAGGCCGGGCGGGCAATAGGCAAGAAATTATCCAGATTGGCCCTGGTGCCATCCTATCGAAAGTGTGCGGAATAAAGCGACAGCGCTACGATCAAATTTACCAATACTGCCGTGTTCCTGACGAAACCGTGTACCATCTTGATTTGCGAGGCCGCATTTGGCGCGCCAAACAAAGTGCCGGCTATTGCTTGTGACTTCTTGCGCGCGCCCTGCGCACCGATTGGAGAGGGAGGAATGACCATTGCCGAACATCATCGCAATGCTGTTGGCGGGGTTGGTATCGATATGGATGGCGGGCAGCGCTGCGGCCGCGCCCTACGCGACCGATTGGGTTAACGGCCATAACTCTCGGGCACGTTTGCTGGTAGGCGGCGCGCCGGGCGCCGATGGTACCGTCCAGCGCTACGTCGCGCTTGAGCTGGCGATGCCGGCCGGCTGGAAGACTTATTGGCGCCAGCCGGGATCCGCCGGAGGGATTCCGCCGCAATTGAGCTGGCAGGGATCTACAAACATCAAACGGGCCACGATGAAGTTTCCGGCGCCGCAACGGATGGTAGATTCGACCGGCACGGCGATCGGCTACAAGAAATCGGTCGTATTTCCAATCGCGCTCGAGCTTGATGCGCCGTCCCGCCCGGTTGTCGTCAACCTCAAGGCGTTCTTTGGCGTATGCCGGGAGATCTGTATCCCGGCCCAGGCGGCATTCAAGGTAACCCTTAAGCCTGGTAATTTCATGCAAACCCCACCTGAACTGGTCAAGGCGCTGGCCCGTGTTCCAGCGCTTTCAGCTAGCAAAGGCGGTCGGGCGCCACGCCTGAAATCAGTTCGCAAGATCGATGCTGGATCGGGGCGCAATGCGTTGATTTTCGACGTGCAGTTTCCAGGTGGAACGGCGGGCGCCGACCTGTTCGCCGAAACCGGTGACCACATGTCCCTGGCGATGTCGAAGGTCGTCGGCAATCCGGCGCCGGACACGATCCGCTACCGAGTGGTCGTCGCCGGCGCCACGCAATGGCGCGACCTGGCGAAGAAGGGCATGGTCATCACGCTCGTCTCGAACGCCGCTGCCCGTGAAGTGCGCGCCCCGCGGCCGTGATGTTGCGCGCATGATCACGTAGGCGCGCTCGAACGGCTTTTTTTCGTGCGCGCGATGCACTACGTTCCGTGCATACCAATTTATTCAAAATCGACCTGTTCAGTAGGAGACGCAGAAATGGCGATTAACGTGGGCGACAAGCTGCCTGAGGCAACGTTTACGGTGATGGGGGCTGATGGTCCCGGCCCGCAAACGACACAGGATGTCTTTGGCGGTAAAAAAGTTGTGCTGTTTGCGGTTCCAGGTGCCTTTACGCCGACTTGTTCGAAGCAGCATCTGCCGGGCTTCGTTGCCAATGCCGACAAGATCAAGGGCCAGGGCATCGACACGATCGCCTGCACCTCGGTCAACGATGTCTTCGTGTTGGACGCCTGGGCGAAGGACGCTGGTGCAGATGGCAAGGTCGCCATGCTGGCCGATGGCAGTGCTGATTTCGCCAAGGCGATCGGACTGGAGTTGGATCTTGGCGGGCGTGGTCTCGGGATGCGTTCTCAGCGCTATGCGATGATCGTCGAAGATGGAGTCGTCAAGGCGCTCAACGTTGAAGATTCTCCGGGCACGGCTGACAAGTCAGGTGCCGATGCGATTGCTGCCCTACTGGGCTAGGTGGCGAAATTCGAATACGGAAGCCCCGTTGTGTTCATCACGGCGGGGCTTTTTTTGCGCGGCGTCTTGCACGAGTGGGTTTGGATTGAACCGCTCTACGCGCCGCCGAAGCGTTCGAGCAGGTCGCTCAGCAACGATCGCCCGGCAATCTGGTTTTGCGAGATCAGATATTCGCCGAGCAGAACCAGCATCGCCGGCATCACCATGACCTGCACATAGCCCAGTACCAGCGCCGACCGCCGGAATTTCCACGCCGCCAGATTGGTGCGCAGGATCGACATGCCAAGCATCACGGAAATCGCGAGGTAGGTGATGACGAAAATGATATCGGAGACGGTGGCATGCTCAAAATCGACCTTTGGCACGGCCAAATAGAGCGCAATCGATGAGAGCAGCGCCGTCACCTGGATCGCGACAACCGACTCGAGCCGTTGCGCCGGAATGAACGTCGACAGCCACGTTACCAGCAGAATGATGAACAACGGCACCATCACCTGGAGATAGTGATCGGTTGCGAGGCGCTTGACTGTCCACGTGAAATTGAACGTGGTCAGCGGGATCAGGTATTGGCTACTCGCCTGTTCTCCTATGACCGTAATGATATCGCGGTCGAGCCCAACATATTGCGACTCAAGCTTCCAGTTGTCGATGTCGATTGCCGTCTTGCGCAGGCCCGGCGGTGGCGGCTGGATCAGGAAGGGCCGGGCCGTGTTGGTTGGCTGGATCGAGATGGAGAGCCGCTGCCGGTCGAACGGAAATTTCCGCAGGTCCGGCGCGAAATAAAATTTACCGGTCACCTTGTAGAGCCTCAGCGCCGAACCGATCGGGTCGATCGTCGATGGATCGTCTGCACGTCGTGCTTTCTCGTCGCCCTCGATGGTGCGGTAGCTGATAACGGGCTCATTGCTCAACGGCGAGCGAAAGGCGTTGGTGAATTCCAGGTCGGTGATGTCGATGTTCTGCTGGTTGCGCAGCGACAAATAAAACTCGGCATGGAATGTTTTCTCGTTGCTGTCGACGCGAAAAATCCGGGTGACGTCAATGCCGGTATAAATGACCGGTACTGCAATGGTCGACTGGCGGCCGCGCCGATATTGCATCGGCGCCAGCGACACGTCAGAAGAGATAGCCGGCTTGTGCAGGATCAGGATATCCTCGGCGCCCGATCGTCCCTCGGTGAACGACCAGTCCTGCCAAAGACCACGATAGATCCGTTGCGTCGGTTGCAGGCGGCCGAGGCCGTCGATGATGCGCTGGCGCAGTGCGGTCACGTCGCCGCTGGCATCGTTTCCGGCGGCATGCGCGACGAGCGCCAGGATGTCAGCGTATTGTGCACCGCGCCCGATGGCCCGGCGGTTAGCGGGCATTCGCACATCAGTGATCGGGTCGGGGTCGTCCAGCTTGGCGCAGCGGCGCGGTGCACCAGCTGCGCGCTTGTTCTCAAAGATCCAGCGGGCGTGTGGCTCCGACCAGATGCGTTGTTGCAGGCGTTCGTTGTAGACGTGCGGCACCTGCTCGCGGCCCAGTTCGTACATGTCGGCCTTGTAAGGCTCCGGTGCGAGCACATTAAGCATGCGCCCGATCCGCCCCAGAACGACGAACACCGGGCGCCCGAGACCGCGTTCGCGCAGCCGTCTCAAAAACCGCCCGCCAGGCCCGCTGTGAATGCCGAGATAGATAATGTCCGCGTCTTGCGCGACGAGGGTGTCAATCGCCCGGTCGGTGCCGCTCTCGTCAATTTCCCCGTCCGCCTGCCGACCGATCCAGAACGCACTCGGACTATCGATCCCGCCGATCAACTCGTCGGCGAACTGCTCGGCGTACTTGTCGCCTTGGAGACCAATGAAAAACGGCTTCTTGTAGCTGCTTCGCTTGAGGAATATACGAATGGCGCCGATCTCGTCGGCGACGGCCGGCGCCATTGAAAAAACATTTGGATAGGGGGCAAAAAGATCGCCCCGCGACATGTCAGAGATCAGGGGGACGCCGGTCCGGGCGATTTTCTCAACAACGGTTGCTCCGCGCGAAGAACTGGAAATGCCGATAATCGCGACGAGATCGGGGTCCTTCGAAATCTTCTGAATTTGTTTCTGCAGAAGTTTTACGTCGCGAAAATGATCATGGTAGGTGGTGACGATCCGCCGTCCGGCAAGCCCGCCACGGGCGTTCAGCTCGGCGGCCTTGAGCTGCGTGAAGTGTCGGATGGCAGCGGTCACGCCCGGTGCAAAACAGCGGTTCTGATCTGAACTGGCGATCACAGCGACGTGGACGGGATCGGTCGAATCGCGCGCGCCGGCTGGCGTCACCGCAAACCAGACGGTGATCAGGGCTAGCCCGGCGCGGCAATACATGCTGAGCGTTCTCAGGAACCGAGTCAGTGGCATTCCAGACCTATAATCAACAGCTTCCGACCGCAGATCGAGGGCGCTATCTTAGGTCATTCCGGAGAACAATTGGCCGGTCGAACGAGTTGGATCTTGCGGATTCTCTACAGGCGGGCCAATTGCGCAACACGCGCTGGCTCCCATCAATTATCGAGTTCGGCCATGCCTTGGCGGGCGAGTTCGTCGGCGCGCTCGTTCTCAGGATGGCCGGCATGGCCTTTGACCCAGTGCCAGCTGATGTCATGGCGCTTTTGCGCCGTATCCAGTTGTTTCCAGAGTTCAGCGTTTTTCACCGGCTTTTTTGCAGCCGTTTTCCAACCGTTGCGCTTCCAACCGTGAATCCACTTGGTGATGCCGTCGCGCACGTACGTGCTGTCGGTGTGCAAGTCGACGGTTGATGGATTTTTCAGCGCGCCGAGACCTTCGATGGCCGCCGTCAGTTCCATCTGATTGTTGGTGGTGGCGCGCGCGCCGCCACACATTTCCTTGCGGTGCTCACCATAGATGAGAATCGCGCCCCAGCCGCCCGGACCCGGATTACCCGAGCAGGCACCGTCCGTGTAAATCGTAACCCGAGATTTGTCGTCGCTCATCCTGCTGCCTTACTCGCCGAGACCGAATCCACTGGCGCTTTCGATTGTCTGGTGAAATCGCAATCGCCGGGCATATTCAAGCGGATTCTTCGGTTTCACCAAGGCGGTGCTGGCCGTGTTGATCCAATCGTAGCCGCGCGTCAGCAGAAAGCGGAGCGCCGCGCCGCGCGCCAGCAGTGGAATGGCCTGCCGCTCAGCTTCGCTCAACGGGCGAACGGCTTCGTAGCCCCGGAACAAGGCGCGCCCTTTGGTGATGTTGAACGAATGGTCGGTCTCGAAACACCAGGCATTGAGACAGATCGCAAGGTCATAGCCAAACGCATCGTTGCACGCGAAGTAGAAATCGATGACGCCCGAGACTTCTTCGCGTCGAAAGAAGATATTGTCGGGAAACAGGTCGGCATGGATCACACCGCTCGGCAGATCCGTCGGCCAGACTTTGTTGAGGACGTTCAATTCGTCTGAGATCAGCTCGCCAAGCCCGGGCGAGATGCCATCCGCCTCCGCTTCAAACTGCGCGAACAAAGGCGCCCAACCAGCCGGCCCGAGTGCGTTCGGGCGTGTCAGATGAAATCCCGCACCAGCCAGATGCAACCGCCCGAGTGTCCGTCCGACCTGTTCGCAGTGATTCGCGTTAGGCCGGCGGACCGACACACCATCGAGAAACGTAAAGATGGCAGCAGGCCGTCCACACAGCTCGCGGATGGCACGTCCTTCCTTGTCGTGCACCGGCACGGGGCACTGCAGGCCATGTGCTGCGAGATGCTCGACAAGGCCAACAAAGAACGGCAGGTCGTCGGCATCCACGCGCTTTTCATAGAGCGTCAGAATGTACTGGCCATCGGCCGTCGCGAGATAGAAATTGCTGTTCTCGACGCCCTCGGCAATGCCTTTGAACGATGTGACCTCGCCGAGCCCGTAACTCTCGACGAAGGTCTCCAGCGCATCATCCGGAACTTCCGTATAAACCGCCATCGCTATTGCGCCGCTACATCGCGCAGTTGACGCGGTATGTTGAAGGCGATGTTCTCGGTCGCGGTCTCGACTTCTTCGACGGTGACGTCAAAGCGCGCGCGAAAGGCATCGACAATCTCCTGCACAAGCACTTCCGGTGCCGACGCGCCCGCTGAGATGCCAAGCGTATGAGGACCGTCAAACACCTCCCAGGGGATGTCCTCAGCGCGCTCGATCAGCATCGCATCGGCGCAGCCTGCCCGTTCGGCGACCTCGACAAGCCGCTTTGAGTTCGAGCTGTTCGAAGAGCCGACGACGATGAACCGTTCGGCCTGCTCGGCAATCGTGCGAACCGCTTCCTGACGGTTGGTCGTCGCATAGCAGATGTCCTGCTTGTGTGGGCCGGCCATGTCTGGAAAGCGCCGCTGCAGGATGGCGACGATCTCGGATGTGTCGTCGACGGACAAAGTCGTCTGGGTGGCGTAGGCCAACTGATTCGGATTTTTCGGTGTAATCGCCTCGGCATCTTCCGCGGTTTCGACCAGGGTGACGGCGCCGTGCGGCAATTGTCCCATCGTGCCAATCACTTCCGGGTGACCAGCATGGCCGATCAACAGAATGTGTCGGCCAGCCTCAAAATGCATTTCAGCGCCGCGGTGAACCTTGGTCACAAGCGGGCAGGTCGCATCCAGAAAGAACATGTTGCGTGACTTTGCGGCGGCTGGCACGCTTTTCGGCACCCCGTGGGCGGAAAAGATAACTGGCGCACCGGTGTCCGGGATCTCGTCTAATTCATCAACAAAAACAGCGCCTTGGTCTCGCAATTGATCAACGACGAACTTGTTGTGCACAATCTCATGGCGCACGTAGACCGGCGCCCCGAACTTCTGCAAGGCGAGTTCAACAATGCGAATGGCGCGGTCGACGCCGGCGCAAAAGCCACGCGGTGCCGCCAGCAGGATAGTCAGGCGTGGTCGATCGGTCACAGGATGGGAAGCGGTTGTCGAATGCGCCATGTTGCTGCCTGCTTTGGTGCGGTAATCTTGCGGGTAACTTGCTACGAGGTTGGCGTCTCGTTGTCGAGGGTGCTATGATCGCACAGCGGGTCGGGCTATTCGTCCGAGGCTGTGGGGGCGTCGCAAACGGTTAGTGGCAGTGTTGAGTTTCGTCTGGCGAAATCCAGGCGGCGTTCTTATTGGGCGTTGATGATCAATGTCCGCCATTGGGAAACGATAAGGTCACCGTGACACAACATATGCGACCACAAGAGCATGCCCGTTTTCCCGGGAACCGCGTGCTGAATTCCAACCAGAAAATTCGGCGGCCAGTCCGCTCCCGCTTGATTCCAGCGCTGCTTGGCGTCGCGATGGTAACCGGCCTCGGTGGCTGTGGCCTTTCATCCCTGACGTCTGGCCTCAGCGGTGGCATGTTTGGCGGCGATTCGAAGAATACGAACGTCAAGTCCGTCACGGAAGAGCAACTGCTTTCAGCGGCAAAAGCCGACTTCGGTGGCGGCACGGTCGGCGCAAACGTCGCGCATGGCTGTCCGCGTTTCGTTGTTTGGTCGCCCGGCAATCATGCGACAGCCTATCAGCCTGGTCGCGAAGGCGATGCCCTGGCCGTCATGTATCGCGGTGAAATCACAAAGACTGCGCGCGAATGCCAGATCGAACCTGGCCGCGTCACTGTCAAATACGGCTTCTCCGGCCGCGTTCTGCTCGGCCCGGCGGGCAAATCCACGCGCGTCACGCTACCGGTCAAGGTGTTCGTTCACGATGCCGACCGCCAGCGCCTGTCTTCCGAGGATATGACGATCGCGGTCGATATTTCCGTTGAGAGCCCGATCAGCTACTTCAGCCAGGTGCGCACGGTAACCTTCGCCATCCCGCAAGGGACCCGCCCAGGCGAGTTCGAAGTCCTCGTTGGCTTTGATCGCGCTGTCGCCGCAGCGGCCCCGAAACGATCGTAAGATCGATCGGATCGGGACCCACTTCGTCGTTCGACATATCGATGGTTCACGCTTCGACGCCCGGAGATGCTTACGTACGGCCAATGAACCAAAATCGCGGGAAATGAAAATTGGCGGCGGGGCCGGAAGGCCCGTCGTTATTTGTATCCAGCGGACGGCACGCAAAAAAGCCGGCTCGCGCCGGCTCCCAAGTCATCTTCACGTTGCTCGCAAAAACCGTGCGATCAATTCAGCTTCGACTTCAGATCCTTGATCCCGTCGGCGATCAGCCGCTGACCGATCTCGCCGTCGGCCTTGCCGCCAAGGATCTTCTCTGACGCGGCGATTGCGGCGTCTACGGCGGCGCCACGCACTTCGCCGATGGCCGCCATTTCAGCACGTGCGATCTTCTCTTCCGCCAGCTTGATGCGCCGCGCCACGGATTCGGTCGCCTTGCGCTCAGCCTCGGCACGCATCGCTTCGCTTTCGCGTTTGGCCTGTTCAACGATCTGTTGGGCTTCACCTTCAGCGTCGACCGCCTTGCGCTGATATTCCGCCAGAAGAGCCTGCGCGTCCTCGCGCATCTTGCGGGCATCATCGATGCTCTTCTTGATCCCATCAGCACGGTCATCAAGCGCTTTGCCGATCAGGGCAGGAACACCTTTGTAGACAAGCAGACCGATGAACAGGAAGAAGGCAACCGCGACCCAGAAGTCCGGCGTCTGCAAAGTCGGGACGTCGGCGCTTGCAGCAATAACGGTCAGCATCATGGCTTACTCTCCTGCTGCCGGCTGCATCGCACGCCGGATCTCGTCGGCGCTCACGTCGCTACCAATCAACGTTTTGATCAGCTCTTGCGCCGTTTCCGTCGATATGGTTTCGACCTGCGCCATGGCGTCAGATTTCATTGCGCCAATACGCTCTTCGGCTGCTTGCAGACGGGCTTGATCCTCGGCCTCTGAAGCCAGCCGCTTGGTCTCCAGGTCGGCCATCACGGCATCGCGATTTTCTTTGACCATCGCGCCCGCTTTGCCGCGTGCGTCAGCGAGCTTCTGCTCGTATTCGGCCATCGCGTTCTGCGTCTCGCTGTTAAGGCGTTCCGCTTCTGCGACATCACGCTCAATACGGCTCTTGCGTTCATCAAGCACCGAGGCGATCCGCGGCAGCGTGATCTTTGAGAGGACGAAGTAAAGCGCAAGGAATGTCAGCGCCAGCCAGATCAGCTGTGGCGCCATGTCCTGTACATTGAGCTGCGGTAAGCCGCTTTTTTTCTCGACCGTATCCGGCACCGACGCCAGAACCATCGTTAGCCAGGCAAGCATGCCATTCTCCAACGAGAACAATAGCCAATGCGGCACTGGTCATGATGACCAATGCCGCGAGGGAGTGTGTCAGGCAATTAGCCGAACAGAATGATCAGAGCCACCAACAGGCCGAACAGGCCGGTTGCTTCTGCCAGCGCGAAACCGATCAGCAGGTTGGTGAACTGGCCGGGTGCTGCGGAAGGATTACGCAGGGCGCCAGACAGATAGTTTCCGAAGATGTTACCGATGCCGATGCCGGCGCCGATGAGTGCGAAACAGGCGAGGCCTGCACCGATATATTTTGCTGCTTCAGCTTCCATTGGAAATCTCCCTCCAGGTCAGATGTAAAGGCGTTTCAGTTGGTTCAGATGAACGTTGACGATAAGGAACAGTGCACGCCGGATAAGTGGCGCCCGCTGCCCAGGCTTAGTGGTGGTCGTGCATGTTGATCGCATCATTGAGATAGATACAGGTCAGCACGGAAAAGATCATTGCCTGCAGAAAAGCGACAAGGAATTCGAGGCCGGTAAACGCGACGGTCGCGATCAGCGGCACAATACCGCCAACCATGCCGAGGCTGACGATGAAGCCGGCAAACACTTTGAGCAGCGTGTGACCGGCCATCATATTGGCAAAGAGACGTACCGAGAGGCTGATCGGCCGGATCAGAAACGAAATCACCTCAATCGGTACAATGATCGGAACCAGCGCCAGCGGCAGCCCTTCTGGCATGAACAATTTGAGAAAGCCCAGGCCATGCCGCGCGAACCCGATGACCGTGACGACGATGAACACCAGTGCCGCCAGCGCGAACGTGACGATGATGTGGCTGGTAACCGTAAACGAATACGGCATCATGCCGAGCAGGTTGAGCACCAGCACGAAGATGAACAATGTGAAAACGAACGGGAAGTACTTCATCCCGTCCTTGCCGGTATTGTCGTAGACCATGCTGGCGATGAACTCGTAGGCCATTTCGGCGACCGACTGCACGCGAGTCGGGATCAGCGCACGTCCTCCCATCGCAAAATTCAGAAAGCCGATAATCAAGACGACGGCGAGCACCATGAATAACGATGAGTTCGTAAACGATGCATCAAGTCCGAACAGGTCGAGCTTGAGTAACCGATTGATCTCAAACTGCTCCATGGGGCCATGTGCCCCTGTCGCTCCTTGCGGTCCCACGTGTCCCAAACCCTCTAATCGTCTTCATCGTTGTCGTCCGGAACGGACGGTGCAGCACGCTGCGATGCCTCGGCCTGAGCCTGCATGCGGCGCGCTGTGCGTATGACATTCATCATTCCGGCTGAGAAGCCCAGAATGAGCATTACGACCATCAACCAAGGCGCCGTCCCCAAGTACTGGTCCAGCCACCAACCGACAAACCCGCCGAATGCCACACCCACCACAAGATCAACAGCAATGCGCAGCCCTTGCCCCATGGCCTGGCCTCTGACACGAGGATCAACGGCAGGTTCGGGCGAAATGCGTGCTCTTGCTTCGTCCAGTCGTTTATCGATTTCAACGGCGCGCGCTTTGATGGACGCCCGATCTTCCGCGCTGATTATGCCACGGTCGGGGCCCTTGTTATCGTCGCCGTCTGACATGAAGACGCCTGTGCGAACTTGAGGCGCTGTGAAACACCACAGCTCTCGACGGCGCGAAACCTAGATACGAGGCCGAACAGTGTCAAGCAAACCGGCTCGATAAGCCGTCCTGCCCCCTATGGCGAAACCGCACACCCGGTTGACGTCTATGCAACTCAAGGCAAAAAGCGAACGACCGTGGCTGCAAGACTCTATGACTGAAAATTCGACCGCAGAGGGTTTTTAACGCGAATCGAGTCAGCTATCTCAATGGCAAGTATGCGTTCGGACTGAATTTCCTTCCGGATGGTGCTGCCATGACAACATTTGATATCATATTCTGGCTGCTGATCGTTTTGATCGCGGTCCTCGCCTACACGATCGAATCGGGCCTCTCAGCACGCCATCGTCCGCTGGTGCTGTCATCGATCCTGTCAGCTACACTGGCCGCCGTCTACATGATGTTCTTGTTCGAGGATAATTCCAAGTTCGGCACCGGCAAACCGCTGCCTGCCGCGCCGAAGCAAAAGAAGAAGGTCCACACGTCGGGTGGTACTGGAGAGGGCGGCCTGCCGGAAATCGAGGTGATTGAGGAGGCGGGGCCGGATTCGCTTGATTCTGAAACGCGGTACGAGGATAGCTCACTTCTCAAGAAGGTTGGCGGTTTCCGCGATTGTCCGGCTTGTCCGCTGATGACGTTCGTCTCGCCTGGCACCGTTATTGTCGGTTCGCCGGCCGATGAACCGAACCGCCGCGCCAATGAGGGGCCGCAGAAAGTTGTTCGAGTCGGGCGTGCCTTTGCAATCAGCCGGTACGAGATTCAGTACCGTGAATTCGCTGCATTCGTGCGTTCAGCGCGCCATTCCGTACAGGCAACCTGTCTTGTTGACGGCAAACCGAGCAACGTGGACTGGCAGAATCCCGGCTTTGAGCAGAAATCCGGTGATCATCCGGTGGTTTGTGTGTCGTGGAATGACGCGCGCGCTTATGCGGCCTGGCTGAGCAAGAAGACAGATCGGCTTTATCGTCTGCCATCGGAATCGGAGTGGGCCTATGCAGCCCGGGCGGGCACCGTCACGGCCTACGTCACAGGCAAGGATATCGAGCCAACGCAGGCCAATTTCGGTGGCTCTCGCGGTGGCACGAGCAAAAGCGGCAGCTTTCGAGACAACGCCTTCAAGATTTTCGACATGGCTGGCAATGTCTCGGAAATGGCTGATGATTGCTGGAGTGACGATCTCAGCAATGTGCCAGCAAGCGGCGTGTCCGAGCGCGGCATTGGCGACTGCACGCGCAGTCCGGTGCGCGGCGGCGGTTGGAATTCATCCAAGCCACAGGTCCGCTCCGCCTATCGCATGCCGCTTGGTCGCAATCAGGCATCCAATGCGATCGGCATCCGCTTGGCGCGCGAGCTGAAATAGACGCGTGGAGCAAATCAACCGCAGCGGGCCGCCGAAACGGCCTGTCTCAAAAACAAAAATGCCGGACAAGACCCAGATCTTGCCCGGCATTCGCCGTTCCATTCCATGTTGCAGTTTCATGCTGCATGCGCCGTTGGCGCCACTTCAAAAACATCCCGGCTAGGATCAAACAGCCACCGGGTAAGATGAGTGCGAGTAAAATAATCATTAACGACTTCATCGCCATTTCCCTCCTCGTAGGCGATTTAGGATGGTGCTGAGCTTATGCTTAAAAAGCTAGAAAACGCTTCAGGCAGCCGCGCAATTGCGACACAAACCATTAACCCTTTCTCATTGAATCAGATGTTTGTTGGCCGCTCCGGGCTTGACGCGTAACTGGCAATAGGCAGGCGCGTACGGGGCGCGTGTTACGCGTCGGCAAGTAATGCATCGCGCGCGTCCACCAGCTCACGAAAAGCTTCGGCGCTGCCGCCATAGTCCGGGTGGCACACCAGCGCCGATCTGCGAAACGCGGCGATGATCTCGGCGCGCGACGGCGAGCCGGTCAAACCGAGTATGTCAGCTGGCCCGGGCGGCTGCGGCTTGGGTCGCCGGTCAGGCGGCGGTCTCTTGCGGGCCTTTGGTTGTTGTGACGGCGGGCTTTGCAGCGGGCGCTTCGGCCAGCGGTTTGCTCGGCGCTCGGATTTCTCGTGCGGTATGGGCGGCTCCCAGGCCGGCGAGAATTCCCAGCCCGATTGCGCAGCCCAGCGAGAGACTGACTCTAGCCGCGAGATTGGCACCCGCCCGCGTTCGACGGCCTTGATGTGTTGGCGAAATTCTTGCGCAATCGTGCGTAACGCATCCTGCTGCCCGCCGGAACTGGCAAGATCGGCCGGCAGGGCATCGAAATCGATGTAGAACAGGAGCGCCTGCATTTCGAGGCAGCGCAGACAGCCGGTCACGTCCGAGCCGGGCAGGGCCAGGAGATAGCCAGCCGGTGCTTGCACATGGCAGCGCGGGCAGGTGTCGCCGGTATCGCCGTGCCATACGACATGGTTTCGGCCAACTGCGTCGGCGGCGTCGTCAAGACGTTGCTTGCGCTCGGCAATATCCAATGTCAGCCGGCTCCTCAAAACGAATAAAGCCGTGCCGGGCCGTGCCCGAAACGAGATTTGGAGCGAAACCGCTACAACGGGCTTCGCGACATCGATCTAATACATCGGTGATTCCCGCCGGCGACACCAGTTTCAACATTAAGTTAGAGCTGAGGTGTTTGCGCGCTCACGCCCCGGTCGTGTCGTTTGTTGCCAAAGCGAACGCTTGTTTCGCAGTGGAATCGCCTGGTTATTCGCCCGCTTCGAGGAACCGTTCAGCCATCTGGAGGTCGACAGAAACGAGCTGGCTGACCCCTTTCTCGCCCATTGTCACACCAAACAGCCGGTCCA
>JAGDYV010000074.1:0-74872 GCA_049116495.1 Hyphomicrobiaceae bacterium | reverse complement strand
TGCTCGATGAGATCGACAAGATGGGTTCGGATTTTCGCGGTGATCCGTCGTCGGCGTTGCTTGAGGTGCTCGATCCGGAACAAAACTCAACGTTCGCGGATCATTACCTCGAGGTCGACTACGATCTTTCGAACGTCATGTTCGTTACGACGGCGAATACACTCAACATCCCACCGCCGTTGCTGGATCGAATGGAGATCATCCGGATTGCCGGTTACACCGAACTCGAAAAGATCGAGATTGCCAAGCGCCACTTGATCAACGCCCAGCGCGAGGCTCATGGCCTCAATGATGGCGAATGGGAGATCGAGGACGAGGCGTTGCAGCAGGTCATTCGTCGCTACACGCGTGAAGCCGGTGTGCGTAGTCTGGAGCGTGAAATCGCCAAACTCGCGCGTAAGGCCGTCAAGGACATCATGGCCGGTGACAAGACCAGCGTGGTCGTCACGATGGACAACGTCGAAGAATATCTCGGTGTGCCGAAGTTCCGTTACGGTGAAGCTGAACTGGAAGATCAGATCGGTGTTGTGACGGGCTTGGCCTGGACCGAAGTGGGCGGCGAAATCCTGACCATCGAAGGCGTCATGATGCCCGGCAAAGGCAAGACCACGGTGACGGGGAACTTGCGCGACGTCATGAAGGAATCGATCCAGGCCGCAAGCGCGTATGTGCGTTCGCGATCGATTGATTTCGGCATCGAGCCGCCGTTGTTCGAAAAGCGCGATATTCACGTTCACGTGCCGGAAGGCGCGACCCCGAAAGATGGTCCGTCGGCCGGCGTTGCCATGGTGACAGCGATTGTCTCGGTTCTGACTGGGATTGCCGTGCGCAAAGACGTTGCCATGACCGGTGAGATCACGCTGCGCGGTCGAGTGCTGCCGATTGGCGGTCTGAAGGAGAAGATGCTGGCGGCTCTTCGTGCGGGCATCAAGACGGTTATTATTCCGGAAGAGAACGCCAAGGATCTCGCCGACATTTCAGACGACGTCAAAGGCGCGCTCGATATCATTCCGGTATCGCATATGGATGAGGTGCTGAAGCATGCCCTTACCCGGACACCTGAAGCCATAGAATGGGATGAAGAAGCTGCTGCCCAGGCTGCGTTGAAAGCCGCTGCGGCTGGCGGTGCGCCTGGCATTACGGCGCACTAGAGACCGTTTCATGCGGCGACGCGACATGGTTACGGATCATCCCTGAGCGACGTTTTTGGCCGTGAATCGGCTGTTCAGAGCGCTCATCACTGGCTCAACATTTGGCCCCGCGGACATGTTTCGCGGGGCTTTTTTGTATCAAAAGTGTTGAGAAGCCCAAATATTCCAGTGTTTTCGGGGCTTTTTGTCCGTTTTGGCTTGACGGAAGCGCTCCGGAGGCCTTGTGTGCCGTCGCTGTCGAAATGCAGCCGCCGGACGGGGCCATTCGGGAAAATGCGCTGTTGCCGCGCCGGTAGAACAGGAATTAAGGAGAGTCCAATGAGCAAGAAAGAAATTATCGACGCAATGGCCGACGCTGCCGAAATCACCAAAGACAAAGCTGGTGCGGCACTGGACGCGCTGACGGGCTACATTGAAGGTACGCTCAAGAGCGGCGACGAAGTGAACTTTGCGCCACTTGGCAAGTTCAAGGTCACGGATCGTGCAGCCCGCGAAGGCCGCAATCCTATGTCGGGTGAGAAGATCAAGATCCCTGCGTCGAAGGTGCCGAAATTCACGGCGTCCAAGCAGTTGAAGGATGGTCTGAACCCGAAGAAGAAGAAGTAATACCGGTCGGGGTCAAAGCGGATTGTTGCAATCCGGAGCGATGTTGGCCTTCGCTGAGCGGTGGCGACGGATTTTCCATCGGCTTCCGCAAGGCGATGTATTCAGGGCGCGCACCGAAAGGTTCGCGCCTTGTATCTTTCTGGTCTTTACAAGAGAGGCGCAGCTGCTTAGATCATGCATCGCCGGGTTCAGCTGCAAATGATCTTTAACCGGCCCGGACGGCAGGGTGATTAGCTCAGTGGTAGAGCGCCTCGTTTACACCGAGGATGTCGGGAGTTCGACCCTCTCATCACCCACCATTTTCTCCCAGATTGAAGTATCTCCATCGTATCGCCCGGCTTTGTGTGGTGGGCCGCGTCCCCCGTGGGCGTAACCGCGGGGATAGCGCAACCGACCATGGCCGGTTGCGGCTTGTTTGCTGGGCTCTGGCGTTGCTCAGTACACTGCCAGCGCGTTGCCCGGTGAGCCGGTTCCGCCTTGCACGGCGAGCGGATTGAAGATGTAGGCGAACTCATACACCTTGGCGGCTGCGAGGAGTTCCGTCGCGGCATTCTCGTGAATGAAGACGCCGTTCCGTGTCAGTAGAATCTGGTGCACGGGGAATGCCTGTTTCGGGTCGGGGTTGGGCACGACTTCGACCGGCCACGTATCCGAGCCGACAATGACAACGCCTTTCGCCGCGAGCCATCTGCCCGCCTCAATGCCGATGCCTGGCACGGCGCCATTGTAGGTCTTGTTGTCCTTGATCCAGTGGCGCACCCAGCCGGTGTGGAACATGACGACGTCGCCCTCACCAATATTGTCAGCGCTCAGTCCCTGCTTCTCGAGCGCGCCCGTGATATCGGCGACGGAGATTTCCTGGCCGCCGTCCATTGGCGCACCCTTGAACAGCACCATGTCAACCAGAACACCCTTGGTGAAGAAGGGCTTGACGTGCTCGACGCCGAGCTTCTTCAAACCGGTCGGCCCGAAGATATCCTTGGCAGGCGTGCCGTTATAGAACTTGTCACCAATGCCGATATGTCCGAGACCATCGAACTGAGTGCCAACCTGGCCGATCTCGGTTGCCAGAAAATCGTCCATCCACGTGACCTTGTTGTCGGCGAGGGGACCACCGGACAAGCCGTTGGTGCCGCGCGTGGCCCATTTCCGGTGGCCGAACAAAGGCATTTTGTCGGAATACGTGCGAGCTAGGGAGATCGTCTTGCCCTGCTTGATGAATGTCATCGCCTTCTTGACGCGGTCGGGCGTCATCAGGTTCGACTGGCCGGCCTGATCGTCCTTGCCGTGTTTCGAAGGGTACCAATCATCTTTGGCGAGTGCGCCACCGGATATCAGCAGCGCGACACCGGTGGTGGCGAGCGTAAGTTTTTTTATCATGACGTTTCCTCTGTTCTGGTGCCGTCCTAAGGAGGCGTGAACAGAGTGCCTGCAATGGGCAGTGTCTTCAACCAGGGGTTACGCGGATTTGGCCAAAAACCTGGTTGAGATGGTTTGTATGGCCTGCTGCTCTAAGATCTGCCTGCCAGGACGCCTGCGGCCTTTGCGATCGTACGTTGATAAACCGTGGCGCGGTTCCACTGCTTCAGGACGGCGAAATTGGTGGACCCCGGCTGCCAGCCCTGGCCGCGCTGCCAGCCGTGGCGCTTCAGAAAATTCGCCGTTGAGGCGAGCACGTCCGGCACGGAGCGGATCAGATCGCGCCGGCCGTTACCATCGAAGTCCACCGCGTACTTGACGTAGGACGAGGCAAGGAATTGCGTTTGGCCGATTTCGCCGGCCCAACCACCGCGCATTTGCTTCGGAGTCATGTCGCCACGCTGGATGATTTTCAGGGCGGCCTGCAGCTCATTTGTGAAAAACGCCGACCGACGGCAATCGTAAGCCAGCGTTGCGAGCGAACGCACGATGTTCAGTTTGCCGCCGCCATTGCCGAAGTTGCTTTCCATGCCCCAGATCGTCACGATCACGGCCGGTGGCACGCCATAGCGTTTCTCGACACGGGCAAGAAGGCGGGCATGTCGTTTCATTTTTTTGCGTGCTTTGTTGAGCAGCCAGGGCGATGCGCGCCGGGCATAAAACTTGGCGAAGCTCTGCTTGAACGATCGCTGCCCGCGGTCAAGGCGAATGATACGCGGATTGTAGGTGATGCCATTTAAGGCACGGGAAATGGTGCGCCCGGAGATTCCTTTCCGTCGCGCTTCGATCTTGTAGCTGGCGAGCCACTTGTTAAAGCCACCCGGACCGTTGCCGCACGATGCCGCGGCAGCGGAGGGAATTGCGGCCGGCAGGCATACCAAGGTCGCTGCGAGCGAGGTTGAAAGAACCAGGTGACGCGATACTGACATGAGCAGGTCCTCATTAGAGTAGAAGATCATCCCATATCGCGAACCGTGCCGGCGTACAATGTTGCGGGTTTGTCAGTACTTGAGACATGGTAAAAGGCGCAACGACAGCGACGGGGCCGGGTGCTAGAGTTTGGTCAGATTTACCTGGGACAGATGTGATCGTCTCGCGCGTGCCGGAATCAGACAGCAATGGAGTTGGAACATGGCGGGTGGACTAGACCATCTGGTGGTCGTTGCACACGATCTCGACGAACAGGCCGCTTTGTATCGCCGACTAGGTTTCCAGGTTGGGGCGCAAAACCGGCACGATTGGGGAACGCTCAATCACATCGTCCAGTTCGATGGTTGTTTCCTTGAGCTTCTGACGACGGAAAACGGCTTTCAGCGGCCGCCGAACGGCACCCCGGTCAGCCAGTTCGTCGATACCATCGTTGACTATTTGGCCAAACGCGAAGGCCTCGCGATGATGGTCCTGGAAGGCTTCGATACCGATGCTGATCATAAGGCGTTTCGGTCAGCGGACATCGGCTTTCCTGAAACGTTCTATTTTGCCCGCCAGGCGCGCAGGCCGGATGGTGAAGCGGTCGAGGTTGCTTTCTCACTGGCGTTTGCCAAAAACGTCGCAACGCGCGATGCCGGTTTTTTTGTCTGCCAGCAACACGCGCCGGAAATGTTCTGGAACCCAGCGTTTCAGGTGCATGACAACGGAGTTACCGGAATCAAGCGGATCGTCTTTGCTTGCGCGGACCCGCAACAACATGCTGCGTTTTTTGATGCCTACACTGGCGTCAGCGGCGTCGCGGTGCCCGCTGCTGGCTTGCGCTACACGCTTGCACGTAGTGCCGTTGACGTCATGACGCCTGCAGCCTGTGCCGACGCGTTCGGCACCGATGCGCTACCGGCACCTCTCGACACGCCGCAATTCGCAGCCATTGAATTCGCTGTAGATGGGATCGCGCGGGGCGTTGCGACGTTGATCGAAAGTGATATCGCGTTCGAGCGGCGCGGCGACCGTGTCATCGTTCCGGCGCGCGCGGCAATGGGTGTAACGATCGCTTTTGCCGAGAGCTGACCAGGGAGAGCCGGATATGACCGATACTTTCACGCCAAAGGCGCATGTCGTCATCGGTGACGTCACGCTCGGCAATGACTTGCCGATCGCCGTCTTCGCCGGCCCTTGCCAGATGGAAAGCCGCGACCATGCACTTGATATGGCAACGGCGCTGAAAGACATCTGTACCCGGCTTGGCGTCGGTCTCATCTATAAGTCATCGTTTGACAAGGCCAACCGCACCAGCCTTTCCGGCAAGCGTGGCCTCGGTCTCGACAAGGCGCTCGACGTGTTTGCCGAGATCAAGCAGACGCTGGGCCTGCCGATCGTCACCGATGTGCACGATGCGGGTCAATGTGCGACCGTCGCCGAGGTCGTCGACGTCCTGCAGATCCCTGCTTTCCTTTGCCGTCAGACGGATCTGCTCGTGGCAGCCGCGCAGACCGGACGGGTCGTCAAGATCAAGAAAGGGCAGTTTCTCGCGCCATGGGACATGAAGAACGTTGTCGCCAAGGTTACCGAAAGCGGCAATCCGAATGTCCTGCTCACGGAGCGCGGTGCTTCGTTTGGCTACAACACGCTGGTCTCGGACATGCGGTCATTGCCGATCATGGCCGAATCCGGTGCGCCAGTGATTTTCGACGCCACACACTCTGTCCAGCAACCTGGCGGGCAGGGCACGTCCTCTGGCGGTGATCGTCGATTTGTACCGGTGCTAGCCCGCGCGGCGGTCGCGGTTGGCGTTGCTGGGCTCTTCATCGAGACCCACCAGGATCCGGACAATGCGCCCTCGGACGGGCCCAACATGGTGCCGCTTGGTCAGTTCGAAGACTTACTGCGTCAGTTGCAGGCTTTTGATCGTATTGCAAAAGTGCCATAACGGCGGCTCTGAATTGTTCGTCATCGTCGCATGATCTCCACGATTCGAGACGATACCGTGATTGGCGTAAGGGAGTAGGTTGCTGAACGCTGCATCTGAGATGGTTGGAAAAGTCATGGGAGCGTTGCCGTGAGCGGGCCGATTATATGTGTCGGGCACGCAGCGCTGGACCGTGTCTACCGTGTTGATGCATTGCCAACGGCGCCTGGCAAGATCCGCGCGCTTGAGCATGTCGAGAGCGGCGGCGGCATGGCGGCCAACGCGGCGGCGACGATTGCCAAACTCGGCGGGAAGGTTGAGCTGTGGAGCCGCGTCGGTGACGATGACGCCGGCCATCGGGTCAAATCCAGTCTGAAGTCCGTCGGGGTCGATGTCCGCTATGTCGAAACTTTCGAGGAAGGCCGTACCTCGAACGCGGTTGTGATCGTTGGCGCCGATGGTGAACGCCTGGTTGTCGGGGCACGTGACATCAATATGCCTAACGGCACCAGTTGGTTGCCGCTTGAGCGTCTGGAGAACGCGAACCTTGTGCTCGCTGATTTGCGCTGGGTGGAGGCCGTTCGTGTTGTTTTCGCCCGCGCGCGAGCTCTCGGGCTACCGACCGTGCTTGACGCCGACCTTGGCGGCCGTGAGAGCCTGACGGAAATCTTGCTGCTCACCGATTATGCGATTTTCTCGCATGGCGCGCTCGATGAGTTTCTGCCCGATATGGATCGCAAGCAGCAACTTGATCGCATTATGCTGATGGGGCCGCGTCACGCCGGCGTCACGCTCGGTCCGGATGGCTACATGTGGCGCGATACCTTCGGCGGTGGCAGCAGCAATGGTGTTCAGGTTCCGATCGCAGACACAACCGGGGCAGGTGATGCCTTCCACGGCGCGTTTTCGCTGATGCTCAGCGAACAGCGTTCGATTGCGGAATGCTCGGACGTTGCCAATGCGGTCGCTGCAATGAAGTGCAGGCGGCTTGGTGCGCGTTCGGGCTTGCCGACGCGGGCTGAGCTTGAGTCGTTCCTGGGCAAAACACTGTAGAACGGCTTTCACCGGGTGATTTTCCGCGTCGCGATCAATGTTATGATGCGCATCTGCAACTTTTTACATCTTCGATGGCATCGGGCTCGTAGAAACACATGCTAAAAGCCGGGATATCCAGGGTTTATCCGGTTTACGTGCTGGGGCTGGGCGGCTAAACGGTCTTCACGACTTTTCTACCGATGATGTCGCGGGCGCCTTCGGCGCGTTCTGGCTGCGACCACAGGAGCGGTGCATGGCTGACAACGACAATCGCGCAGGGACGGGAGTGGTCAACTTCGCGGATATGGCGAATGCCATTCGGGCATTGTCGATGGACGCGGTGCAGCAGGCGAATTCCGGCCATCCGGGCATGCCGATGGGGATGGCCGACACGGCAACGGTTCTGTTCACCGAATTCCTCAAGTTCGATCCAGCGCATCCGGAATGGCCGTCTCGGGACCGTTTCGTGCTGTCGGCTGGCCATGGTTCCATGCTGCTCTACTCGTTGCTCTATCTCACCGGGTATCCTGGCGCCGATTTGGAGCAATTGCACAATTTTCGGCAGATCGGCTACCACACCGCCGGCCATCCCGAATACGGCCATCTGCCGGGCATCGAGACAACGACGGGGCCGCTTGGCCAGGGCATCGCCAACGCCGTCGGCATGGCACTCGCCGAACGCATGTGGAATGCCCGTGTCGGAGATGCCATCGAAAACTACACGTACTGCATTGCCGGTGATGGCTGCCTCATGGAAGGGATTAGCCACGAGGCGATCTCGATGGCCGGTCATTGGGGGCTTGGCCGATTGATCGTCCTGTTTGATGACAACAGCATATCGATCGACGGTCCAACGTCGCTGTCGGTTTCTGATGATCAGGCCAAGCGTTTCGAAGCATCTGGCTGGCACACACTCAGCGCTGATGGCCACGATCCCGCATCGGTGCGCGCCGCCATAAAGGCCGCACAGGCCGAGACCGGACGCCCGACGATGATCGCTGTCAAAACCGTGATCGGCTATGGCGCGCCTAAGAAAGCCGGGACGGCGGGCGCCCACGGTGCGCCGCTCGGCGCAGATGAAATTGCAGCAACTCGTGAACAGCTCGGCTGGCCGCACGCGCCGTTCGAGATACCCGAAGACGTGCTCAATGCCTGGCGCGCAGCCGGGTCGCGAGGTGGTGCCGCTTATGCGACGTGGGCCGGCAAGTGGGCCGGCGTCAACCATGCTCAGCGTGCCGCGTTCGAAGACCCGATGAACGCCGACATCCGCTCTGCGGTCAGTAAAGCGATCGCTGACCATAAGCAATCGGTTGTCGATGGCGGCGAGACCAAGGCGACGCGCGTTTGGTCGCAACTCGCGATCGAGGCACTCTTGCCGGTGGTGCCGGGCCTTGCCGGCGGCTCTGCGGATTTGACGGGATCCAACAACACGCTCGGCAAGGGGCAACCGTTGGTCAAGCCAGGTGAATTTGGTGGCAGCTACATTCATTTCGGCGTCCGCGAACATGGCATGGCGGCGGCGATGAACGGCATGGCGCTTTATGGCGGCTTTGTTCCTTACGGTGGCACGTTCCTTGTGTTCACCGATTATTGCCGTCCATCGATCCGGCTCGCGGCCTTGATGGGCTTGCGCGCCATATATGTCATGACGCACGACTCCATCGGGCTTGGCGAAGATGGTCCGACGCATCAGCCGGTTGAGCACGTGGCGAGCCTGCGCGCGATGCCCAATCTCCATGTGTTCCGCCCGGCTTGCGGGGTCGAGACGGCGGAATGTTGGGAATTGGCCGTGACGTCGGAGAAGACACCTTCGGTGTTGGCGCTGACGCGGCAAGGCGTCGTCAACGGTCGCGGCTCTGGCAACGAGAACCTTTGTGCCCGCGGCGGCTATGTCCTCTCCGGCGACGCGTTGAACCGAGCGGTGACCCTCATTGCGACCGGGTCCGAGGTCGGCCTCGCGCTCAAGGCTGCTGAGACGCTGGCGGGGCAGGGCGTCAAATCGGTGGTCGTGTCCATGCCTTGCGTTGAATTGTTCCGAGAGCAGTCGTCTGACTATCAGGCAGAGGTGCTTGGTGACACACCCAGGATCGTCATCGAAGCCGGTGTGCGCACGGGCTGGGATGAGTGGATGCAATCGGGCGACGCCTTCATCGGGATGTCGAGTTTCGGTATCTCTGCGCCAGCTGCCAAGGCCTATGAGCATTTCGGCATTACGGCCGATGCAATCGTTGCACAGGCGCTTAACCTAACCGGGAAATGATCACCCGCTCGGCAATCGAATGGCTTATTGAAAGAGCGTCCGCCCTCGGATTCTGGCTTGATTATTGGACAAATTTGGCACTGGCACGGGATTAAAGGATGCAGCTCAGTAACCTCAAGACCACGGACGAAGTCGATACCGACGGCAAAACCTTGCTCGTCCGGGCTGATCTTAATGTTCCGGTGCGAAGCGGTGTGGTGAGCGACGCGACGCGTCTTGAGCGCATCGTACCCGGCATAAAGTCATGGTGCGCGCGTGGCGCCAAGGTGGTGCTGCTCTCCCATTTCGGCCGCCCCAAGGGGCAGCGCGATGATGAGATGTCGCTACAGCCGATTGCGGTCAAGCTTGGCGAGTTGCTTGGTCAGCCGGTCGCGTTCGGCGCGGATTGCGTTGGCCCGACGGCGCGCAAGGTTGTCGACGGGCTGTCGGCAGGCGATGTCTGTGTGCTCGAGAACCTGCGGTTTCACGCCGGCGAGGAAGGCAATGATGGCGGCTTTGCCAAGGATCTGGCGACGCTCGGCGATATCTACGTAAACGATGCCTTTTCGGCAGCCCATCGTGCGCATGCCTCGACAGAAGGCCTCGCATTTCAGTTGCCCGCATTTGCCGGGCCGTTGATGATGGAAGAGATTTCGGCGCTACAAAGCGCGCTTGAGGCGCCTCAGCGCCCGACGGCCGCGGTTGTCGGCGGCGCCAAGGTCTCATCTAAAATCCCGGTGTTGTCCAACCTGGTGACCAAGGTCGACAAGCTGATCATCGGTGGCGGTATGGCCAACACGTTCTTGTTGGCGAATGGTGTTTCGGTTGGTGCGTCATTGGCTGAGCCGGACCTCGTCGAAGAGGCCCGCCGGATCGTCAAGGTCGCAACGGCAAACGATTGCGAAATCCTGCTGCCGAGCGATGTGGTGGTTGCCAAGGAATTCAAGGCTGGTGCCGCATCACGGGTGACGGGCCTCGGTGATGTCGCGACCGATGACATGATCCTCGATGTTGGACCGGATACGGTCGAGCGGCTCTCCAAGATGCTGGGTGGTTGCAAGACGTTGCTGTGGAACGGTCCGCTTGGCGCCTTCGAGATTGAACCTTTCGGCAAGGGCACATTTGCGCTGGCCAATGAAGCTGCACGGTTGACCAAGGCGGGTGAACTGGTCTCCGTCGCGGGTGGTGGTGATACGGTTGCGGCGCTCAATGCGGCAGGTGTGGCTGGTGATTACACCTACGTTTCGTCGGCGGGTGGTGCTTTTCTGGAATGGCTCGAGGGTAAGCGATTGCCCGGCGTTGCGGCACTCACCACCATTTCGGTTTGATCGACGCTGGTATCGCACGCGCCTGTGACCTGAGTTGAGTGGCCTTGAATTCGTCGAACCACTACGATCAGTTCACGACAGACATAATCATCGAAGGGCACGTCGCGCGCATGCTGGAGGCTCATATCTATTTTGGCGTCGCGATGGCGGGCCTCATCAGTTTTCTAAGTCCGTGCGTCCTGCCTTTGGTGCCACCGTACCTTGGTTACCTGGGTGGCACGACGATTTCGCAGGTTTCCGCCGACGATCAGATGGATGACGCCGTCTGGCGCCGTGTCGTGCTCGGTTCCATCTTCTTCGTGCTCGGTTTTACAACCGTTTTTGTTGGTCTTGGCGCTGGTGCATCTGCTTTCGGGCAACTGATCCAGTCCTATCAGGAACCGCTCTCAAAGATCGCTGGCGCCGTTATCATTCTGTTCGGGTTGCATTTTCTTGGCGTATTCCGGATTGGGCTACTCTATCGTGAGGCGCGCTATGAGGCGAATGTTCAGGGTGCCAGTCTTGCGGGGGCCTATCTGATCGGCCTCGCGTTTGCGTTTGGCTGGACGCCGTGTATCGGGCCGGTACTGGCGACCGTTCTGGCGGTTGCTGCGAGTGAAGACAGTGTGGCACGTGGCGTCCAATTGTTATTTGTTTATTCGCTTGGCCTTGGCATCCCGTTCGTCCTGGCTGCGGTTGCGATCCGGCCGTTCTTGTCGTTTCTGCAGCGCATCAAGAAGCACCTTACGACCGTTGAGCGATTTATGGGTGTCATGCTGATTATTACCGGTATCATGTTCCTGACCGGGACGATGACCTGGGTTGGGCAGTGGATGCTTGAGACATTTCCAGCGCTTGTGGAACTCGAGGGCTCGTTCATGTCCAAGGAATTGCAGCAGGACATCATAGGACAACGGCGCTGATGCTGCCGAATTACAGGTGGGACCTATGCCGAAACGGCCGCTGGCGCTGACAATTGCGGGTTCGGACAGTTCTGGCGGTGCCGGCATCCAGGCTGACCTCAAAACGTTCAGTGCACTGGGCGTCTACGGCGCTTCGGCGCTCACTGCCATTACAGCACAGAATACCATGGGCGTTCAGGGCGTTGAGATGCTGCCAGCTTCGTTCGTCGACCAGCAGATCTCATCTGTTTTCAATGATCTTGAGATTGGCGCCGTCAAGACCGGCATGCTTGGCACGGCTGCGATCATTGAGGTGGTCGCTGTGCAGTTGGCACGGGTTGGCGTGCCGAGCGTTATCGATCCCGTGATGGTCGCGACTAGCGGTGATCTGCTGATCGAGCAGGATGCCGTTGCCGCCCTGAAAGACCATCTTTTTCCCGTTGCAACGTTGCTCACACCGAATATGGACGAGGCCGCGCAATTGTTGGGTGTTGAGCGCGCTGCAACGCTCGAAGAACTGACGGCACAGGGCACGGCTTTGCGTGATGCCGGGTGTCAGGCCGTGCTCATGAAGGGCGGCCATTTCGAAGGAGACCGTGCTGACGATGTGTTGGTTACATCGGATGGACCGGTTGTCATCGGGGGCCTACGGGTCGACACGTCGAACACTCATGGTACCGGCTGTACGTTGGCGTCGGCGATCGCAGCCCACCTTGCTGCTGGTTTTCCGATGGAGCCGGCGGTACGGGCATCAAAATCCTATTTGACGCACGCCCTGCAAAGTGCCGATGCGCTTAATGTCGGCAAAGGTAATGGTCCGGTTGAGCATTTATTTGCCGTTGAACCGATCACACACCCGCGATAGTGGACAACACAGCGTCGGTGCGCGACAGGCCCACAATGTGGCCCATATTGTGGAATGTCTCATCTATTACAGTTTTTCCGATTTGGTGTAGACTGCGCAGCTGGACTGGCCAGAGCGCATTTGGCCAGAATGTCTTTGCGGGCGGGACGAGACCATGAACAATCGACGTTTTTCGAATTTGTGTAGCCGGCTGGCAGCGCTTGTTCTCGCTTTCGCGTTTACGGGCGGGGCTGTTGCCGGGCCGATCGAAATGTTGCCGGGCCGTTGGACAGGTTGGGGGCAAATGACGCTCGACGGTGGCGAAACTGAAAAGGTGAAATGCATCGCAACCTATTTCAGCGAGGCGGGCGGCAGCGAACTGCGCCACAATCTGCGGTGTGCGAGCAACAATTATCGGATTGATGCTGTTGCACGACTGAATGTGCGCAGCGGCAAAGTCAGCGGAATGTGGGAAGAACGCACTTATTCCGCAGGCGGAGCGGTGACCGGTCAGGTGGTCGGTGATGGCATTGCCGTCAACGTCGTTGGCGACGCGTTCCGGGCCAACCTCAAGGTTGAGACATCGAAGTGCAAGCAGACGATGAATATTGTACCAAAGGGAATGGGCGTTGCACGGATCGCTGTTGATTTGGTCAAGTGCTAGATCAATTCTGTTGTAATTCTGAATGAAAACGACAGTAAAGCTGCACAAAAACGAGTGTAACCGGTCCATAGGGACCGGTTTTTTTATCTAAAAAGTGGCGGAGTGTATGATGGGCGGGCAGGCTCTTGAACGATCTGACATCGAGGCAGCCGCCAAGCGGATCGCCGGGCTGGCCGTGCGTACCCCGTTGATTGAGCACCCTGTTTTAAACGAACGCGTCGGCGGCCGCGTGCTGCTCAAGGCAGAAAACCTGCAGCGCGTCGGGGCCTTCAAGTTCCGCGGTGCCTACAACGCTATATCGTTGATTGACAAGAAAAAATATCCGGGCGGGGTTGTTGCGAGTTCATCAGGGAACCACGCTCAGGGCATCGCGGCCGCGGCGGCGCTGTGCGACATGCCGGCTGCAATCGTGATGCCGTCTGATGCGCCTGCCCTGAAGCTGGCGCGCACCAAAGCGGCGGGTGCCGAGGTTGTTCTTTACGACCGGGCAACTGAAGATCGCTATCAGATTGCCCGGGACCTTGCCGCAGAACGCCGTGCGGACCTCGTCCATCCATTTGACGACCTACGCGTGATGGCGGGCCAGGGTACGGCCGGACTGGAGTTGATGGAACAGGCTGAGAATGTTGGTGCGCAACCTGATGCCGTCTTAGTTTGTACTGCTGGCGGTGGACTTTTGTCAGGTGTTGCTACAGCCGTCAAAGGGATCCGTTCCGCGACGACGGTGCATTCGGTTGAACCGTCCCGATTCGATGATTTTGCCCGTTCTTTGGCAGCCGGCCGTCGGCTTCAGAACGAAGCACGGTCTGGTTCTATTTGTGACGCGCTATTGGTGGATCAGCCTGGTGAGCAGACGTTCGCTGTGGCGCAACAACTGTGTGGACCGGGTATCGTTGTCACCGATGACGAGGCGGCAGACGCCGTTCGGTTTGCGTTCCTTGAACTGAAACTTGTGCTTGAGCCCGGCGGCGCGGTTGCGTTGGCAGCCCTTCTGACCGGAAAGTTTGATGCGGCGGGCCGGACTGTTGTTGCGATGCTGTCTGGTGGCAATATCGATCCTGCGCTGTTTTCCAAGATCATCATGGAAGGTGCTTGATGCGTGTCGATGATGCAATCACGCTAAAAAATGCCGCTTCGAACGTTGTGCGGGATGCGAACAGCACGATCATTGACGTGCGTGGATTGACCAAAACGTACGACAACGGTTTTCAGGCATTGAAGAACGTTGACCTTGAAATCCGTCGCGGCGAGATTTTCGCATTGCTCGGGCCCAATGGCGCCGGCAAGACGACACTGATTAGTATAATCTGCGGTATCGTCAATGCATCGTCGGGCAAGGTACTGGTTGATGGACACGACAATGTTGCGGATTTTCGCGCAGCACGTTCGCTCATAGGTCTCGTGCCACAGGAGCTGACGACAGATGCTTTCGAGACGGTTTGGGCAACGGTCTCGTTGAGTCGAGGACTTTTTGGTAAGTCACCAAACCCGACACATATCGAAAAGGTTCTGAAAGACCTGTCGCTTTGGGACAAAAAGGACAACATGATCATGTCGCTGTCGGGCGGTATGAAACGGCGGGTGCTGATCGCAAAAGCGCTTAGCCATGAACCTGCGGTTTTGTTCCTCGACGAGCCATCGGCCGGTGTCGACGTCGAATTGCGCCGCGCAATGTGGGATGTCGTGCTGGAGCTGCAACGAATAGGCGTCACCATCATTCTGACAACGCACTACATTGGAGAAGCGGAAGAACTGGCAGACCGCGTGGGCGTAATTAATCACGGCGAAGTTGTTGTTGTTGAAGAAAAAACGCAACTCATGCAGCGCTTTGCCCAGAAACGGTTGACGTTATACCTGAACGATCGACTTCAATCGATACCGTCGGCGATGAGTGAGTTTCGGTTGGAGCTTGGCGGCGATGGCACGACGTTGCATTACGCATTCGACGCCAAGGGTGAACGGACTGGTGTCACGAAGTTGCTGACTGCCTTGCAATTTGAGGGAATAACGTTTCGCGATCTGGACACGCAGCAGAATTCGCTCGAAGACATATTCGTCGATCTGGTCAGGAACGGCGCATGACGACTCTGCAATCATTCAATTGGCAGGCGGTTTGGGCGCTGTTCAAATTCGAAATGGCACGGACCCGGCGTACGTTGATGCAAAGCATCATCTCACCGGTGGTCTCGACGTGCCTCTATTTCGTCGTGTTCGGTTCGGCGATAGGCTCACGGATTACGGAGATAGACGGGGTTAGTTACGGTGCGTTCATCGTGCCGGGTTTGGTGATGTTATCGCTTCTGACACAAAGTGTTTCGAACGCGTCATTTGCAATCTATTTCCCAAAGTTCATCGGCACGATCTATGAGATCCTGTCGGCTCCAATTTCTTATGCAGAGATCGTTGTCGGATATGTCGGCGCGGCGGCCGTTAAGTCGATAATCCTTGGACTCATCATCCTGGCGACGGCGTCTCTGATCGTTCCGTTGAGGATAGAGCACCCTATGTGGATGCTGTTGTTTCTGGTGCTCACCGCAGTGACGTTTGCGTTGCTCGGCTTCATAATCGGAATTTGGGCGAAGAACTTTGAGCAGTTACAGGTCGTGCCGCTGCTGGTGATCACTCCGCTGACATTCCTTGGTGGGACTTTCTACTCGCTCGATATGTTGCCGCCGTTCTGGCAGAAGGTCAGTCTGTTCAACCCGGTTGTGTATCTGATTAGCGGATTTCGGTGGAGTTTTACTGGCAATGGTGATGTCAGCGTTACTGTCAGCCTGATGATGGCTCTATTGTTCCTGGCGGCCGGTCTCATCACGGTTTGGTGGATTTTCAAGACTGGTTACAGACTCAAGCAGTAATTCATTCTTTCGACAGATTATTTGTAGACGGATTATTTCGGCCATAGCGTCCAGATGTAGGCTGCGTAGCATGACAGGAGCAGCGTTCCCTCAATGCGAGTAATTCGAAATCCGGTGCGTGCAAACAGCAGGAGCAGCATGCAGGCGGCAACCATCACAAGATTGTCGTAGTGGACGATCTGGGAAGGCACGGTTGTCGGTGCGAGAATGGCCGTTATGCCGCCTACCCCGAGAATGTTGTAGATGTTGGAGCCTAGAATATTCCCAACAGCGACTGATGGTTGGCCTCGGAGCGCGGCGACGACAGACGTCACGAATTCGGGCATCGAGGTGCCGACGGCGACGATCGTCAAGCCGATCACTGTTTCTGAGATGCCTAGGTCCTTGGCTATCGAAACAGCTCCAACAACCAGCAACCGACCACCCAGGACAATGCCGATCAGGCCAACGAAAGCGAGCAGCAACGGCCCAATGATGATCGCGCTGCGGTGGATCTTGGCAGACATCCAGCCGCGGCCGCGCCCATCGCGCATTTGACTAAAGCCCTCTGCCATTTCGTAGGCGCTGGTGTGGCCCTCGCCTGTCGCGACACGCTCTTGCCTCCACGCGTAAGTCAGATAGGTCGCAAGAAGCGCAATAAAGCACCAACCGACATAACTGTTGTAGGGCATCAGGAAACTGACAACGGCAAACAATACAGCTGTGATCAATACGAAAGTACCGTCCCGGCTGAGTGCGGCTGAAGAGACGGCGATGGGCGCGAGAATTGCTGCAGCGCCAAGGATCAATAGGATATTGGAAATACTTGAGCCGACGAAGTTGCCAATAGCGATGCCAGGAGAGCCATCAAGTGCGGCTTGCACTGAAATCGCCATCTCTGGTGCGGACGTGCCAAAACCAACGAGCGTCAAACCGATGATTAATGGTGAAACGCCAAGCCGTTCTGCCGTCCGCACGGCACCTCGCACCAACATCTCGCCGCCAATGATGAGCAGGACAAAACCGCCGATGAGGCTAACGATTGCGGACATGTTGGTTCCGGTTTGTTTGGTGCCGTTGCAACGGACAGTTATCAGACGAAGTCTGACTGATGGTATCCCTGCAGATACAGGAGTGCGGTGAGATCACTGTGGTTGATTGCGGCGTCTGCCTCAGCTGCGACTATGGGCTTGGCGTGAAAGGCGACACCGAGCCCCGCAGCTTTGATCATGGCCAGATCATTGGCGCCGTCGCCAACCGCCAACGTACCATCTATGGGGATCCCTTCTCGTTCGGTGAGTTCGTTGAGCGCATCGAGTTTCGCCTGACGACCCAGGATAGGTGGTATGGCGCGGCCTGTTAATTTTCCCTCATTCACCTCTAGAGAATTGGCGCGGTTCTCATGAAAACCGACACGGTCCGCGATGCGGCTCGTGAAGAAGGTGAAACCGCCAGACACTAACGCGCAAAAGGCGCCGTTTGCCGCCATCGTCGCCACCAATGTGGTCGCACCGGGAGTTATTGTAAGTCGTTCTGTAGCAACGCGATCCAATGCTGCCGTATCGAGACCTTTTAGCAAGCCTACGCGCACCGTTAGTGCTGCCTCGAAATCCAATTCTCCACGCATTGCGCGTTCAGTGATGGCGGCAACTTGTTCGCCGCAACCGGCGAAATCCGCGACTTCGTCGATGCATTCTTGTTCGATTATCGTTGAGTCCATATCGGCGATCAGTAGGCGTTTGCGTCGATCGGTGTCATCTCCAACCATATTCACGTCGACGGCCGCGTCGGCCAATGCGGCACGAGCGGCACGCAAGATCTCACTGACCTCTTCCGATGTCAGTTCGAACTTCCATTGGCAGGCGGCTTTGGGTGCGAGAACAAGGGGTTTCAATCCGCTCATTCGCGGCGAAACGGCCTGAACGGCGGCAATATGCTCTGCAGTCAGTTGTGGTGCAGTTAGGACGAGAGCGACGTATGGCATAATGGGCTCAGGTTTGTGATGGCATATGTTGGGCAGTGATGCGACCGCAACCTGTTTGCGGTACGCGATTATTTGGCATTGCACAACTGGAAGGATGAACGGCGTTGAGCAGACCACAGGCAATATTGATTGCTGGCCCCACAGCCAGTGGAAAATCTGCGCTCGCTGTCGACCTCGCCAAGTCGGTCGGTGGTGTCGTGATCAATGCCGATAGCATGCAGGTCTATCGCGATTTGAGCGTGCTGACAGCGCGACCACAAATTGACGAGATGGAGGGGATCACGCATGAGCTCTACGGTTTTGTCGGGGCCGGAGACGCGTATTCGGTGGGGCGCTATCTGTCCGATGTTGCCGTGAACGTGGGCTCGATACACGCGCGCGGCGAAATCCCGATAATCGTTGGTGGAACTGGGCTGTATTTTCGGGGCCTGCTGGAAGGTTTGTCGCCAGTTCCTCCTATAGATCCGAAAATCCGCCAGCGTTGGCGTGATCTGGCTGCTACCGAGGGGGCTGCTGCACTTCATGCGGCTCTCAAAGTGCGTGATTCTGATATGGCTGGGCGATTGATGCCGACGGATGCACAACGACTAGTTCGCGCATTGGAAGTGATTGAGAGTACCGGACGGTCGCTTAGCTATTGGCAGTCGATGCCCGGTACCCCGATTTTGGATGCCGGACGGTGCACAAAAGTCGTTGTGACGATGGACCGTGAGCTACTCTATCAGCGGTGCAACACGCGGCTCGTGCAAATGATTGAAGGAGGTGCGCTTTTCGAAGTTGCCCGATTGCAGGCTATGCAACTCGATCGCAGTTTTCCAATTATGCGCGCGCTAGGCGTTTCTCCACTGCTGGAATATCTGGAAGGCAAGTTCGATATTGCAGAAGCCACAGCGCGCGCGCAAACCGAGACGCGACAATATGCGAAACGGCAATTAACCTGGCTGCGACGTAATATGATGTCATGGATTGATATAAATTTGATCGATATGAAAAGAAATGATGCTCTCAATATTATTTTAGGTTGATTTGTCTTGAGCGCATTGCCGCTTCACCTTAAACCGGCATTCTGAAAAGAACGACACGATCACGATCCGGCAAGAGAGCCGGATTAGCTAAGAGGAGACATGTCCATGGCTCGGACCATGACTGGCGCTGAAATGGTGCTGCAAGCGCTAACCGATCAGGGCGCTGAAGTCGTATTCGGTTATCCGGGCGGAGCTGTTCTGCCGATCTATGATGAGATGTTTCAGCAGGATAAGGTTCGACATATTCTAGTCCGTCAAGAAGGCGGAGCGGTTCATGCCGCCGAGGGTTACGCACGATCGACGGGCAAAGTCGGCGTCGTGTTGGTTACATCTGGACCTGGTGCCACCAATGCTGTCACTGGCTTGACCGATGCGTTGATGGATTCGATTCCTTTGGTCTGTATTACGGGACAAGTACCAACGCATCTCATTGGTTCGGATGCGTTTCAGGAGTGCGACACTGTCGGAATTACGCGGTCTTGCACCAAGCACAATTATTTGGTCAAGAGTCCGGATGACCTAGCGCGCGTGATGCATGAAGCCTTTTATGTGGCGCGCTCAGGCCGCCCGGGGCCGGTTGTTGTTGATATTCCCAAAGATGTGCAATTTGGCAGTGGAAACTATGTTGGTCCCTCGAACATTCAGCACAAGACCTACCAGCCACAATTGAAAGGCGCGGAAAAACAGGTCCGCGACGCCATCGAGCTGATGTCGAAGGCGAAGAAGCCCGTGTTCTACACCGGTGGTGGCGTCATCAACTCAGGACCGAAGGCATCGCAATTGCTGCGTGAGTTGGTACGAACGACCGGATTTCCGCTGACCTCAACTTTGATGGGGTTGGGTGCATTTCCAGCGCACGAAAAGAACTGGCTTGGAATGCTTGGGATGCATGGCACGTACGAGGCGAATATGGCGATGCACGATTGCGATGTCATGATCTGCATTGGTGCGCGGTTCGATGACCGGATAACGGGGCGGCTTGACGCGTTTGCCCCTAATTCGAAGCGCATCCATATCGATATTGATCCGTCATCGATCAACAAGAACGTCCGCGCCGACGTGCCAATCATCGGTGATGCAACGCGTGTCATGGAAGATATGCTGCGCCTTTGGAAATCAAGTGCGCCGCAGTTGGACAAGTCGGCGCACAAAGCCTGGTGGAAGCAGATTGACACCTGGCGCAAGCGCAAGTCCCTGGCATACAAACAGTCAGATGACTTTATCATGCCGCAATATGCGATCGAGCGGTTGTACGAGCTGACCAAGGATCGCGACACGTACATCTCCACCGAAGTCGGCCAACACCAGATGTGGGCTGCGCAATTCTATCACTTCGCGGAACCCAACCGATGGTTGACGTCCGGGGGGCTTGGTACGATGGGTTACGGCTTGCCCGCGGCAATTGGTGCGCAAATTGCGCACCCGAAAGCTTTGTGTGTCGATATCGCCGGCGATGCATCTATCCTGATGAACATCCAAGAAATGTCGACTGCCGTGCAGTATCACCTGCCGGTGAAAATCTTCATCCTGAATAATCAATATATGGGCATGGTGCGCCAGTGGCAGCAACTGCTGCATGGCAATCGATTGTCAGAGACCTATACGGAGTCGCTGCCAGATTTCGTTAAACTTGCCGAAGCCTACGGTGCCTATGGTATCCGTTGTGAGAAACCGGCAAACCTTGATGCCGCGATCACTGAAATGATCGAGCACAATGGTCCCGTGATGTTTGACTGTCGGGTTGCCAATCTGGCGAATTGCTTCCCGATGATTCCATCCGGCAAAGCCCATAACGAAATGCTCATGGGTGAAGACGTTTCTGATGAAGAAATCGGCAATGCGATCGGTAAAGAAGGCAAGGCGCTCGTCTAGCTGACCTTGTGCCAGTAGCCCGTCACAAACTAAGGACGCGAGGCGATGCATCTTTATATCGGCAACAAACTCTATTCGTCTTGGTCGCTGAGACCATGGATCGCCATGACAGCGCTGGGTATTCCGTTTGAGGAGACCGTCATTCCGCTGTTTAAGGCAGACTTTGCTGATCGCATTTCGGAGATTTCGGCTGCAGGCTTGGTGCCGGTTCTCGTTGATGGAGACATCAAGGTCTGGGAGACGCTGGCGATCCTCGAATACTTGGCCGAGAAATATCCTGACAAAAATGTGTGGCCGGCGGATCGGCAAGGCCGTGCGCATGCGCGTGCTGTTTCCGCTGAAATGCATGCCGGATTTTCTGCGTTACGATCGGCCTGCCCGATGAATCTTGGCAAGCGTTTTGCCGGCAAAGACCGTGGCGCGGACGTGGCGGCAAACGTTTCGCGGTTGTGTGCGATTGTCGGCGAAGCGCGAGAGCGGTTTGGTGCATCAGCCGACGGTCCGTTCTTATACGGGGCGTTTACTGCTGCAGACGCGATGTACGCGCCGCTATTGACCCGGATCGATACGTACGGAATCAAAGTGGATGATGTCACGCAGGCTTATATTGATGCTGTGCTGAGCAGCGATACGTTTGGCGCGTGGAAGACGGCTGCGCTTAAAGAAGATTGGATTGTTGCAGAAGACGAGGTCGATGAACCTGCAATCGAAAATTTGCGCCCCCATCTGGCGCAGGGTTAACGATTTATCCGCAAGCGGCACTGAGAGAAAGCACTGAATATGGCGAACGCACCGACACAATCACACTATCCGGATCCAATATTGGATCAGGAAGTCGTGTCTCGGACCCTTTCGGTTCTTGTTGACAATGAGCCGGGCGTGTTGGCGCGTGTGATCGGGCTGTTTTCAGGGCGGGGTTACAATATTGACTCGTTGACCGTCACCGAGACAGAGCATGAACAGCATGTCTCTCGCATCACCATCGTTACTGGCGGCACGCCTGCGGTAATCGAACAAATCAAGCATCAACTTGAGCGCATGGTGCCGGTGCACAGCGTCACGGATTTAACGCTGGAAGGTGAATCGCTCGAACGCGAATTGGCCTTGATCAAAGTTGTCGGGAAGGGTGAGCATCGAATTGAGGCATTGCGCCTGGCCGAGATTTTCAGAGCGGATGTCATTGATGCATCAACGGAGCATTTCGTGTTCCAGTTGACAGGTCGTTCGGTCGATGTCGATCGCTTCATCGGGATCATGACGGAGCTTGGCCTGGCAGAAGTCTCGCGCACGGGCATTGCCGCCATTGGGCGTGGACCGAAAGTGCTGTAGGACGACTTCAGAGAGCCTCCGCCTCCGGAATTGAGTTTAAACCAATACTCAGCCTGACTTACTGAGAATGCGTATCGGCGGTCTGACTGACGATCTTTGCGTGTTTCAGTTTTGGGGTATTGGAGATGTCGACCGTAACATCAATGCCGTTGCGCATGGCGTACATGAGCGTTTGTACGTGGATCGGAATGTAGATCCGCGCCTCGCGTGCGGTTTGCCAGATATACGACATAGACCGTGCCCGCGCGCCACTCTCGTTCAGTTGTGACAATGCCATGATCTGTTTGTCGAGGTCCGGATCGGAAAAACCCGTTCCGTTCCATGTCCCGAGGTTGTTTTGGCGCGTATGAAACAGGTTTGAAAATATGTATGCGCTATCGAACGTTGGTACGCCCCAGCCGAGCAGGAAGAACTGCGACTGGCCTGAACGGACTTTGCGAAAGTGATCGCGCTTAGGACGTAACACAACTTCTACGTTGAGCCCGACGGTTGCGAGTTGAGCGGCAACGGCTTTACAGATGGCCGCATCATTTACATAGCGATTGTTGGGGCAGTCGAGCGTCAATTTTGTACCTTCGGCAACGTTCGCTTTTTTGAGCAGCGACCTCACCTTGCCGGTATCCCGCGGTGGGATTTCGTCAAGTTCAAACGGGAAGCCATTGATGCCCGGTGGGGCCAGCACGGCAGTTGGAATAGACTGACCGAGCATGACGTTGCGTTGGATCGAGAGGCGGTCAATCGCACTCCCTATCGCTTCGCGGACAGCTTTGTTGGCGAGTGGATTGGGTTTGCCATCAAATTGGGCTTTGACCGACAAACCAATAAAGATGACCCGGTTTTCTGGACCGACGCTGAGTTTTAGGTTTGGGGCCTGCCGCAACACCTCCAGCTCCGACAGCGGAACGTCTTGGACAAAGTCGACCGAACCGTCCAATAGTGCCGTGATGCGATCTTTCGATGTCGGCATGGGGCGGTATATGATTTCGGGTACCCGACTTGACGCATCCGTCTCGCGCCAGCCCCAGTATTTTTGGTTGCGGGTCAGCTTTGTTTCTTTGCCTGGGGTGCGCGATACGAGTTTGTAGGGCCCGGTGCCATTGCTGTTCGTTGAAGCAAATGTCTTTTCGCCAGCCAGATACTTTTGCGGCTCAAGTGCACCATGCGCTTCGGCCCAAGCTTTATTCATAATGAAAATGTCGGTTAGACGGATGGGCAGCAGTGGATCCGGCACATGCGTTTTGATTTCGATCTCGTTGGCGGCGACGGCCTTGACGGAACGCACGCTCTGAAGACGCGTGCGCATATCTGAATGGATCGAGAGAGCACGTTCGATGGAGAATACAACGTCGTCAGCGGTCAATGGCTTGCCGTCATGGAATGTGACTTGGCTGCGCAATTGGAAAGACCAAATCTTAGGGTCTATCGTCTGTGTCCAGGACGTTGCGAGGGCGGGTTCCAACTTGCCAGCATGGTCACGGATGATGAGTGGTTCATAGATTTGATGGTTCAGCGCATGCGTGGAGCCTTCGTTGACTGCATGTGGATCGAGTGTCAGGGCATCGCCAGCACGAGCCCAAACGAACGGTTTTGCGGAGCTGTCTACTGCGCCAGATGCGAATAAACAAACGGACAGGAAACCGGCCAAAAATAGGTTCGCTGCGTTCATAGGCGCCTCCTGGCGCGAGGATTCTGACAAACCGAAGAACGGTTGTCGCTGATTCCGGAGCGCGATGCCCCTCGTGTTCCGAGTCCGACGCATGGTGTTCAAGCGTCTCCGCAGGAACACGAGCGAGCTTTTTGACCGTGTTCTGCATTTGCGAATACGATCCGTCTTGCAGCCGGATCCAAGTGTTCGATGCAAACACGTGGACATCGACTCCAAGTTCTTCCGACAAAGCGCAAGTCAATGCAATAGTGTGCGTCAGTATAGTGTTACCCTAGGCCGTCGGCGGGCATATGTCATTCTGATGACGAATGTTTGATCGTATCGGTTGGGCAGGAGGGTCTGACGTTCAAGCTGGCGTGAGAGAAATATCGGGCACTTCGCGACAGTGTCCGGTGGAAGACGGCTTGGATCAATGTCATGGCGCCAATTTGTGAAGCCCGAGCCGGTAGATTCGGATGGCGTTATCGTGGAACAGGGCGAGGCGCTCGTTGCGTGTCAGATCAGCAGTTGCCGCGAGAAAACCATTGTAGATATCGGCGAATGAGCCGACTAGACCGTCAACGGGAAAGTTTGACGCGAACATGCACCGGCTCGGCCCGAAAGCATCGATACAGGCATCAATGATGGGGCGCTGATCTTCGAGCGCCCAGGGTTGTCCCATGATGCCGATGCCCGAGATTTTCATGGTTAAATCTGGTGCCGAGGCGGCCAGTTTGATGGCCGCGCGCCAGCCGTTAAGGGCGTCCGGTGCGCGATTAACCGGCATGAATGCATGGTTGATGACGACCGGCGTTTCCGGGAACTGCTCGACGAGTTGCAGCAATTCATTGATATGCCACCATGGCGCCTGCAACTCGAAATGCAGACTGTTGTCCGTGAGTGCTGCGTAGCCTCTTTGCCAGTCGGGATCGGACATTGACCCAGGGCTACCGATTTCAATTTCTTCCATCGATTGGGCGACCGCGGGCTTGTGACGAATGCCTCGCACGATCGGGTAGGCTGCGTGGCCCTGGATCAGGTCTGGCGCGTCGATCCGATGCAGAATAGCGCGGGCGACGTGAGCTGCGGGCCGACTATGCTGCGCGGCGACATCGTTCATCCATGCACTTTCCGCAATGAGATCATCTTCGTCGAATTCACCTTCCATTGTGACCGTGTTGACGACGTTGAACCCTGCTGCAATACGGTCGTAGTCGGCCGGCATGAACGCTTGGCGGATTGCAGAGTAATCGCCGTAACGGAAGGCGATCATCGGTTCATCGCGTAACCAAGGATGATTGTTCCGAACGGGGTCCCAGTAATGGTGGTGCGCATCGATAATTGGGATGGATTGATCGTTGGAATGCATGCTGGTCCTGAAAAATTTAGATTGAGGCGGTGGCGTTTTGCAGTCAGATTCAAGCTTATGATATCACGTTGGAGGTTGGCATGGATTTGTTGCGGTTCGTGATCGTTGGTCTCATCTTGCTTGTTGGACTGCCAGCCTGGGCGGGTGAAGTGGTTGGACCAGCTGTGGTCGTTGACGGTGATACGGTCGAAGTCGACGGTCAACGATTTCGTTTAGCGGGTATCGACGCGCCTGAGGCGGCACAAACCTTGCCGCTTGCAACCGGCGGGCAAGACTTTTTTGGTCGTGGCGCGGCCCTTGTTTTGCGCGCGATGCTACAAGACGGGGCCATTCGATGTCGACCGACCGGTCAGCGCGATAAGCGTGGCACCGAGTTGGCAGTGTGTTTCAGTGGTGATGCGGACCTCGGCGCTGAAATGATCGCACGCGGCATGGCTTGGACGCTGCCGGATGAGCCTTCTGCCTATGAAAAACTTGAAGCCGAGGCCCGTGAGGCGCGGCGTGGCTTTTGGCGTGACCAACTGGAGAGGCCATGGCTTTTCAGACGCCGATTGCAATTTTCAGCCGGCAGTATCTCGCCCAAGGGATGTGCGTTCAAGGCAACCGTCGATCGGAAGGGAAACAAGATCTACTTTGCGCCATGGTCGCCCTGGTATGCCAAATTCAAAGTTGATGAGAAGCGGGGTGACAAGTGGGTGTGTTCGGAAGTCGAAGCGATTTCGGCCGGTTGGAAGGCACCCTTGTTCTTGATGAACTCCATCGTTTCTGGCGTTTATGACCCCTGATCGCAGCTTCTGGGAGGCAGGTGTCAGGGAGAGCGGTCGCGTTTGACCTCGAAAACCTCCATGATGCGGCAGCCGCGATGTGGGCCGTCGCAGACGAATTGCCACCGACCTTCCGTAAAGGTGTCGCACATTTTGACGCCTTTTATGAGAATCCAGTGACCTTCCTTGCCCTTGTGGACGGCCAAGATGTAGTTCGCCCAGGCGTTGCGGGGCTTTTGCATCCAGGACCATAGCGTTGGCCTGCCTTTGCGTTCTTCGTCCATAAAACTCTCAACGAGATGCATGCGATAACCGTAGTGCATCAGCGCGTGCTCAACCTCATCCGAGTAGGTGCCACGAACCACCGGTTTGCGTTCGGCCGGCAATTCACGATAACGGCGGATTTCATCTTCGATCTTCGAGATCGACTGACCGGTTATTGCGGAGATGACAAAAGGGCCGCAATAGGCCGTGCGTCCGGTGTCGTTGTTGACATCGTTGAGTGTCGACGTCGTGCGCCGGTTGTCCAATTGAAAACCTGAGGGAGAAGTGTCTGGCACAGGTTTGCTCCGCGGCTTCGAGTTTCATCACCGATTCAATGGTCGAGGGTCGGTGCTGGCGTTCGGGTTAATATGGCGTTAATGCACCTACACTGCCTTATGGTGGTTTCGGAATTCTTAACCGGCAGATAATGGGTGAAGGACATGGCGACTGATAACGGTGAGCGCGGTTTTCTACGTGATTTGCAGACCTATGGCGACCGCGATTTCTCGATTTATATGCGTCGTGCCTTCGCCCGCTCGCAAGGCTGGTCGCTGGAGGAGCTTGGCCGGCCGATTGTCGGCGTTGCGTTTACGCATTCGCGGTTCAATCCTTGTCACCGGCATTTCCCGGAATTGCTCGAGGCTGTCAAACGCGGCATTGCATCGGCAGGCGGAACGGCGATGGAATTCCCCACGACGTCGCTGCATGAGTCCACGCTGGCGCCGAACTCGATGAAGTTCCGCAACCTGATGGCGATGGACACCGAGGAAATGATCCGGGCGCAACCGATGGACGCCGTCATTCTGATGGGCGGTTGCGACAAGACGGTGCCAGCGCAGTTGATGGGCGCGGTCAGCGCCGGTAAGCCGGCTATCCAGTTGATTGGCGGGCCGCAGTCGACGGGGCGTTATAGGGATGATCGCGTCGGCGCATGTACGGATTGCCGCAAGTTCTGGGTTAAGTACCGCGGCGGCGAGATCACAGAACAGGATATTTCGGATGTCGAAGGGCGGCTGGTGACGACCGCTGGCACCTGCGCCGTGATGGGAACGGCATCGACCATGGCGGCGATTGCTGAATCGCTTGGCATGACGTTGCCCGGCACGGCCGCCATTCCCGCCGTACATGCCGATCGGCTGCGCGCCGGAGAGGCAACGGGACAAGAGATTGTCAGGCTGATCGCGCGCGGTGATACGCCGTCCGATATCATTACAGAACAATCCGTCGAGAATGCGCTTCGTGTGCTGCTGGCGATCGGTGGCTCGACCAATGGTGTTATCCATCTGGCCGCGATCGCGGGGCGGGCCGGGATTAAGCTCGATCTGAGAAGGCTCAACGAGTTGTCGGATACGACGCCTGTGTTGACGGCCGTGAAGCCGGTTGGAGACGAGTTCTATATGGAGGATTTCTTTGCCGCTGGCGGCATTGGCGCGGTGCTGCGGGAGTTGAAACCGTTGCTGAATCTCGATTGCAAGTCGGTTACGGGCGAGACGCTGGGTGATCGGCTGGCACAGGAAGAGGGGGCCTATGTCGACCGGCGGGTTATCCTACCGGCGGACAATCCGGTTGAACCGCAGGGTGGCCTGGTTGCGTTGTTCGGATCGCTGGCGCCCGATGGCTGCATTATCAAGCGGTCGGCGGCGACGCCGTCGCTGTTTGAGAAAGAGGGCCGCGCGGTGGTCTTCACATCGCTTGATGATCTGGCCGCGCGTATCGATGATCCCGACCTGGATGTGACGGCGGATGACTTCATGATCCTTCAGAATGCGGGACCCCGCTCGGATTACGCGATGCCGGAAGCAGGGTTCTTGCCGATACCCAAGAAGCTCTTGCAGCAGGGCGTCAAGGATATGGTGCGGATGTCGGATGCGCGCATGAGTGGCACCGCCTATGGAACGATCGTACTTCATATTGCACCCGAAACCGCAGCAGGGGGACCGATTGCGCTGGTGCGCAACGGCGACCGCATCAAGCTCAGCGTCAAAAATGGGACGCTTGACCTTCTCGTCGACGATGCAGAATTGGCAAAGCGCAAGGCGGAACTTGCAGATAACACTGTGCCGGCGGACAGCCGCGGGTATGACCGGATGTTCCGTGAAAACGTTCTACAGGCGCCGGAAGGTTGCGATTTCGGTTTCTGCCAGTCCGTCAAGGCGCCGGCGGTGGGTGCGGAATGATTCAACTTGCCGGGGTAGAGCCGTTGTTGCGGAGTCTCAAGGTGCTGGAACTCGGCCACTACATTGCAGCGCCGTTCGCTACGCGGCTGATGGCAGACCTCGGCGCCGACGTTATCAAGATCGAACCACCGGGCAACGGCGATCCGGTGCGTACCTGGGGGATGCAGGTCGATGGCAAGTCGCTGTGGTGGAGTATCCACGGCCGCAACAAGCGCTCGGTGACGATCAACATGAAACACCCGGATGCGCGTGCATTGGTGTTGGATCTGGCCGGCCAGGTTGATGTGATCGTGGAGAATTACCGTCCTGGTCAGCTGGAGAAATGGGGACTGGGTCCCAAAGACTTTGAGACCGCCAAGCCCGGCCTGGTGTTGGTGCGCATCTCTGGCTACGGGCAAACTGGGCCGGAGGCACCGCGTTCCGGTTTCGGGGTGATCGGTGAAGCCAAAGGGGGGCTGCGCCATCTTTGCGGTTACCCGGACGATGTGACGGATCTGCCGCCGGTGCGCACCGGGGTCGCGATCGGCGACAGTGTTACCGGGTTTTACGGTGCGATCGGTGCGCTGGCTGCGGTGATTGAGCAGCGTGCGAGTGGCGCCAAAGACCTCAAGTTGATTGACGTTGCGCTGGGCGAATCCGTCATGACCCTGCTTGAGGGGCAGTTGCCGGAGTATGGCAAGTTCGGTGTCGTGCGTGAGCCGACCGGGTCGTGGGTGTCATCGGCGGCGCCTTCGAATGCGTACAAGTCGAAGGACCAAGCGTGGGTGCTGGTTGCGGGAAATTCGGATCCATTGTTCAAATCGCTGAGCGAGATCATGGAGGCGCCGGAACTCGTAACGGACGCACGGTTTGCCGATAATCAGGCGCGCTGTGAAAATGTCATCGAATTGGACCGGCTGATCGGCGCGTGGATTGCGGGACAGACAGCGGACGAGGCGCTTGAAAAACTCGATGCGGTGAACATCCCGTCGAGCAAGATCTACACGATCGCTGACGTTGCCGCCGACGCGCAATATCGTGCGCGCAAGATGGTGACCGAGGTAGAGGATCCGCATTTTGGTTCGGTGCTGCATCCAGGCGTCGTGCCGGTGGTTGCCGGACAGGACCGTGATGCGCAAATTCGTTGGACGGGGCCTGAAGTTGGCGAGCATACTGATGACGTGCTGGCCGAGTTACTCAATCTCGGGCCAGACGAGATAGCGGTTCGCCGGCAGGCCGGTTTGGTTTGAGAGGAAAGAGCGATGTTCATTATTGTTGTGTTCTTTGAAGCAAAAGCGGCGCACGTCGCAGACTTCAAGGAGGCGATATTGATCAACGCCAAGGCGTCGGTTGATGACGAGCCGGGATGTCGCCAGTTTGACGTGGCACAGGCACCCGATGACGATGCGTCGTTTTTTCTCTACGAGATCTATGACAACGAAGATGCCTTCAAGGCGCATGTCGAGACGCCGCATTTTAAGTTGTTCGATAAGCTGAGCGCGCCGTGGGTCAAGGACAAGAAGGTCCTGACGTATGGGCTGATCGGCGCCAACAGCAAGTAGAACGAAAAGCATCGCGGCCTGTGTTCCTGTCGGTCGGCGCACAGTTCAGCTGCTTCGCGCGGGCGACCGCCGAAGGCTTGTTTGGTCAAAGGGGTACGGGGCGACAACACCTCGCATCCTAATTTTATTTTTTGAGCGACGTGCTGCCGCCCCGTGCAGGGTTTTTCGCGAAACCGCCCAGTTTTAAGATGCGGCCACCGGGGACTTTCACCCACGGCACGAGCGGGGGGCGTCACTGTTAACGCCGACGTGCGTGCGCCGACGCGTGACCTGCAACCCGCCCCCTCTGATGGTCGCCACCGGTCAGCGGCCCCTTCGTGGACGGGATAGCTCGAGTATAGGCGTGGTTGTCGGAGGCGGGGATAAATCGCTGAAAAGCGATTTGATCTTGTGGTTAACGCATGAGCTCAAGCTGGAAAGCCGGCAACCCGAGAAGACGATTGGCGCGCGCTATAGGCGGCACTGCCAATGTGGTGCGCCGATCAATCCCGCCCCAAGATCATGTCGCTCGCTTTTTCGGCGATCATGATGGTGGGAGCGTTGGTGTTGCCGCTGGTCAGGGTGGGCATGATCGAGGCATCGACGACGCGCAGACCTTCGATGCCGTGGACGCGCAGTTGTTCGTCAACGACAGCGGTCTCGTCGTTGCCCATCTTGCAGGTGCCCACCGGGTGGTAAATTGTCTGGCTGATCTCGCGGGCGGCTGTGAGCAGTTCGTCATCCGTCTGAATGTGTGCGCCAGGCAAATGTTCACTGGCAATGACGGATGCCATCGCCGGCGCGCTCATGATCTTGCGCGAAATCTTGATCCCCTCAATCGTCGTCCAGCGATCGAGTTCGGTATCCAGGTAGTTTGGATGGATCGCAGGATGATCATGCGGATTGGTTGATTTCAGCTCGATGTGTCCGCGACTCTCAGGACGCAACTGGCACGTGGAACTCGTGAAAGCCGAAAACTTGTGGGTACCTTCTCCCGGTTTGTCGGCAGACAACGGCTGGACATGAAACTGAATATCGGGCGCCTCAAGTTCAGGCCGGGAACGGACAAAGGCACAAGCCTGGCTGGCGCCCATTGAAAGCGGGCCTCGCCGTGCCAGGGCATATTCAATGCCCATGGCCATTTTGCGCAGAGGATTGCGCAACTGGTCGTTGAGCGTAATCGGTTTCGACGTTTTGAAAATCATGCGCGTCTGCAGATGGTCTTGCAGATTGGCGCCGACGCCGGTGAGGTCGGCCAGCACGTCAAGGCCGTGTTCTTTGAGATGCGCGCCGGGTCCGACGCCGGAAAGCATCAGGATTTGGGGTGAACCGATGGCGCCAGCGGCAAGGATGACTTCGCGCGCAGCCATCGCGGTTGATGGCACACCGTCTCGGTCGAAGGCGATGCCGCTGGCCCGCTTGCCGTCAAACAGGATGTGCTTGGTATGGGCCTTGGTGATGACGTGCAGGTTTTTGCGGTGTTTGACCGGGTGCAGGTAGCCGACAGCGGTCGAGCAACGCCGGCCGTCACGGGCGGTCAGCTGAAAATAGCCGGCACCTTCCATCTCGGCGCCATTGAAATCGTTCCGCTTCGGGATGCCGACTTCTGCCGCTGCTTCGATGAAGCGGTCACAGATTTCGCGCTCAATGCGCATGTTGGAGACGCCGAGCGGGCCGCCTTCGCCGTGATACTCATCGCCGCCGCGTTCCTGATCTTCGGCGCGTTTGAAGTAGGGTAGGACATTTTCGAAGCTCCACCCGGCATTGCCAAGTTGGCGCCAGTGGTCATAGTCGCTACGGTGACCACGGATATACAGTAGACCGTTAATTGATGAGGAACCGCCGAGGGTCTTGCCACGCGGCCAATCGAGACTGCGGCCGGCGAGATTGGGATGGGGTTCGGTGCGATAGCACCAATCCGTTTCCGGGTTATGCATCGTTTTGAAGTAACCGACCGGGATATGGATCCAAGGGTTGTTGTCGGGGCCGCCGGCTTCGAGCAATAACACGCGATTGCCCGGATCCTCGGAAAGCCGGTTGGCAAGCACGCAGCCGGCCGAACCGGCGCCGACGATGATGTAGTCGAAGGTCTGGCCAGATGTTCCCGACATGGTTCCTCGGATGTTGGTAGGGCATTGCAATGGTCCAGGATATGCATTTTCTGTGAAATGAATCGCAAATACTGGACTATGACCTCTCATTTATGAGATTAGTTTGGTATTCTGTCAAAACCGTTCCGCAGTGTTTCAACGAGGCGGGATGCAATTGGCAACCAGCGACAACCAGTTTCATTGTCAGGACTTGCACGTGAATTCTAATGAAGATCCCGACCGTTCGGTTCGTGTCATCGTATTGTTGAGCGAAGTGGCACGCGCCGATATGCCGATTACAGCTAACGAAATGTCGGAGCGGACGGGGTTGCCCAAGGCGACCGTTTACCGGTTGTGCGAGCAGTTGCTGGCTGCGGATTTGATCCGCCGTCAGATCGGTGGCCGTGGCTTTGTGCCCGGCCAGGGATTGGTCGATCTGTCGCAGACGGTTCTTGCCGGCCGCTCGGTTTACGTCGCGCGGCACGCGGTCATTGAGCGGGTGGCGCGAGAAATCGGCGAGACCTGTAATCTTGTCGTGCCGGAACGCACCGGGATGGTCTATTGGGACCGGGTTGAAACCGAATGGCCGCTGCGGCTGCAACTGCCGGTCGGATCGCGGGTGCCTTTCCATGCGACGTCTTCCGGCAAGCTCTATCTGGCCAGTCTCGGCGAGCAGCAGTGCAAGCGGCTGCTGCAGGAAATTGAACTCAACGAATTTACCGAAAATACGATCACGTCGCCGCAGGAACTGACCGAGCATCTCAAGGAGATTGCTGAGTTGGGTTACAGCATCGACGACGAAGAGTTCATCACCGGCATGACGGCGGTTGCGGTGCCGATTGTTGATCAGAGTGGGCGTTATGCGGCGTCGCTTGCCGTGCATGCACCGAAATCGCGTATGGCGGTGTCGCAGGCGGTCGGTCATGTCGATGTGCTACAGGATGCCGCACGCCGCATCGGGCGCGGGATACCGGAACGTGTGTCGGAAAACGTCGACTGATGCGCCGGCAACGGCGGATGACGTGGATACGCAGTAGGTGGCAATGCGAACTTTCGCTTGCTTGTGTCTCTTCAAAATGAGACTTTAAGTTCTCGCATCCGAGAATTTAGGCTGCGATGACATAACTGAAAGAGCGGCCAGATCGATGCCATGGGCATTATCTTAAGGTCAAACAACCGAAATTGGTTGGGAGGAAAAAGCATGAAATTCAATCGTTTGCTTGGTGTGGCAGTCGCCACCTCAGCGATTGCTCTGGCGTCCGTCTTCGCGCCGGCGCCTGTTGAAGCAAAATCCGTAAAAATTCGCATTCAATCAGTGATTCCGTCGAAAGCTGATGAAGTGCATATGTTGAAAGAGTTCGCCAAAGACGTCAGCGATCTGACCAATGGCGAAGTGAAAATCGAAGTGTTGCCGGCCGGCGCTGTTGTGGGCGTCAAAGAGACGCTCGATGCGGTCGACAAGGGCCTTATCGAAGGCGGTTTTGCCTGGACACACTATTGGTCGGGCAAGCACCCAGCAGCGATGCTGTTTGGTTCGCCAGTTGCTGGCGCCGGTGTCGGCATCGACAACATCGCGTTCGTTTCCTGGTTCCTCTACGGCGGCGGACAACCGCTTTACGATCAGCTCTGGAAGGAAATGGGCGTCAACGTCAAAGGCTTCATGTTGCAACCGGTTGGGCCGGAAGCCCTCGGCTGGTTCAAGGAACCGATCAAGTCGATGGCGGACTTCCGCAAGTATCGTTTCCGGACGCCACCAGGCATCCCTGGCCAGACGTACAAGGATATCGGTGTTGCATCGGTTGCGATGGGCGGTGGTGACATCCTGCCAGCGCTGCAGAGCGGCAAGATCGATGCGGCTGAGTGGTGCTGCCCGAAGCCAGACAGCGTGTTCGGCTTCCAGAAAGTACTCAAGCACTACTACCTGCAGGGCCTGCATCAGGTCGTTGTGAACGCGGACATGTACCTGAACGGCGATGTCTGGAAGAGCCTGACGCCACATCAGCAAAAGGCGATTCAGGTTGCCGCCAATGCGTCGCTGATCAAGGCGATGTCGTATCGCATCTACGAAAACGGCAAGGCGCTCAAGGATCTGACTGAGAATCACGGTGTGATCCTGCATGATACGCCGGCAGATTACTTCCCAGCCTACATGAACGCGGCGAAGAAGGCGCTGGAAACCAATGCGGCGAAGAACCCGTTCTTTGCCAAGGTTTGGCAGTCGCAGAAGGATTTCGCCAAGGTTGCGGTTCCTTTCTGGGCAGGTTCACAGGCATCGAACGCCGCGCTTGGTAAAGCTTTTGCTGACTCACTCAAGAAGTAATAGGCAACAGCTCGTTTAGCGCGAGAATTGAGGGACGTTGGAGAGTGGATGTCATAACGACATCTGCTCTCTAACTACTTATACTTGCACGGGGCAAATGCGGGCGCTGTGCAAGTCGATTTGAGTGTTTCCGGTGGGAGGAGAAGTCGATGGCGGATGAGCTGGAAGTCGACCCGAATAAGCTGGAAATAACTGACGAACTCATCGCGGAACGCCGCGCGGAAGAGCCGGGACAGACCCCGGAGACGATGACCAGTTGGCAGCGCCCGATTACGGCGGCCATTGACGTGCTCAACCTTTGGGTCGGGCGGGTCGTCTGCCTGCTGTTGGTGCCGATCATTATATCGATGGTCTATGAAGTTGTGGCGACCAAGATGTTCCTGGCGCCGACGCTTTGGGTCTATGACGTGTCGCGGATGCTGGCCGGCGTCCTGTTCATGATGGGGGCGGGCTACGCGCTGATGCGCGGCGTGCACATCCGGGCGGATTTCATTTATCGCAATTGGTCGACGAAGACGCAGGCAACCGTCGATGCGATTCTCTACCTGCTGTTCTATTTCCCGGCGATGCTGTTCTTTTGCTGGAGCGCCGCCGATTACACCATCGATGCTTTCAACGTGCGCAATGGCTTCGACTACAACGGCTGGGAGCGCGCCAGTGACTCGACATGGGCGCCGGTGCTTGGGCCGGCGCGCCTGGCCATGCCGGTTGGTGCGTTCTTGCTTCTGTTGCAAGGCCTGCCCGAGCTGTTCCGCGCCTTCAATGACATGGGCAAGCCGCGCGAGCGCATCTTTCTGTGGTTCCTGCCGGTTTATGTGATCGTTCTGGCGACGCTGTTTGCCAGCACGTTCCTGCCTGACCTGGTGCCGGCCGGCAGCTATTGGACCGACCTGGTCACTTCGCTTGGCCTGACCGATTTCGAGAAACCGACGATTGGTCTGTTCATGATCGGGGCGATGCTGTTCGCGATCTTTGTCGGCTTCCCGATATCGTTCACGCTGATCTTCCTCTCGTTCGTGTTTGCGGCGTGGGGCATCAGCGCAAAACTCGGCTTCTTCCTGCAGACCCTGAAATTCAACGAGACGATGCTCGACGACCAGCTGGTTGCCGTGCCGTTGTTCGTCTTCATGGGCATCATGATGGAGAAGGCCGGCCTGATGGAGCGGCTGTTTACCTCCATTCAGTTGATGATGTCGCGCACGCGCGGTGCGCTTTTCATTGCCGTGCTGTTCGTGTCGATCATCTTTGCGGCGGCGACCGGGATTGTTGGTGCCTCGGTGACGATCCTGGGTATCATGGCGGCGAAGACGATGAACCGGTCGGGCTATGACGTGCGCATGGCGGCGGGAACGATTACGGCTGGCGGTACACTTGGCATTCTGATCCCACCGTCGATCATGCTGGTGGTTATGGGGCCGGTGCTTGAAGTGCCCGTAACGGATTTGTTTGCCGCCGCGATTATGCCCGGTGTGCTGCTGGCGGTGCTTTATATCGTCTATTCAATCGGCCGCTGCTGGTTGAACCCGAGCCTCGGACCGATCCTGCCGGAAGAAGAGCAGCCGGTGACGTCGCCCTACTACATGCTTGAGTTCGTGCTGGTTTTGACCGGCTTGGTTTTCTTCTTCTACCTGCTGTTCACGAACATCGTGTTTGCGGCGATCTGGTTTGCGATCATGGCGGCTGCGTTCTATGCATCGCGGGCGTTGAAGCCGTTCGGGTTCTATTTCTCTGACCTATGGTCTGAGTTCTTCATGGGACTAGTGCCGCCGACGATTTTGATTTCGTTTGCGCTCGGCTCGATCCTGCTCGGTTGGGCGACACCGGCTGAGGCTGCGGCCTGTGGGGCATTCGGGTCGATCCTGCTCAGCATGATGTATTTCAAGTTCACGATCACCGATTTCTATGACTCGATGATCAAGACGCTTGAGATCACCGTGCTCATCATGTTCCTGGTGGCGGCGTCGAATTTCTTCGGTGCGGTGTTCTCCAGTCTCGGCACGCCGAAGATGCTGACCGAAGTGCTGTTGTCACTGGATATGTCGACATCGATGATCCTGATCGCGGTGATGGCGTTGATTTTCCTACTCGGCTGGCCGCTCGAATGGGTGCCGATCGTGCTGATTATCGTGCCGATCTTGGTGCCGATGCTGACCGAATTGAACGTCAATCTGACGTGGTTCGCGATCCTGGTGGCGGTCAACCTGCAGACGGCGTGGCTCTCGCCGCCCGTTGCGCTGTCGGCCTACTTCCTCAAGGGGGTGGTGCCGGAGTGGGATCTGAAAGATATCTACATCGGCATGATGCAGTTCATGGTGATCCAGCTGATCGGGCTGACGCTGATTTTCGTCTTCCCCGAGATCGCACTGTGGCTGCCGGCCTACATCTACGGCAAGTAAGCGGACACTGAAATCAGACGCCCACGTCATCGTTGAACGATGACGTGGGCTGCACAGCCTTTTTGGTAGTTGAATTTTTCGCGGGCTCGTGGTCGCAAGGCTTCGTTTGCAACCGCGCCGTCTAATGCGGTGGCTTGCGGGTGATGGGGTCGTCGTTCCATTCGCGGGCGGCATCGACGTAATCCTGGATGGCGCGGGCTGTCGGCGTGACGAGCTGGCGGTACATCAACGTGGATGTCACGATGACGGTGGCTGCGATACAGGCGATCGGTGACACGAAGAGGCAAACCGTGGCGATTGCGTAGTAGTAGCCGCGGATGCCGAAGTTGAAGGTCTTGATGGCCTCCGACAGCACGACATTGAGACCCGCGATCAAGCGTTCCTGGGTCGGGCACTCTTCTGTTTCATCGGGCAGCGCGCCGAGCAGTGCGATGGTGTAAATGAGTTTGCGCAGCGCATAGGTGAACGAAAAGAAGCAGAGCGCCAGAACGAGGGCGAGTACGCCGATTTGCAGGGCGAATAACTCGAGGCTGGTTTCGCTGACGAAGTGCAGTTGCTGAATGGTTTCGTGGATCGTCTTGACGCTGGCGATCGTTGACAGCACGCCGGCAAGCACGAGCAACGTTGCCGAACCGAAAAACGCGATCGAATTCGTGATGTGACCGAGCAGGACGGCGTCGAACGGTTTGGCCTGCCGGCGGGTCGCGGCGGCGATCCAGTATTGACGGACGATAACGAGCTGGCTGTTGAGCGAGCCACGGCCGTACACGCGCAATATGATCGGGTAGCAAAACCAGCAACTGAATAACAGGACGATCGCGCAAATATGGGCGAGCGAGAGATCCGGCGGTAGAAATGGGAACATGAACGATCGCGTGTTGAGGGAGGCCGGTCGCGTTGCCGGCCAGGAAATGGGGAACCGGATGCAGCGCTGCATCCGGTGTGGGGCAAGGTCGCCGCAAACTATCCGACGCGAGGTAGGTCGAGACGGTGGACGATGCCCTGTGTGTCGGGCTTTAGGGCGGGATAACGCTTCAGGACAAGCGGGTCGTGACCAGGGATCACGTTCGCCATGTTGCCATCCGCGAGTTCCGTGAGCTTGTCATAGCTGCTCAACGTCGCTTCGACATCGATCGTGATGAAGAACGGTTTACGCTGCTCATAGTTTTCATAGTAGTGGGCGACGTCGGCAGCAACCACGACGGGGCCCTGTTCCGTCATGACACGCACGCATTGCAGACCTTTCGAGTGTCCGGGGGCGTGGTGCACGGTGACGCCCGGCGCGATCTCGCCGTCGCCGTTGTGAAACTGGACGCGGCCCGAATAAATGTTGCGCACCATGTCGCAAACGTGGTCAGCGCTGAACGGGCCCTGCATGGCTGCATCGCACATGCATTTGCCAGTGGCATAGGCCATTTCAGCTTCCTGCAGATGGAAACGGGCCTTGGGGAAATCTCCGAGCGTGCCGGCGTGATCGAAATGCATGTGCGAGACGATCAAGGTGTCGATGGCGTCGGCATCGATGTCGATCTGCTTCAGGATCTCGCGCGGCAGCATATCGATCTGGCGACCACGCGCGGCTGCCTCCTTGTGCTCAAAGCCGGTGTCGACGACGATTGTACGGTTGGCGTTGCGGATCACCCAGATGTAGTAGTCGATCGGGCCGGGGCTGGCGTGATCGTCATCCTGCATGAAGTTGAAATATCGGGTTCTGTCGGTTTGCTCGCCGTATTTGAGCGCCAGGATTTCGTAGGTTTCCGTCGTCATAGCTTGGCCTTCCAGAATTCGTAGGATCGGCCATGATGATGCGCTGTGATCGGCGCTGCGTCGAGAGGCGGGCGCAATTTATCGCCTTTATTGTCAGTGCTGCTTCTGGCAGAAAGCCTTTATCCCAAGCCGCCGGGGATCGATACGGTGGTGGCTGATTATTTCGGTTGAGGGGCATTATGAGCAGCAACTTCGGTTTCCTGCAGGAATTGTTGACGACGGTGGCCGACACCAGTCGCACGTTGTTGCCCAAGCGCCTGTTTGCCGAGGCGGCCGGCCAGCGCGGGCTGCAAGCGCTGGTTGATGCCCTGATGTCAGGCCAAGGTGAGGCGTCCGGGATGGCGATCGCCAACCAGTTGCTGCGCCACTATGATGAACTCGACCAGGAACTGCGCCTGGTTTTCTTTCGTTATATTGCCGAAGTGCTGAAACCGGATGCGGAAGCGGTGAAGGCCGCCGCGGCTGCGTATCAGGCCACGCCGTCGAAAGAGACGCTGGCGGCGTTGCAGGATGCTGTCGAAAGCCCGAAGCAAGAGTTCTTCCGGCGACTCAATATGGCCCCGGGCGCAACGGCGAAAATCGTCGCGATGCGCAAGGAATTGCTCGGTTTCGTGCGTGACGATCCAACGCTCGGTGACATCGACCGCGATCTCTACCATTTGCTGCAATCTTGGTTCAATCGCGGTTTTCTGGTGCTTCGCAGGATCGATTGGCAGACGCCGGCTGCGATCCTGGAAAAGATCATCGCCTATGAAGCAGTGCACGAGATTGATGGCTGGGATGATCTGCGGCGCCGTCTCGAGCCTGCGGATCGGCGCTGTTTCGGGTTCTTCCATCCCTCTCTCGTGGATGAACCGCTGATTTTTGTCGAAGTCGCGCTGACAGATAGTGTCTCGGCGGATATTGCCACCCTTCTGCAACCGCTGGAGCATGAGGCTGGAACCGCACAAACGGCGCCGACAACTGCGGTCTTCTATTCCATTTCAAACTGTCAGGAGGGGTTGCGGGGCGTGTCGTTCGGCAATTTCCTGATCAAGCAGGTTGTCGATGAGTTGAGTAAAGAGTTTCCCAGCCTCAACACCTTCGTGACCTTGTCGCCGGTGCCACGGTTCGCGCACTGGCTGGACCAAATGCTGAAGGATTATACGGACAAGGGCATCTTGTCGGCGGCAGAACGTGAGGCGCTGGGGCGCTTGCGTGAGCTCGACTGGTGGGAGAATGCGGAGGCTTCCGAGGGGTTGCGCGATACGTTGTTGCCGCTCGCTGCAAAGTATTTCCTGGAAGCCAAAGACAGGCGTGGCCATCCGCTCGACCCGGTTGCCCGGTTCCACCTTGGCAACGGCGCGCGCTTGGAACGGATCAACTGGATGGCGGACCTGTCAGGGCAGGGACTGAAGCAGAGCCATGGCCTGATGGTGAACTATCTTTACGACCGGCGCGAAATCGAGGCCAATCATGAGGCCTATGCAAATGAAGCAACGGTGGCGGCATCGCGGGTGGTCAAAGGCTATTTGAAAGCCGGTGGGCGCGGCGCGGAGAAGGGCGCGTTGCCATCCTTACGGCTTTCTTCTGATCGAGCGTGAGCTGTATGGTCCGTCTGCCGCAGAGTTGTCTTGGCCTGGACTATGTGGCTTATAGACGAACACAAAATGCTTTGCCGTGAATGAACTCACGTCGATCCTGCCCTACGGCCTAGCAGTTTGATTTCTAAGGCAGTGTGCGGCGTAACGAGGTTGGGATGCGGTACGACGATCAGGATCGTGAAAGCAGTAATGTCGAGGATCGCCGGGGCCAAGGCGGCGGTGGCATGTTTCGCTTTCCCGGCGGATTCGGTCGCGGTCGAAGTGGTGGTGGAGGTCGACGGGTTCAGATCCCGTTCCCAATGGGGCGGGGCAGCGGCCGCGGTGGCTTCAGCATAACCACACTGATCATCATTGGCGTTGTGATGTGGTTCCTGGGGTTCAATCCGCTTAAGCTTCTAACCGGCGGCGGTCCGGGCGGCGGCGGGGTGCCTGATGTCAGCCAGATGCCACAGATGCCGAAATTTGATCAACCGAACCGCGAGGCACGGCGGAGCGGAGGCGGATTGCAGATCCCGACGTCACGCAATGCACCGGCCAATCGGCCGGCGCGGCCAGACGACCAACTGGTGACGTTCACGAAACGTGTGCTTGCCGATACGGAAGACGTTTGGAACCGGGTATTCAAGTCGTTCGGTCGCCAATACAAAGAGCCAAACCTTGTGATTTTTTCCGGGACGACGCGAACGGCGTGCGGGCTCGGTCAGTCAGCGATGGGTCCGTTCTATTGTCCGTTGGACCAGAAGATCTATATCGACATGCGGTTCTACCAGGAGCTGCACCGCAAGTTCCGTGCTCCGGGTGATTTTGCGCAGGCTTACGTGGTGGCGCACGAGGTTGGCCATCATGTGCAGAAGCTGCTCGGCATTGCCGACAAGGTTCTACAACTCAAGCAACGTTATCCGAGTTCGGCGAATAAGATCCAGGTACGTATGGAATTGCAGGCGGACTGCCTTTCCGGCGTCTGGGCGAACCTCAACGACCAACTGCACAATCGGTTGGAGCCGGGCGACATCGAAGAAGGCCTCAATGCCGCCAATGCCATCGGCGACGACATGATCCAGAAGCGACAGCAAGGTTATGTTGTGCCCGATGCCTTCACACATGGCACGGCCGAACAGCGCGTACGTTGGTTCAGCAATGGCTACAAGTCAGGCCGCATGGATGTTTGTGACACGTTCAACGCGAAGCAGCTGTAGAGAGACGGCTGCTTTTTCGATGCGGCGAGCGCTTTAAAGTGTTTGAAACACTACGGATTGCCAGCTGACGAGGCGCGCCAACAGTGGGCGCTTGAGTGACGTTGCGCGCGCGTTTCTTCCTTTATTGGAGAGAGCTGCCGATGTAGCTGGTGACGCCGCAGCTGACACTCTGGGCGCGCAGCTGATTGCAAATCCGATCCGCTTCGGCGTGGTTCGCAATTGGCCCGGCAAGCAGCCGGTAAGTGCCGGATGCCTGGTCGGCGACATAACGCGGCTGGTATCCGCCGAAGGTGGCCGGATGCCGCGTGGTCAACAGCAGCCAGCTGGCGCGCAAGCCAGTGACGGACTGGGCCGTAGACAATGACAGTGCGGCTGGCGAGGCACTGGCCTGGCGCCGCTGAACGGTCGGCGTTCCGAAGGCAAGCGGACGCGTTGGCGGCGGTTTGACGGCAGCGGGCGGTTGCGGTTTGAGGCTCGTTGGAACCGGCCGGCTGGCAGTTTGGACCGCATCGGCTGCAGTGTTCAGGATTGTCGGCAGACGCGATGTCGGTTGCGGGCTGTTACGGGTGCTCTTTGGATTGGGCGCTGGGCTCGCGCTCGCCGCGTTGTACGGAGGCAGTGGCGGAACCCGGCCAGGGCGCAGCAGCGACGTTGCCAGATTGCGCAAGCGACGTGGTTTGGTCTCGACGACCGCGGGGGCTTCGGCGCGTGCCAGTTTGGTGTTCTCGGCCGAACTTGAGGTTGTTGGATTGAGAAGCTGAGGCTGCTTTGGTTCGCTCAATGCGGCCGTTTCAGCGGCGGCTTCGGTCTCGGACGGTGCCTTGTTTTCGGTCAGTCGCGCCATTTCTCCATCGGATGCGATCTTCAACGGCGGTTGGTCCGGCTTCGAAATCGAAGATGTTGTGATATCGCTGGTCGCGCCTGATGGCGTGGCCTGCGGTTCAGACGACAGCGCCTCTGTCGGCGACCGGCTCGCCATGACCGCGCCGCCACTCGGCGTTGCACGTTCTGTTTTCAGCCTGACAACCTCTGTGCGCAACGACGCGACGGTGTCGTTCAGCGATTGTATCCTTGCCGTCAGTTGCGCCCGATCGAGCTCGGCGCGGTTTGATTCCGGCGTGCTTTGCGAGGGTTTGGGCAGCGCGCCGGGTGAGCCGATCGTCTGCAAGGAGCTGAGGCTCAGGTAGGTCAACGCCGCGCCAGCCAGCAAAGCCCACGACGACATGTAGGCGGGCCAGAACAGGGACGCTCCGCGTGAGCGAGATTGCGCGTGCAGCTCAGACATCTTGATCAAACCCCGAACAAGTTGGGCAGGCTCCAAGACACGCGAGCCGACAGCGAATACTAAACGCTTGACGAACGCTTCCTAGATAGTTTGGAGCCGTCAGGTGGGTCAACGTCTAACGATTGGCGGTCGAGGTGCGACTGTGGAAAACGCAATTGCGACACAGTGGTCATTTCATGCTGGGGTTGGGCGCCAGTGCGCAGCCAACAGGATTGTGCCGGGCTTGTGCTGCCGATCCGGATGAGTGGGATGGTTAACGAACCGGATTTCGCCATGTGCCGTGCATTCTCGTCAGTGGCGGGTTGTGACGGTATAAGATTGGATCGATTCTCCTTAATGTGGCACGGAGATTGCTGCGGATATTAACTCTTCACTGAATATGCCGTGTTCTACGAGGTGAGGCTCGGCCTGGAGTTTGCCGTGCCGGGACCGGCAGCGATCGCTATACGACTTGGACAAGGGGCGCATGAAACCATCTACGACACTGACGATTGTGCTCGCGGCAGGTAAGGGCACGCGGATGAAATCGCGACTGCCCAAGGGCCTGCACATGGTTGCGGGACGTTCCCTGCTGGGGCATGTGCTGGCGGCGAGTGCTGCGGCCTTGGGCGGAGATGTTGCGGTTGTGGTGGGCCCCGACATGGACAATGTTCGCACGGAGGCTGAGCGGCAATCGCCCGGTGCGCAGATCTATTTGCAGTCCGACCAGAAAGGCACGGGCGATGCCGTGCTGGCGGCGCGCGCGGCGCTGGCGCAGGCCGGCGATGTGTTTGTGTTGTTCTGCGACACACCGATGCTGCAGCCTGACACATTGAAAAAGATGCAGGACGCGTTGGATGGCGGGGCGCAGGTTGCCGTGCTTGGCTTTGAGACGGCGGATCCGACCGGGTATGGCCGTCTGCTGACATCGAGTGACGGCGCATTGCTGGCAATCCGCGAGCACAACGATGCGAGTGAGGCGGAGCGATCCGTGCGCCTGTGCAACTCAGGCGTCATGGCGTTTCGCTGTCCGGACCTGCTCGGCCTCCTTGATCAAATCACCGACGACAATGCGAAGGGTGAGCTCTATCTTACGGACGCTGTCGAGATTGCCCGTGGCGCCGACCTGAAGGTCGTGGCGGTGGCGAGTGATGAGACGCAGTTGCTTGGTATCAATGATCGCGCCCAGCTTGCGCAGGCCGAGGCGGTCTACCAGCAGCGGCGGCGTGACGAGGTGATGCGCGGTGGGGCAACGTTGATCGCACCGGAAACGGTGTGGTTTAGCTACGATACGGTGGTGGGCCAGGACGTCGTGATCGAGCCGAATGTGTTTTTCGGGCCGGGCGTGTCGATCGAGGATAATGCCCACGTCCAGGCCAACTGTCATATCGAGGGCGCCAAGATCGGCGCGGGCGCGCGGGTTGGACCGTTTGCGCGCCTCAGGCCGGGCGCGCAGCTTGGAGCGGATGTGCGGATCGGCAACTTTGTCGAGGTCAAGAACGTGACGATGGGCGACGGTGCCAAGGCCAACCATCTTTCCTATCTTGGCGATGGTGATGTCGGGCACGGCGCCAATATTGGTGCAGGCACGATCTTCTGTAACTACGATGGTTATTTCAAGCATCGCACGACGGTCGGAGCAGGCGCTTTCGTTGGTTCCAATTCTTCATTGGTCGCGCCGGTCAAGATCGGCGATGGTGCATTTGTTGGATCGGGCAGCGTGATCGGTCGTGATGTTCCGGCGGATGCCTTGTCGCTGGAGCGGGCGGAGCAGACGACGCGCACGGGTTGGGCGGAAAAATTTCGGACAGTCATGAAGCGGCGCAAAGCGCAGGCGAAATAATCGAACCGGCGTGATGCCCGCAGTAATGAGCCGACAAGATACGTGATTTGCTGTTTTGGGCGGACTGCAACACTAGATTTCAATCAGAGATTGACCGAGGAGAATTGATATGTGTGGCATCGTCGGCATTCTGGGCAAAGAGCACGTCGCGCACGATATCGTTGATGCACTGCGTCGGCTGGAGTATCGCGGCTACGACTCTGCCGGTGTCGCGACAATCGTCGAATCCGGCCTGGATCGCCGGCGCGCGGAAGGCAAGCTGCGCAATCTCGAGGCGCGATTGAACGAGGCGCCGCTCGCCGGCCGGGCCGGGATTGGCCACACGCGCTGGGCAACTCATGGCAAGCCGACCGAAAGCAACGCGCATCCCCATATGAGCCATCGGGTGTCGGTTGTGCACAATGGGATTATTGAGAATTTTCGTGAACTGCGGGACGAGCTCATTGCTGCCGGTTGCCAGTTTGAATCGCAGACCGATACAGAAACAATCGTGCACCTCATCACGCACTATCTCGACAAGGGCAAGAGCCATCTCGAGGCGGTACAAGAGACGCTGAAACGCCTGACGGGGGCGTTTGCGCTCGGGATCATTTTCGCGGACGATGATGACTTGATGATTGCGGCCCGTCAGGGTTCGCCGTTGGCGATCGGCCACGGTACGGGAGAGGTTTATCTGGGCTCTGACGCGATTGCCCTGGCACCGTTTACCGACAGCATTACCTATCTCGAAGAAGGTGACTATGCCGTGCTGCGCCGTGACCTAGTTGAGGTGCGGGATCGCGATGGAACGCTCGTTGAGCGGTCGCGCGTGCAGGCGGTTGCCGGCGCGCTGACGGTTGACAAGGGCAATCACCGTCATTTCATGCACAAGGAGATCCACGAGCAGCCTGAGGTGGTCAGCCATACGCTTGCCCACTACATCGACATGGCCGCGCAACAGGTCATGATCCCGGATCTTGGTGTCGACCTTGCGGTGGTCGACCGGGTGACGATCTCTGCGTGTGGCACGGCCTATTATGCCGGGCTGGTCGCGAAATACTGGATCGAGCGCTATGCCCGCGTGCCGGTCGAGATCGATGTTGCCTCGGAAATGCGATATCGGGAGGCGCCGCTGGCCGAAAATGGACTGGCCGTTTTCGTCTCCCAGTCAGGTGAAACCGCCGACACGCTGGCGACACTGCGCTACTGCAAGGAGAACGGGCAGCGCATTGCCTCGATCGTGAATGTGCGCTCATCGACCATCGCGCGCGAGTCCGATGCGATTATGCCGACATTGGCCGGGCCGGAAATCGGCGTGGCATCGACCAAGGCGTTTACGTGCCAGTTGACGGCGCTGGCCTGCCTTGCGATTGCGCTTGGCAAGGCGCGTGGCCAGATCGACGCCGAACTGGAAAACGAGCTGGTTGCGGCCTTGACCGGCGTCCCGCGGCATATCTCGTCGATTGTTCGTTCAGAGGGCGATTATATTGCGCTGGCGACGGATCTCTCCAAGGCGCGTGACATTCTTTATCTCGGGCGCAACATCAGCTTCCCGATCGCAATGGAAGGTGCGCTTAAGCTCAAGGAGATTTCGTATATTCACGCGGAAGGATATGCGGCCGGTGAACTCAAACATGGGCCGATCGCGTTGATTGATGAGCAGGTGCCGGTGATTGTGATTGCACCGAAGGATGCACTTTTCGACAAGACGATCTCCAACATGCAGGAGGTTGCAGCGCGCGGCGGGCGAATCGTTTTGGTCTCGGATGCGCCTGCAGAAGAGGTTGGCAGCGAAGTTATGCACCACGTTGTGCTGCCGACGGTGCATCCATTTGTGAGCCCTATTGTGTCGGCCATTCCGATCCAGCTGATCGCTTATCACACGGCGGTTTTTATGGGTACGGATGTCGATCAACCACGCAATCTGGCGAAGTCCGTGACTGTGGAATAGTTGCTTTTGCGGGCATTATAACCGTTGCTCCGTTTGCCTCCTTGTATTGCTTGGCGTAGCAATTGCGCCAGGGATTCGGGATTCGAAATTGGGTGATGGGGATGATGCTGTCGTTCGGTGCAAGGCTGATGACTCCGGCCGTCCTGGCATTGGTTTTGGCAATGGCCGGCGTCGCTTTGCCGGGACAACCTGCCGCCGCGCAAAGTGCCACGGCGAGCCAAGCCGCGCAGAAGGCTTTGCAATCTGGATTGTCGGCGCAGAAGGCGCGCAATCACCCGGCGGCGATCAGTTTGCTATCGCGCGCGATTAACTCAGGCGCGTTGTCGCGCAAACAGATGATGTACGCGCTGTATCGACGGGCCGTGTCGAACCGCGCACAACGGCAGACGGCGCAGGCCATTTCCGATCTCAACAACGCGCTATTTTTCAAAGGTGACCTGTCATCGCGCGATCGTGCCGATGCGATCGAAGAACGCATGAAGGCCTTCAAGGATGCTGGGTTGCAGCCGACGTCGGTGGCGACGGCCAGTAGCGCGGCGCAATGGTCACCATCGTCAAGTACGTCGAACTCGATTGCTCAACCGCCACGTTCGCGTATCGTTTCGACAGCGCCGAGGCGAGTGGTCGAACCGATCAAAGTGACGAAGCCGATCGGATCTTCCGCGGCGTTACCAGCGGGCGCGTCGATACTGGCACCAGCAGCGACGGATGCAACGACGCGGGCGGCCGAGCGATCGATTTCGCCCTTTCAAACGCGGGTTGCGGCGACGCCGGTAAAACCTGCGATTCCGTCGGCTCGTACGTCGTCGTTTCTGGCGTCTAAGGTGGAACGCGGTGTCGGTGTGCCGAAACAGCCGCGCAAACGCAAGACAGATGCGAAACCGGCGCTGCCGTCAGCGACGTGGCAGGTCGCGACCACATCGGCACCCGTCGTGACACCATCGCGCGTTGCAACTCAGCCAAGCACGGCTGGTGCGGCAACCCCCGCGACTGGTGTTGCAGCGACCGCGAAGCCGGCGCCGACCGCATCGGCAAGCGGTGGTGGCGTTGGCCAATTCTTTTCCAGTTTCTTTGGTGGCGGAACGTCGGCGCCCGCGGCGAGCCAGCAGACGACGGGTTCGCTTGAGCCATCGGGCACCGCTGGAGCGCGGACGGCAGCGACGACATCGGGTGCGCGGTCGGCGCCAGCGGCTTCGGCGGCAACCGCCAAGCCTGTGCAGGTGGCGGCTGTGCAACCAACGGCGGTTGCACCGGTGTCTCGCCCGGCCGGGCGGGGCAGGTTCGAGATCGAAGTCGCGCAATTGCGCAGCAAGGATCGTGCGGACGCCTTGGCCAAGCAACTTGTTGTGCAGTATTCAAGCAGCAGCTTTTGGAGTACGCGGCAGACAGCTCGTGTTCGTGAGAAACCCGCAGTGGGCGATGAAGGCGTGATCTATTCGGTGCGCTACGGCCTCTACAACAGCAAGAACGCGCTGTCTTCGACGTGCGATCAATTCAAGGCCGCCGGACTTGATTGCGAGCCGGTTCGGGAAGACTGAACACCGTTACGCCATTGAACGGAAGAGGTGGTGTCCGCGCTGTTTTATGCGGCGCGGAACAGGCGGACGGCTTCGTCGCACTCGAACAAATATAAAAGGGTGCGAAGGGCCTTGCCGCGTTCGCTGTCCAGTTTGGGATCAAGATCCAGGATCATGACGGCGTCGTTGCGGGCCGCGGCCAACAGGTCCTGGAAGCCTGGAACATCCGCGACACGGAACTCGGGCAATCCGGATTGGCGGGCGCCGAGCACTTCGCCGCCGCCACGCAGTTCCAAGTCCTTTTCCGAGATCTCAAAGCCGTCTTCCGTTTCACGCATCATCTCAATGCGGGCTTCGGCGGTCTCGCTGAGCGGTGATTTGTAAAGCAGCATGCAATAGGATTGCCGCGAGCCACGCCCGACGCGGCCACGTAACTGATGCAGCTGTGCCAACCCAAAGCGTTCGGCGTGTTCGATGACCATGATGCTGGCATTGGGAACGTTTACACCGACTTCGATCACGGTCGTCGAGACCAGGATCTTTATTTTGTTGTCGGAGAACTCGGCCATCATGGTGTCCTTGGCGGCGGGCGACATGGCGCCGTGCAGTAATCCGACCTGATCGCCGAAGATCTGAGCGAGATGCGCCTGACGCTCTTCGGCGGCCGCCATTTCAGAGACCATCGAACTTTCGATCAGGGGACACACCCAATAGATCTGAGCGCCACCGCTAACGGCGCGGCGCAGGCCCTGAATGACTTCTTCGATACGTTCGACCGCAATCGCTTTGGTTTCGACGGGCTTGCGCCCGGCCGGTTTGTCGCGCAGCCGCGAGACGTCGAGGTCGCCGTAGTGGGTCATGAGCAGTGTGCGCGGGATCGGCGTCGCGGTCATCGCAAGGACGTTGCTGCCCCCGTCGCGGCCTTTCGATTGCAAGGCGAGCCGCTGGTGCACGCCGAAACGGTGTTGCTCGTCAATGATTGCGACGGCAAGATCCTTGTAGTGGACGTCCGGCTGGAAGAGCGCGTGCGTGCCAATCAGGATATCAATGAAGCCAGCGGCGAGTTCGGCCAGGATGGCATCGCGCGCCTTGCCCTTTTCACGTCCCGTGAGAACAGCGAGACGCAAGCCGGCAGCCTCGGCCAATGGTTCGATGGTTTCGAGATGCTGGCGGGCGAGGACTTCGGTTGGTGCCATTATGGCGGCCTGGGCACCAATTTCGTTGGCGATGGCACAGGTCAGCAGGGCTACGACGGTTTTGCCGGATCCGACGTCGCCTTGCAGCAAGCGCAGCATACGGCTTGGGCTCGCCAGATCCTCTTCGATCTCGGCCATGGCCTCGCTCTGGGAACCGGTCAGGTCGAACGGCAGCGCGTCGGTGATCTTCTTGCGAATGCGGCCGTCGCCCTCGACGACACGGCCGGTCTGCGACTTGAGACTGGCGCGCACGAGGCCGAGCGCCAATTGACCGGCGAGCAATTCATCGTAGGCAAGACGTTGCCACGGCAGACCACCCGTGGATACGTCGGTGGGATCTTCTGGTTTGTGGACCCGCTGGATCGCGTCATTGAAGGAGGGCCAGTGACGGGCCTGCAGCAGTTGCGGTGTGAGCCACTCCTCCACGGCCGGGACCTGGATGATGGCCTGACGGCTCAGCTTGCCGAGGACTTTGGCGGAGAGACCGGCCGTCAAACCATAGACCGGCTCCAACATCGGGAGATCATGGCGGGCTTCCTGTGCGACGATGTAGTCGGGGTGGACCATCTGCAACTTGTCGCCGTAGGCCTCGACGCGCCCAGAAATGAAGCGGATCTCGCCAACCGGCAGCTGACGCTCGACAAAGGCACGCTCGGTTCGAAAGAAGACGATGTCGATCGTGCCGGTCTCATCTTCACAGGACACCCGATAGGGCGCCTTGTTGTTACCGCGCGGGGGCGCCCGGTGCTTGAGGACGCGGACGGCCAGCGTCGCAATCGTGCCAGGGACAGCGTCGCGAAGGGAGGGTTCCGACCGCCGGTCAATGACACCGGTCGGCATGTGCCAGAGAAAATCCAGCACGCGCGGTTCCGAGACGCCGGGCGGCAGGTCGAACGCCTTTTTCAGGAGCGTCACGACGCGCGGACCGACGCCCTTGATGGACAGGGCATCTGCAAACAGCGGATTTAATGCTTCTGGCCGCATATCAGCCTTCGGGTTCGACAATGTTGGCCACGTTGTAGCATTGGCGGGGGATCGCTTCCATCCGCCTCTGGCAGGGGCTATACAGGCCTCGGATATCAGCTGTGGCCGGCAATTCTTGAAGCACTTGGTCTGGCTTTGGCCGACGCACAGCGAGGAGCACGGAACATGGATGAGCAAGCGGGCAGCGACAAGCCCGCCAGCGAGGAGCTGGCGTTGCGGCGCAAACGGGCGCTCTATCGGGCGCAGTATCGCGGTACAAAAGAGATGGATTGGATGGTGGGGCGCTATGCGGCGGCCAAGCTTGATGGCATGTCGGACGCGGAGTTGCAGACGTTCGAAGCCTTCCTGGAAGTCGGTGATCCGGAGATCAACGCCTGGTTGCTGGCGCAAGTGGCCTGTCCCGAACCGAGCTTCTCGGCGCTGATCGCGGATATGCGCGAGTTTCACGCGCTGTCTTGATGAGGTGCTGCCCTCGGGGGCAGATACAAAAAGCAATGCGGGCAACAGTACGTGCAGAATTGGGGTTGGTCTAAGCATGTCGGATACGATTGACGCACGTCCAGTGGTCAAGTTTACCGGTGTCGTTGAGGGGCAGGACGCGTTGGTTCTGGCGCAGTTGCTGCGCGATGCGTCGGCCTCGACAGACGGTCATGCCCCGACGCTCGTGCATATCGCGCGCGATGACCGGCGTCTCGATGCGCTCGAACGCGGCCTGCAGTTCTTCGCGCCCAAGATCCGCAAGATCTCGATCCCGGCCTGGGATACCGTGCCCTACGACCGCATTGGTCCCAATGCCGACATTGTCGCCAAGCGGATGACGTCGCTGGCACGTTTGGCGCTGGCGTCAGGCAAAGAGCCTATCATTGTGCTGACGACCGTGAACAGCGTGCTGCAACGCCTGCCGCCGCGACAGTTCGTGCGCCAGTCGATGCGCCAGCTGGCGCCCGGGCAGCGCATCGATATGAACCGTCTGATGTTGCGGTTGACGAATGGTGGTTATCAACGCACCGGCACGGTGATGGAAGCTGGTGAGTTTGCCGTGCGCGGCGGCATCCTCGACTTGTTCCCGCCGGGGCGTAGCTCGCCAGTGCGTTTGGACTTCTTTGGAGACACGCTTGAGACCATCAAGGCGTTCGATCCTGATACGCAGCGCACGGGCAAGATTGTCCAGAAGCTGATCCTGATGCCCGTCAGCGAGTGCGCGCTGGGTGAGGAGGCAACAAAGCGGTTCCGGCAGAGCTACGTCGAGCTGTTTGGCGGCGCGACGGGCGATGACCCGCTCTACCAGGCGGTGAGTGAGGGGCAGCGCTATGCCGGCATGGAGCACTGGTTGCCGTTCTTTCATGAAGAGCTTGAGACGATCTTTGACTATACTGGTGAAGCACGGATCACGTTTGACCAGTTGAGTGGCGATGCGTTTGAACGCCGCTTCGAGCAGATCCAGGAGCATTACCTGGCGCGGGTCGAAGGACTTGAAGCGCAGACGTTCGGGGCGCCGCCGTACAAGCCGGTGCCGCCGCAGCAGATGTATCTCGGCGAAACGGAATGGCATGACTTGCTGGGCGCGCGTGAGCACGGCGTCTTTTCCGCATTCAATGATGGTGATGAGACCGGCACAGTCGATATTGGCGGGCACCGCTCGCGCAACTTTGCACCGGAGAGACTTGCCGATGGCGGAGATCTGTTTGGTGCGGTGATCGGCTATATCAAGTCCCGTCTCAGCCAACAAAAAAGGGTCATCGTTGCGGCCTGGACGCCTGGTGCACGCGAACGGCTGAGCAAACTGCTCACGGAACGAGGTTTGGAAAAGGCTCGACCGGTCGCCAATTATGCCGAAGCGTTGGCGTTGCCCGGTGACTGCGTGGCGATGGGTGTCCTCGGCCTCGAACATGGTTTTGAAACCGAGCAGCTGTTGGTGATCGGCGAGCAGGATGTGCTGGGCGACCGATTGGTTCGGCCGCGACGCGCGAAGAAGAAAGCCGCTGACGTCATTACCGAAGCCACCGCGCTGGCGATCGGCGATCTGGTCGTGCACACGGATCACGGGATCGGGCGGTTCGAAAGCCTGAAGACGGTTGAGGCGCTGGGGGCGGCGCATGATTGCCTTGAGTTGATCTATGCCGGCGGCGACAAGCTGTTCCTGCCGGTTGAGAATATCGAATTGCTGTCGCGCTATGGCTCGGAAAGTGAAGCGGCGCAGTTGGACCGGCTTGGTGGGGCTGGTTGGCAGACACGCAAGGCGCGGCTGAAACAGCGCCTGCGCGAGATTGCGTCAGAGCTGATCAAGGTTGCGGCGATGCGGGTCTTGCGTGAGGCACCGCAAATGGCACCGCCTGAAGGTGCCTACGATGAGTTCGTCGCGCGGTTTCCGTTCGAGGAGACGGAAGACCAGATGCTCAGCATCGAGGCGGTGCTGGAAGATCTCAATGCGGGTCGCCCGATGGACCGTCTGGTGTGTGGTGATGTCGGCTTTGGCAAAACGGAAGTGGCGCTGCGGGCTGCGTTTGTTGCTGCGTTGGCTGGTTTCCAGGTCGCCGTCGTGGTGCCGACGACGTTGCTCGCGCGGCAACACTATAAGTCTTTTGTCGACCGCCTTAAAGGCTTCCCGATCCGCGTCGCGCAGGCCTCGCGTCTGGTCAGTCCGAAGGATCTCAATGTCGTCAAGAAAGATCTCAAAGAGGGGCAGATCGATGTCGTCGTTGGGACGCATGCGCTGTTTGGCAAGTCGGTTGAGTTCTCGCACCTGGGCCTCGTCATCATCGATGAGGAGCAGCACTTTGGCGTGGCCCACAAGGAACGCCTGAAGAAGATGCGTGAAGAGGTGCACGTGCTGACGCTATCGGCAACGCCGATTCCGCGCACGCTGCAATTGGCTCTGTCGGGCGTGCGCGAGTTGTCGCTGATAACGACGCCGCCGGTCGATCGGTTGGCCGTACGCTCCTATATCTCACCGTTTGACCCGGTGATCCTGCGCGAGGCGCTGTTGCGGGAACGCTATCGTGGTGGCCAGTCGTTCTATGTGGTGCCACGTGTCGCCGATATCGCTGAAGTGGCGGAGTTTCTCGAAGAGACGGTGCCCGAATTGCGGGTGGCGCGCGCGCATGGTCAGCTGCCGCCGTCGGAGATCGAGCGCATCATGAGTGCGTTTTATGATGGCGAATTCGATATCCTGCTGTCGACGGCAATCGTCGAGTCCGGTCTTGACGTGCCGAATGCCAATACAATGATCGTGCATCGCGCCGACATGTTCGGGTTGGCGCAGCTCTATCAGTTGCGCGGTCGTGTCGGACGTTCGAAAACGCGGGCCTATGCCTACTTTACGACTCCGCCGGGCAAGCGTTTGACAGAAGCGGCGGAGAAGCGCCTCAAGGTGCTGAACTCGCTCGATACGCTGGGTGCCGGGTTCTCGCTGGCGAGCCATGACCTCGATATTCGTGGCGGCGGCAATCTGCTCGGTGAAGAGCAATCAGGTCATATCCGGGAGGTCGGGTTTGAACTCTACCAATCGATGCTGGAAGAGGCGATAACAAACCTGAAAGGCGAGGGTGGTCCACAGAGCGAAGAGCAGTGGTCACCGCAAATCGGCCTTGGCGTGACGAGCCTGATACCGGAATCCTATGTAGCCGACCTACAGGTGCGGCTGGGGCTTTATCGACGCCTATCGGGACTGGGTAGCCGCGCTGAGATCGATGAGTTCGGTGCCGAGCTGGTGGATCGGTTTGGAGATTTGCCGGCCGAGGTCAAGGCACTGCTCGATGTCATGGAGATCAAGGCGTTTTGCTCCGTTGCCGGGATTGCCCAGGTGGATGCGGGGCCCAAAGGTGGTGTCCTGCAATTCCGGAACAATCAGTTTGCCAAACCAGCGGGGCTGGTTGATTTCATGCAGCGCTCGCGCGGGGCGGCGCGCCTGCAACCGGATCACAAGCTGGTCTACAAGGCCGATTGGATCGATGATGCGCGCCGGGTGAAGGGTGTCCTGAGAATCGTCAAGTCGTTGGCGACGCTGGTGCGCGAGGATGTGGCGGCTGCGTGAGCCATCGGTGCTTTGCTGGATACGTAGACGGGGGCGCTGGCGGGCGCCCCCGTTGGTGCGTTGTGTCTTTGGATCAACGGTGATCAGCGGCAGCGCCCAATGCGCTCTCGATCGAGTTGATTGCCGTATTCATCCAGCTTGATGCGGACACGGCGACCACTGCGACGGCATCCTTCAACGAAAATTTCCAAGCCCCGGAAGCCGCGATCGCGCAACTTGTCGAGGACCGCTTCCATGCGTGGCGAGTCACAACGTCCGCGATCGCGTTTGCCTTCGATCTGGCCGTATTTCGAGAAGTAGAGCTCGCGGCGCTGACCATTGTCACACACGTCCGCAACGAACGGGTAGCGTCGCCCGACACGAACGCTGATGCCTTTGAAGCGCCTGGCGTTGTTGCGTAGATCCTCCGTGAGGCTGGCGACGGTTGCCGGCGGCTGGCAGTTGCCGATTTTTCGCTCGTTGATGCGCTCGCCCCAGCGATTGATGGCGATACGCATACGGTCGTTGCCACGGCAGGCTTCGGCCTTATAGCGGGGCAGCTTGTCGTCAACGATGTCGACACGATTGAAACCGGCTTTGATCAGGACATCGGCGAGATCACGTGACCTGATAGCGCTCGCACACCGGCCGATCCGTTGGCGATCGTTAATTGTCGCATTCTGGTTGTTCGCGATATCCAAGCGCAGGCGACGGCCGTTCCGGCACGCTTCGACAATGTAGCTGCGGCGTCGCCTGTCGACGAATTTGATGCGATCGAAGCCTTCCTTGCGCAAGGCGGCTCTCAGGGCATCAGCGGTTATCCCCCTGTTGCGGCAACTGCCAATCCGACGGCCAACCTTTACATCGCCAAATTCGTTGACGGTGATGTCATAGCGATCACCCTGGCGGCAGCCGGAGGCGATATAGGGCACCTTGCCGTCATCCTGAATATCAATGCGGCGGAAGCCTTCCTTGCGAATAATATCACGGACATCTGCAGCCTTGATGGCATCACGACATTTGCCGATTTCGTTGCGGTACTCGTAGGAACCGTTTGCACGAACTTTGACGCGGTAGCGGATGCCATTGCGGCAGGCGTCGGCCTTGGCATCGATGATGCCGATGTAGGTGATGACGATTTCATTATAGCCGTCGCGGCCGAGGATGCGGCGAACCTTTTTGGCGGACATCCCGAATGGAAGCTTGAACTGCACCTTCGTGAAGTTTGTGGCAGGGGCCACCGGGGTCATGCCGGCAACAAAACTACTTTGCGCGACCGCCTGGCCGGCCCAGAGTCCGATCATCGCCAGACCGGCCATCAGAACTCGAAATGATTTCACGTTTCAATCTCCCTTGCTAGTCATCTGCGCGTACCGCTCTTGCTCGTTGCGTACGGTCGGATGACGCCAGAACGTCTCCATGGTGAATTTCGCCTTTTTGGGTGACGTTAACCTAGTTCCAGTTATCCCGATTGTCTCGGGTTCACGCGCCACAACAAATGCCCACACTTCATGTTACGCATTGTTGCAACGCGATTGTGACCGCCGTTCGATCAAGATCTGTATAAGTGTTTTGCGGAATCTTTGAGTACGGTTGGATGTCTGCCGATGGCGTCATCGAGCGTCAGTTTTTCGGGATTCTCCACCAAGTTGCGTAATCGGTGCCGAGAAGGGGGGGAGATGGTGGATGGCGAAGATGCGATGCCACCGCGAACCATTGCTCTGGCACATGAAATAGTGGAATGACGTAACTTCCTGAAAGCAGCGCTCGGTCGAATGCGCGGACGGCAGACTCGAAGTGTTTTCGCTCGGTTGCCTGCAGCATGGCATCGATCATCGCGTCGACGGCGGCATTCTTGACGCCAGCGAAGTTGAGGCTGCGCTGTTTGTCGGCGTGTGAACTTGACCAACGATTAATTTGTTCGTTGCCGGGCGAGAGAGATGCCGAGTAGTGCCATTGGATCATATCGAATTCGAAGCGGCCGATGCGCTCCCAGTACTGCGAATCCTCGGCCTTGCGAACGCTGAGCGCGATGCCGAGGCGTTTTATGACATTGGCGAAATTCAAGGCAATGCGTTCCTGAGCGGTCGATGTCACCAAGAATTCGATCTTGAAAGGATGGCCGGTGCGGCGATTGAGCAGTGTGCGCCCTTTCAACTCGTAACCTGCCTTGCGCAAAAGAGCGAAAGCCTGACCAAGGTTCTTGCGGCGGGCCTGCTTGGAACTATCTGAGGGGAGGCGCCAGGTGCCGGCCATGATTTCGGGCAGCACGGCATCCTTGAACGGTTTCAAGAGTTGCCGCTCGCGGGCATCGGCCGGCTTTCCGGTTGAGGCCAGGTCAGAGCCGGCGAAAAAGCTTTGAGTGCGTACAAATCGGCCATGATACAGGGACTGATTGATCCCGGGGCCGTCGAATGCCAGCGACAAGGCCCGTCGCACACGGACATCGGCGAATTGATCACGGCGGGTATTGAAGATGATCCCGGTCATACCCGCCGGACGACCGGTTTTGAACGTCTTGCGTACGACGCGACCATCACGCATGGCCGGGAAGTCATACCCGTTGATCCAGCGTGCCGGGTCGGTTTCGCGACGGGCGTCGGCGGTACCTATTTTGAACGCTTCGAATACGGCAGAGACGTCACGGTAGTAGAGTTGCTGGATTTCTTCGAAGTTGTGCATGCCGCGGCGGGCGGGACGATCGGCGGCCCAATAATTCGGATTGCGGCGATAGAGCAACGCATCTCCGGGGTCGATTTTGGCAATGACATAAGGACCGCTGCCGATCGGCGGCCGGAGCGTGGTTTGATCGAACTTTTCCGGGTCGACGGCGTGTTTTGGTAGGATGGGCATGAGCCCCATAATCAGGGGAATCTCGCGATCGCCGTTGGTTTTGAAAATGAATTTGACGGTTTTCGAGTCGTGTTTCTCGGCTCGCGCAACTTTATTGTAGTGACTTCGCAGGTAGGGCCGGCCCTTGCGACGCAACAGGTCATGCGAAAACAGGATATCGTCAGCTGTGACGGGCTTGCCGTCCGAAAATGCAGCATCGGGATCGATGTGGAATGTGATCGATGAACGATCGTCAGGCACGTCGATGGCGTGGGCAAGCAAGCCGTACAGTGTGAACGGCTCATCGGCGCTGCGCGCCATAAGGCTTTCGTAAACCAGCCCGCGCAGACCGCCGGGCGCGACACCGCGCACGATAAATGGATTGAGGCTGTTGAATGAGCCACGCTGTGCCAAAGTCAGGCGTCCGCCGCGGGGAGCGCTGGGATTGACGTAGGGAAAATGCTTGAAATCGGGCCCGAGCGCTGGTTGACCGTGCATCGCGATCGCATGCCGCACCGGTTCGCTGGCGTTTGGTGCTGTTGCCAGGCAAAATGGTGCTACAACCATCAGTAGGGTGGGCGTCGAGAGAGGGCGCATCCGGTTTTGGCGGCCTGATCGAGGTGGTGTGCCGGCGAATCGGTTCAAAACTAACTCCGGGTGGCTGTGGCGAACTTTGTTAGACGTCAGGGACCCGTTCTGACGTCGAATGTTTGGTGTACCGGTATTATCAGGAACGAAGCGGGCGGGCGCGTGGCCGTTTGGTCACGATAGAATAGTGTGACAAAGAGGATTGGTGAGAGACGTTCGGCCGTCACGCGATCGCCGCAATCTGACCTTTACTCGCCACAGACGCGACGACACCGCGACCATGCCAAACGGTGAGCTGGGTATTTGGTCCGGACCGGCGGCAAATTTTGCCGCCACACACAACTCTATCGGAGCATGAGATGATGGAACGCTGGGGACAATCCATGGGACGAATTGGTTGCGCAACACTGACCGTTGTCGGCGCCTGCCTCCTGTTTGGCGGTGCAGCAGCTGCGCAAGGCAAGAAAGCAGCGGCGAAGAAGGCGGACACTCAGGTAGCCTGGGTCAAAGTCTGCAAGGAGTCGGTGCTAACCAAACTCCCCAAGGACAAGAAGGGTAAACCGACACAGCACAAGAAGACGATCTGCCGGACGCGCTATGAGCAACTGGCGCCGTTTGCTGCGATGTCGATCCAGATTCAAGCCATCAAGGACGTCGATGATCTGGGCCTGATCATATCGTTCTCGCTGCCACAACAGATGGCAATCAAGCCGGGGATTCTCGCGGCCGTCTACACCGCCGACCAGTGGCAAAAGGTGAAGGACAAAAAGAAGGCCGTCGACAAAAAGAAACTCAAGATCCTGAAGGTTGGTTACACGCGATGTGGGCCTGGTAGCTGCAATGCCGAAGTGCCGGCGCCAAAGCCGCTCATTGCGGATATGCGTAAAGGCGCGGTCATGCTCGTGAAGGCATTCCGAGGAGACGGACAAGTCGTCGAAGTGCCGGTCAGTCTGACTGGGTTTTCCAAGGTGCTCGATGGCAAGCCAACTGATTTAGCCGCTTATACTAAAGCGCGTCAGCAGGCCTTGAAGGCGCTAAGTGCGCGCCGCAATCAGATTTTGGCACAGGAGCGTGCCCGTCGCAGCAACGCGAAGATTCCCGAGCCGAAGAAAGTGAAGCAGTAAATTCTGCTTGCTGCGTCTTGCGGAAAAGAAAAACGGCCCCGTCTGCTTGATGCAACGGGGCCGTTTTGACTGGTTGTTGTGCAACTTGGTTATAGCGTGTCTGCGCAACTTTCGTCAGTGTCTACCTAATGTGCATTTAGGAAGATGGCACGAAACTGGCCCTGTTCATCCTGTTCAAATAGCTCTGGAATCTGCGGATGACGCAGCGGTTCGCCACTGTCGTCTTGCAGCAGGTTCTGTTCGGAAACGTAAGCCACGTATTCCGACTCGTCGTTTTCTGCGAGCAGGTGATAGAATGGTTGATCTTTGCGCGGACGTTTATCTTCGGGGATGGATTGCCACCACTCTTCCGTGTTGGCGAATTCCGGGTCAATATCAAAGACGAGTCCGCGGAAAGGGTGGAAGCGATGCCGGACAACTTCGCCGACATGAAACTTCGCCGTTTTAACCTTTCCCAAGTCGCGCGTCATAGCGTTTGTCATTTCTCGATTTTCGATCATGCCCTATTAGCCGTCAGAAGCTTGCGTGTGGTCAAGACTTTCGAAGCATCGTCGTTTAAATGCCGTTGCATGGCTGCAACTATGGTTTGAGGCGTCAAAAGTCCTGTTCAACGGAGCGATTGGCTCAGAGACCGTAAGCCTTTGCCCGCTCAGGATCTTTTTGGGCAACTATTTTCGCCAAGTCAACGATCACGGACGCTTGTTTCCATGTCGCGTCATCTTGCATTTTGCCATCAAGCATCACTGCGCCTGTACCATCAGGCATTGCTTCAAGGATTCGTTTGGCGAAAAGGACTTCATCAATTTCTGGAGAAAACACTTTTTTCGCAATGTCGACCTGCGTCGGATGCAACGACCAGGCACCGAGACAGCCCATCAAAAATGAGTTGCGGAACTGGGCTTCGCAGGCTTGCGGATCGGAAAAATCACCGAACGGGCCGTAGAATGCCTTGATCCCGGTGCGCTGACAGGCATCGACCATCTTGGCGACGGTATAGTGCCAGAGATCTTGCTGAATGAGTGGTCGCGTCTGCGTTGGAGCGGCATTGTCCTGGTCGCTCAAGACGCCGTATGCCGGGTGCCCGCCGCCGACGCGGGTGGTTTTCATGCCGCGCGACGCCGCCAGGTCGGCCGGCCCGAGGCTCATGCCGTGCATGCGCGGGCTCGCTTCAGCAATCGCCTCGACATTTGCGACGCCTTCCGCGGTTTCCAGGATGGCATGGATGAGGATCGGCCGTGAGATTTGGGCGCGGGCCTCCAGTTGAGCCAGGAGTTGGTCAAGATAGTGGATATCCCAGGGGCCTTCGACCTTGGGGAGCATAATCACGTCGAGTTTGTCGCCGACGGCCGTCACGATGTCGATGATATCGTCGAGTGCCCAAGGGGAATTGAGGCAGTTGATGCGCGTCCACAAGCCTGTGTCGCCGAATTCATGGTCCTGGGCCATCTTGATGAAGCCGCTTCGGGCGGCTTCTTTGGCATCCGCGGCGATTGCGTCTTCGAGGTTGCCGAGGATGACATCGACGGTTGGGATGATTGCGGGCAGCTTGTCCGTGATCTTGGTGACGTGGGGCGGGATGAAATGGATCATGCGCTCCAGCCGGACCGGTAAAGCGCGCAGAGGTGACGGTGCGCCAATCGCGAGCGGCCGGTAAAAACCTGCCGGCGTGCGGGTAACAGACATATTTCGTGTCCTTGCTGTCAGGCGGATGGTGGTCTTTTGGCTAGCTCCAGCGCCGGTTCGACCACATCCATTGCTCCGGGTATTCTTTGATCCAGGCTTCGAACTGCTTCTGCATCTCAGCCATAATCCAGGTAATGTCTTCAGAACGGTTCGCCGATCGCGGAACCTTGAGTTCGACAATTTCGATGTGGAATCGTGATTGGCGACCAACCCGGATGCAACGAGAGAGCCAAATGCGTGCGCCAAGGCGGCGTGCGATCATGGCACCGATGGCCTGCGTCCGGGCCGGCTTGCCGAAGAACGGAACCGGAATGCCCTTACGGTCATATAAATCACAGACCATGCCAAGGCGGCCACCACGACGGACAAAATCGGTTATCGCCCGTGCGGTCCGTTGATCATCGCCGTGATCGCCTTCAACTTTGCCGCGGCCAAAGAGGCCGCCCGGATAGAGGGTTGCGCGCTGGTCGCGAATATACTCGTCGACGTAGGGATTGTTGACGGAGCGGTAGACGGCGGCGGGATTTGCGTTCGCGGATGTCAATGGCCACACCGCGAGTTCCCAGTTGCCCATATGGAGGGAAATTCCGACCGCGGGCCCTAACTTGTTTTCATAACGAGAGAAAACCCGTTGACTGACGATTTCGATGCGGCCGGGATCACTCGTCAATCGATCAAGCTGCATTGTCTCAACCATAACCCGGCCGAGGTTTTCCCAGTGCTCCAGGACGATTCTGTGCCGCTCTTCTTGTGGCATATCGGGAAACGCCACGGCGATATTTTCCAGCGCGCGAAGGTGACGTTTGCGGGAAATGAGGGGCGCCAGGATCCGCCAGGTGCGCGCGGAAATGCCGGCTGCCATTTCGAGCGGGAACAAGCGAACGAAGCCGACGATCATGCGCAGCAAAATGTACTCGGCACGGAATTGCAGGTCGCGCAATTTGGATATGTTCTGGTCAGTGGGTGGCATCAAGGATTTGGCGTGGCCTTGCCGTGAGGGCAGGAAACGTACTGGTTAGACTGGCGACGGACGTTACAACGCAGGACAATTGGACTGATGTCATGGCCCATAGCAGATGCCGCCGGCCGGGAGAAGTTCATTTCATTGGCGCATCATGGTCGGCCAGGGGCCGACGGGTTGCATGCCACGCGCCAGTAAAAATCGTTTGAAGGCCGGCGAGGCGTGGGTGGCATGGAGCGCGGCGCCACGCAACAGGCCGGCCGCCCTGTCGGCCAGCGAGACGTTAAAGGCATCAACGCCATATGTACGCGCGACAATATCTGAGCGGCGGCTGGCCGAATAGGCATCCAATATCCGGTCGGCACCGATGTCATGGCCGCTCTGCCGCGCATCCGCGAGGTGATCGACGAGACTGGCCGCATCCCGCAATCCCAGATTGAGACCTTGTGCTCCGATAGGAGGAAAGGCGTGACCGCTCTCACCGACAAGCGCCACGCGTCGAGCGGCAAAACGATCTGCGATCAAGCTGGACAGCGGGAAAACGCGGCGGGTCGTAACGTGGCGAACCGGCCCGAGAAGGCCTTCCAAGCGTTCTTCGAGCGCGGCGATAAATTTTTCGTCAGGCAAGGCCGCCAATTGATGGGCTGTATCAGGGTGCTCCATCCACACCAGGCTAGATTTGTTCGGGCCGAGCGGGACGACGGTGCACGGACCGGCACGGCTGTGAAGTTCCGTTGATATGGCATCATTCGGCAGGTCATGCTCGAAGTGCGCTGTAATCGCAGCCTGATTGTGATCCCAGGTTTTGATCCCAATACCGGCGGCGTTGCGCGTCATCGAGTTGCGCCCGTCCGCGGCGATGGCCATGCGCCCGTGCCGCCTTGTATGGTCGGCGAGCGTTGCGGTGATGTGATCGTCACAGATCTCGATGTGTGTGACCTGGGCGGTCAGGTTGATCTCATCTGTTTCGGTCCGCGTGACATCCTCGGTCGCGGCGAGCGTCGCACGGAGGGCGTCGACAAGAGCCGGGTTGGGGATATTGAAGCCAAGTTCGGCGGCGCCCATGTCGATGCCGCTAAACAGTTGTTCCGGCGCGCGCAGGAGACGCCCGGTCGCGTCGATGATGCGGATCGCCGCCAATCGTGCAGCGGCTGGTTGGACAAGGGACCAGGCATCGAGCCGTTCAAGCAGCCGGATGCTGCCCTCGAATAAGGCGGCGGTGCGCAAATCGGGCGAATTAGGGCGCTGACGTGGCAACTCTCCGCACAGACAAAACGTGAGCCCACGCAGGTTTAGGGCGCGCGCCGTCGCCAAAGCGACCGGGCCGGCACCGATAATCAGGCAATCATGCATTGGGTTTTCTTCGCCATTTCAATCTGTTGCTTTGTTAGCATAAGAAATTCATCGACCGTCCAATGGATCAGTGTGTCTTGTTGGCACGCGTAGCGTGGCCGTCATGCCTCGCAAAAAATAGTGGATACTGTGTCTATTCGCATGCACTCGATTGCAGCGGCTCTTTCAGACTGTGTTCGTGCTGTGCGGTAGAGTACCGAATTATAGGCTTTGCAGAGTTTTTTTTTGACACGCAGAATCGTTCGAGCCGGAGTGCTGATGGATTGTCCGTATTCAGCTGTCTTGTGCGGCGTACGTTCGGGTGATTTGCTCCAAGCTGTTGTAATCATTCTCTGCATCCCATTAATTCGGCAGCCTTCATGATTTATTAAGTTGCGCCTGAGCCACAGCGCATAGTCGATGTGATTCGTTGGCGCCAAACGTTGTTGCACGAGGCCGGGCGGGTGGGTACTCCTGATGCAACGGTTGAGTTAGTTGGTTAGTGCGTGTCCAGCATTGAGGCTATGTCGATCGGTATCCCAGTCTTGTTAGCACTGGGTTTTAGCTCTCAGCTAAGGCTGGGTATCAGTTGTGTAGTCCTACGGAGTAAAGTGATGATCGGGGGACGTTTTAAAGTAGCCAGCGTTGCAAGCATTGCAGCTGCTGGTCTGTTCATGGGTGGTGTATCTGCCCAGGCAGCTGATCTAGGCGGCAATTGCTGCGCAGATCTCGAAGAGCGTGTTGCTGAACTCGAAGCGACGACGGCTCGTAAAGGCAATCGAAAAGTTTCGCTCGAAGTTTCTGGCCATGTGCATGAAGCGCTTCTTATTTGGGACGACGGTCGTGATCAAGAAGCGTACATTCTGACGAGCAACTACAGTCGTACGCGCTTCCGCTTCAAAGGCGCAGCTAAGATCAATGCAGATTGGTCGGCCGGCTTCCTTATAGAAATCGGGCTGCGTCAGACTGGGAACTCTAGCGGTGCAGATCAGTCAGGAAACGCTAACGGCGGCCTAGATATTCGTCACCAGGCGCTTTACGTTAAATCGAAGTCGCTTGGTACGCTTTGGATGGGGCATACTTCGTTTGCCGTAGATGGCATTGCGGATATTTGCCTTGGCTGTTCGATTTCCAGCTCACACGAGTCAAGTCTTGGTTGGGGCGGTTTCGAGACTCGGTTCTCTGGTTCGGCGACTGAATTTGGGCCATCATGGTCGCAGCTTGGTGCAGGTAACAATGTAGCGTCCAACGGCGCTCGTGACCAAATCATTCGTTACATCTCGCCTTCGCTCGCTGGGTTTGTTTTCTCAGCAGACTGGCAAGCTGCCGAGGTGGCAAATGATGGTGATAGGTGGTCAGCGGCCCTTCGTTACGCGGGCGAATTCGGTGGCATCCGAGTTGCAGCAGGCATCGGCTATCATGAAGAAGACGATTTAGATGGTTGGGGCACCTCGTTGAGCGTCATGCACACGCCTACTGGCCTATTCATTGCCGGTAGCTATGGCGAGCAGACGGATGACTCGATCGCCGTTGGTCTCGAAGATACGACCGATGGCTGGTCTGTCGTCGGTGGTGTTGCGGGCAAATGGTCGTCAATGGGCAAAACGACCCTTTGGGTCCGTTATGGCGAATACACGGGGCGCAACTTAGAGGCGACTGCAGCGATTGCTAGCGTTGGTGGTATCGCGGTTGGCGATAACCTGTCTGGCGACTCTGAGATCATCAGCTTCGGCGTGAACCAGAAGATCGACGCAGCTGCCATGGAGCTGTATGCCAGCTACTATAATGTGCAGGGCGACATCAGCAATGCAACGGCCGGCACGACGCTTTCGCCTGAAGACTTCCAGGCTGTTATGCTGGGCGCGCGCATCCAATTCTAATTCTAAGAATTGCATGACATCCGAAGAGCCGCCTTTCGAGGCGGCTCTTTTTTTTGCCGTCTTGCTGATTGGTTGCCGACAAGCGACCCGAGAGTCCGACCGTTAAGTTAACTTTCTGACGCCTAGACTTAATAATACCGCCTCTCCACAGGCACTGCATGGGCTGAATTGAGGAATCTTAGCAATCTGTGCGCGGCCCAAGGCGGCAGCGTTATGCGCAATAAATTGTTTAAAATTCGTACATTAGCATGTGATGCCAAGTCAGCGGCTGATCCATCGACGGTGCAGAAGTCTTAATAAAGTGTGGCCATCGCGTCTTTAGTTGCCAATGCGCCACAACCATACCAAATGCATGGGAATACCTGTTAGTTGGGTTTGCTGAGAATCTTTTCGTCGCCTATCCAGTGTCCATCGTAATTGAGTCGTGCGGCGTATGGTCGATCTGACCTTCCTGACTTGTTGAACACCTCGCGTTAACCGCGAGCAGGCAAAATCAGGATTGCAGGGGGCAAGCCCGGCAAGGTTTTGTAGCCGCACTTACCAGTATCCAGTTTGTAACCGTCATTTGTAGCGCGTCCGGTCGGAGCAGCTTGCGCACACGCGCGTGCGTGCTTCTCGGTCCGTACGCGAGCTGTCGCCGGGCAGCGCGTGATGCCTTCTGCAAACAACTGCAACCACACTGTGGAGATGGATATGATTGGGGGACTGATGAAAACGACCAGTCGCTTAACCATTGCTACCGCGTTCGCTGCTTTTGCAACGACCGGTGCTATGGCTGCCGACCTTGGCGGCAACTGCTGTTCGGATCTCGAAGAGCGGGTCGCTGAACTGGAAGCAACGACGGCACGTAAGGGCAACCGTAAGGTTTCGCTCGAAGTGTCTGGCCACGTACATGAAGGTATCTTCATCTGGGACGATGGCGAAGATAGCGCTGCATACATTGCAACGCCAAACTACAGCCGTACACGTGTTCGTTGGAAAGGCTCCGCGAAGATCACGAGTGATTGGTCTGCTGGTTTCCTTATCGAGTTGGGCTTGCGCCAAACCGGTAATACGAGTGCCTTTGACCAGGACGGCATCACGAGATCTGGCGTCGACATTCGTCACCAGGCTCTGTATGTGAAATCAAAACGTATTGGTACGTTCTGGTTGGGTCACACATCGATGGCCGTCGATGGCATTGCTGACATCTGTGTTGGCTGCACGATCTCCAGTACACACGAAAGTCAGCTGGGCTACAGCGGTTTTGAAGCACGCCTCAACGATGGCGCGTTTGGGCCTAGCTGGGGTGCGGTTGGTGCCGGTAACAACGTTGCATCAAACGGCGCACGTCGTCGCCTGCTTCGTTATATCTCGCCAGAATTCGCAGGGTTCGTGTTCTCTGCTGATACAGGTCTGGATTTCTTCACTGACTCATCAACGGCGCCAGGTGCTCCTGACGGTCTTGATGATGATGCACGCTGGTCGATCGCGCTGCGTTATGCCAATGAATTCAATGGCGTTCGTGTGGCAGGTGGTGCCGGTTATCATGAAGAAGACTTCCTGAATGGCTGGGGCATTTCTGGTAGCATGCAGCACACCGCTTCTGGTCTGTTCGTTGCTGGTTCGTACGGTGAGCAAACCGATGATCGTATCACGGCCGTTGGCGAAGAGGACACAACGGATGGCTGGTCGGTGATCGGTGGTATGGGACGCAAGTTCTCGCCACTCGGCAAGACCACGATCTGGGTTCGCTACGGCGAATACACAGGACGTACGGTTAGCTTCGGTGCGCTGGATATCGCTGGTGCCGCTATCGGTAACGGTCGCTGGTCTGGTGAATCTGAAGTGCTGAGCCTTGGTCTGAACCAGAAGATCGACGCTGCCGCCATGGAAATGTATGTCAGCTACTATCACGTCTCTGGTGATGTCACTGACAGTGCTGGCCTGAATGCAAGCCTGCAGGACTACAACATGGTCATGTTTGGTGCACGCCTTCGCTTCTAATGACGCATTAGAGCAGATAAGTTAGGAAAAGGGAGGCTTCGGCCTCCCTTTTTTGTTGGACGTTTGAGGATGATGGGGATAGGGGCGCAGTTGCACTTCGGCGATGCTTTCGCGCAACATTGTTTATCGAACACACTTGTTCTTTGAAATGTTCAGGCGGTCTTAACCGTACTAGGCAGACTCTGTTAGCTGAATTATGAGGTAAGTGGCGGCGGCATATGTCGTTCGCAAGCATGGTTAGGTCCTGGAATGATGAGACGTATATTAGTCGCGATGGTGACCTGTTTTCTGGCTGTCGGGTCCGCACAGGCGTTTGAAAAAACATCGCCGGGTGCGGGGCAGGGCAAAACTGGAAAGGCGTTGGAGTTGTCGCCTGGAAAACCCTTGGGTTCTGGAAGCGGTGGCGCGGAAGTTCGTATTCCCGGACTGGGGACGCTTGGAGTGCTGCCGAAGCTCGATTTCGGATTGGAACTTCTTTATGGCGATGGTCAGGCACAAGCGGTGACGCCGCAGGAAGATGAACCGGATACCGATGGGCTTCGCATTCGTGGCACGCTGAAGCATCGCTTTTAGATTTTGATCAATTGTAGGATCAGATTGGGCCTGGCAAGAAATTGCCGGGTCTTTTTTTGTTTGAAGCGGCCGGTAACACTTGGTTGGAAGGGCTATGCTGGGCCGTTGGTGATGAAGTGAGTGGTGCGATGATCGAAGTTGATGACGTGACGATCGGGGAAGCGTTTGAGCGGGCCGTCGAAAAGTATGGCGACAATGTCTTTATGGTTGTGCCGCCGAATGAGGAACGGACCTATCGCGCGGCAGGTAGGACTTGCACGTATGCTGAAGCTGCAGCTTTGGTCCGTTTGCTGGTCGATCGATTGGAATCGGCCGGTTATGGATCCGGCCATCGGATCGCGGTGCTGCTCGAAAACCGACCTGAGATGCTATTTCTTAAACTCGCTTGCAATGCGCTTGGCATTTCGTGGGTGCCAATCAATCCCGATTATCGGCCGGCAGAGATGGCCTACGTCCTGAGTGATTCAGGTGCGTGCCTTGGTGTCGTTGGCAAGGACCGTGCACAGTTGATGCGGGAGGCCATTGCGATTTCTGATGCGGAGATTCCTTGCGTGATTTGGGATGATGAGGCACTGGAGTTTGCCGCGTTTCCCGAGGCTGTGGATGGCTCGGCGGGGCATGGCGTGTCGGCTCTATCCGAGTCGAGCTTGCTTTACACGTCCGGGACGACGGGGCGTCCGAAAGGGTGCATCCTCAGCCACGAATACGAACTCATCCTGGGAGCGTGGTATGCCACGAGAGGCGGTCAGTTCACCTTGGAAGAAGGCCGGGAACGCGTCTATAACCCGTTGCCGTTATTTCATGTGAATGCAGGTATTGTGGAGTTTTTCGGGATGCTCCTGACCGGGAACTGCATGATTGTGCCGGAGCGCTTCAGCCGTACGCGGTGGTGGCGGGAGATCCGCGAGTGTGGCGCCACGGGCTGTCACTATCTCGGTGTCATCATTCCGGTTCTGATGAATGAGCCGCCGTCGGCGGACGACATGGATCACAATGTGCGTTGGGGGTTTGGCGCGGGCGTTGAGCCGACGCTGCATCAGGCGTTTGAGCAACGGTTTGGGATTGCGTTGATCGAAGGATGGGGGATGACGGAAATGTGCCGCATCCTGGTGGATAGTCATGAGCCGCGACAAGTCGGTACGCGCGCGATCGGCAGGGCGCAGCCGGGCCTGGAGGTGCGGGTCGTGGATGATACAGATCGCGATGTGATGCCTGGCGAATCTGGGGAAATGATCGTTCGACATTCGGCGGCGACACCGCGTAAGGGCGCATTTTCTGGTTATCTGAACCAGCCCGAGGCGACGGAAGAAGGGTGGCGTGGCGGTTGGTGGCACACGGGCGACACGGTCCGGCAGGATGCCAGCGGCATGTTGTACTTCGTCGATCGCAAGAAGAATATTATTCGCCGGTCAGGTGAAAATATTGCTGCGGCCGAAGTTGAGGCCGTCCTGCAAGCGGATGCATGTGTGGCGCAGGTGGCGGTGCTGGCTGTCGAAGATGAGATGCGGGATGAGGAAGTGCTGGCGTGCATCGTGGCGCAGGACGCGGCTGCGGATGCGATCTTGGCACAACGGCTGTTTGATGTTTGCTACAGCGAGCTCGCCTACTACAAGGCACCTGGCTGGGTGGTGTTTGTCGATACGCTGCCGGTCACCGGGACGCAGAAGGTACTCAAGCACATGATTTTCGGCGACGGCGTTGATCCACGTCGGGCCGCAGGTGCCCATGATTTGCGACGTTTGAAGAAGCGTTCGTGAACATTGGAGGCCACGCCCGGAATCGAACCGGGGTGCGCGGATTTGCAATCCGCTGCGTAACCACTCCGCCACGTGGCCTACCGTTGTTCTCGACTGCGTTGTGCCTGAGTTTTTCCAGTATTCACATACCTTGGAGCCCGTGCTGCGATGGCAGCTTGCGTTTGCAGTAGCGGGGCATGTATCACAGGGCTGGACAGTCGTGCAATGATACTCTTCAGCAATGAAGTAGTGGTGAACAAATTGGTGGCGCGTTGCCGCAGGGACGGGAAATTATGGTGGATTTCGCTGAGCAGCGTCTGAACATGGTCGAAAGTCAGGTGCGTCCAAGCGACCTGACCGACCGCCGCATCACCTCAGCGATGCTCGAGGTGGCACGTGAGGCGTTTCTACCACCGGCATTGCAAGGCGTTGCCTACAGTGACGGCGAGCTGTCGCTTGGTTCGATCGAAGGCGTCGTCTCGGATCGAATGGTGTTATCCCCGCGGACGGTCGCGCAGATGATCCAAGCCCTTGAGCTTGAGGCAAACGATGTTGTGCTGCTGATCGGCACAGGTTCGGGGTACGAGGCCGCCCTGCTCTCGCAGATCGCACAAACCGTTGTTTGCATCGAGGCGGACAAAGGCTTGGCGACATGGGCGGAAGCGGCGCTGCAGGGACAGGAAATTGGCAACGCTGCGACCCTTGATGGCGCACTGGAAGAGGGGTGCGCCAACGAAGGCCCCTATGACTCGATCCTGATCAATGGCGGCGTTGACGAGGTGCCGACGCGGCTTCTTGATCAGTTGAAGGACGGTGGACGTTTGGTTGCCATTCGAAGGCAATCCGGCGTGACGCGTCTGGTCCGATGGCAACGTGACGGCGAGCGATTTGCCTTACTCGAGCAGATCGGGGCGACGGCTCCCGTGCTGCCTGCATTTGAGCGTGAAGTTGCTTTCGAATTCTGAGCATCGATCTATGGATTGCCACAGCGGCTTTTGATGGTGCGTGGCGGGTCGCGAGGCCGGGCGTGCCGGAGTTTTGATTCTGACGACCGTTTGAACCTGGTTGGCCCGATCAACTTATATGTCGTGAACTCACCAACGGTGGAGGCGCATTCGCGGAGGGATTTAGTTAATAAGTCGTTCACAATATGTGCATAAATTTTACGAAGCTGTCGTTGCGGTGACATGCGGGATATCTCTTTTTAAGCAAAACGCGACTGCGGTTGGCGTGCTCCAACCGTTAGATGAATGTGTCGCCATCTGATAAAAACGTCGATGTAACAGCAAGTTATACTTCTATCGATTACGCTATTGGCGTTCTTTTTGGAGTCCCCTTAAGCCGGGTTCGTTCAGGGCGTGGGGCCGCAAAAATATATCAGTGAAACAAATCTCGGATGGCGACGCTTTTTCGTCACCTCCGATCGGTCGCGCTCTGCTATCAATGAGATGAAGTTCGTTTAGTTTTGGGCGTGCTGTGGTTTTAGATCCACATAACATTATGGACTTTGTATTGCGGGGACAGATTGTTGATTTGTATGTCGACAGATCGATGAATCAGTGTAGTTGGTAGCTGATTGAGAATTGCCTGGCCAAGCTAAGGGGATTCGCGTTTGTGATAGCCAATCTTCAAGGGCGACGGGGGATACTTTGAGAGATCTCGGGGCAAAAACAAACGGCCAATGGAACCGGCACGCATTCATTGCAGTGCTGAGTTTATCCGTTGCTGCGCTGGCGCTGGATGCTGCGCACGTTTCAGGGGCACAGGCGGAGACCCTGAGGGGTGCCCTTGCGGCTGCTTATAAATTCAATCCGGACATCGAAGCGGAGCGGGCTAATCTGCGCGCGACTGATGAAGGGGTGCCCCTGGCTAAATCTGGATACCGGCCAACGGTTGCGGCGACCGCGGATGTGGGAGCGGTCAATACCCGTACGCGTCCAGGTGGAAGTACGGGGCGCCGACCTTCAGGCTACGGGCTAACGCTCAACCAAAACCTTTTTGACGGATTTCAAACGACAAACGGCGTGAATGTCGCTGAGGCGAATGTTCGATCAGGGCGGGCAACGCTGCACAGTACGGAGCAAACTGTTCTGCTGGCGGCGGCGACGGCCTACATGAATGTTGTTCGAGATCAGGCGATTGTTCGGCTGCGCGAAAATGATGTTCGTGTTCTGACGAAAAACCTGAAAGCGACGCAGGAGCGTTTTGAGGCCGGTGAGGTGACACGTACCGATGTTGCGCAATCTCGTGCGCGGCGTGCACGTTCGATCTCGGATTTGGATGCTGCCCGTGCCCAGTTGAAAACGTCACGTGCGAATTATGAGCGTGTGATTGGCAATCCACCGAGTCGTCTTCGTTCAGCGAATGTGCCGGAACGGCTTTTGCCAAAGTCCATCGGGGTGGCTCGGCGTCGGGCCACAAACGAAGCGCCAACGGTTGTGGCTGCGCTCTACAATGAACAGGCCGCACGCTATAACGTAGACCAAGTTTGGGGCCAGTTGCTGCCTTCGGTGACATTGCAAGGTCAGTTGCAGAAACGATACCAGCCCAGTGAAGGTATCAATTCGACAGAGTCGGCGAGTGTGATAGGCCAGCTTAATGTGCCGCTCTACACGGGTGGGTCGCTCCGAGCGCAGGTTCGTCAGGCAAAACATCTCCATGTCCGGGCTATCCAGCTGGTGGCGCAGGCTCGCACGCAAGCTCGTGAGGCTGCCGTAGCTGCCTGGGCGCTGTTGAATGCTTCTCGTGCGCAGCTGCGGTCTGACCAATCTCAGGTGAAGGCGAACAGGATCGCGCTGGCGGGGGTTCGGGAAGAAGAGAAGGTTGGTCAGCGGACACTGCTGGATGTTCTGGACGCTGAGCAAGAATTGCTGGACTCACAGGTCAGCCTCGTTTCGACCAAGCGTGATTTGGTGGTCAATGCCTATTCGTTGATCCTTGCAACGGGTCGGTTGACGTCGCAGGAACTTGGCCTGACGAAGAAGATTTATGACGCGGAGGAGCACTATTTTGATGTGCGTCGCGCCTGGTTCGGTATCAGCATCACGCATCGTGACGGTCGCCGCGAACGGGTGGACGTTTGGAAGAGCCACGGCAAGAAGAGCAGTTATAAATAGGTTTTCCATGTCGGTAGAGAGATAGGGTGCGGGTGATCCCCGCACCCTTTTTTTGTTTGAACTATCGTCAAATGCCATCAGATAGCCATTGATAACGGTAGGCTGTGCAATGCGAGGAAAGGGTACTTGTGCATAGGTTCGTTTGCATGCGACCTAGCTTTCAGTATCCTGGCGGAGACGACACGAATTATTTCTATCGTGAGGGGCACGTGTAACGACGCACGTGAGAGGTGACATGGCTGAGGCTCAGAACGATAGCGGACAGAGCATGGATGATATTCTGGCGTCGATCCGCCGTATTATCTCTGATGAACCTGTTCAAACGCCGAGTGATGGTGACGTTTCGGCAGACGCTGGCAACGGCCTGGAGGGGCGTGATTCGAGCGGTGCCGGCACGGTTCCTTCGAACGGGCAACGCTCGGACGACCTCTCAGATATTTTGGAGCCGAGCGCCGAGAGGGCAGCCGCAAATGATTCGTCGGGATTGCCGTCGCCCGATCCTAAAGTGACGCCCGATGGAGCCGGGGCAAAATTGGAGCGCACGCCGTGGCCTTTCGATTCCGAGGATACCTATCGAGGATCGGGTGGATCTTTAAAGAATAAATTGGCATCGCTGGATGGCGGTGGCCAGGGCGCGATGGCTTTGAATCCAGAGCCGACGCTGAGAATGGAAGTTGCCGAACAAATCGATGCGCTCAAGGCGGAGGCCGGGCAGGGGGCGACGGCAAAAAAACCGGCACAAGACAGTGAGCCGTCCGGGGCAGCGCTTGGACAAGGCGCTTCTGGGAACCAGTCGAAAGGGTCGGAGAAGGCCCTGTTGGATATCAGTATTGGCACGGCGGCGGCGACGCCTGAACCTCAAGAAGCTAACCGCTCAACGGAGAAGGTTGAGGCTGTCTCGACACCTGCAACTGACGTCAACCCGCAGCGGGACGCAAAGTCGACAGATGCGCCTACTGAGACTGGTGCGCCGATTGCGAAAGTCAATCCTGCCGGTGGCCCGAGTGAGCAAGAAATTCCGTTGGAACCGCGCCCGCTTCATGAGCAATCATCGGATGGCGTGTCGCAGCGTGGATTAGAAGTGGTCGTACCGGCACAAGGGGGTGCTGCGAAGCCACCTTCGGCGCCGGAACTTGCCGTTAATCAGACGGGGGCAGAACGCCCGGCGGCAACCGTGCTTGCGGCAGCCGAGATGAAAGAGACGATTGGTACGTCTGTGGAGTCAGCCGCATCGGCGGCGATACTGTCGGCAAAGGCACCGGCAAGCGCTTCGGGTGAGAATAAGACATTGGAAGCGCTTGTGACCGATGCTCTGAAACCGATGCTTCGGGAATGGCTGGATGCCAATCTACCGGCGCTCATCGAAAAGCGGTTGGACGCTGAGATGCTTCGTTTGGCCCAAGAGCGAAAAGCCCAGGAAAACTGACGGCCGGTACGGGACCGGGTCAGATTATCATTACATGCCGCTTTGCGGCCTGGCAGCGGTTGACAGCCGCTTGCCGGCAGGCGTACCACCGGTTTCCCTAGGGATCTGCTGTTGGAAGCCACGTCGAATGCTTGAGAAATCGTACCAACCACGGGAAGCCGAAGCTCGCATCAGTCGACTTTGGGAGACGAGGGAGGCTTTTCGCTGCGGCCGTCCCGAGCGTGTCGGAGCCGATCCGTATACAATTGTCATTCCACCGCCGAATGTCACCGGCTCGCTGCATATGGGCCATGCGTTGAACAATACGTTGCAGGATGTGCTGTGCCGCTTCGAGCGCATGCGCGGGCGCGACGTGCTTTGGCAGCCAGGTACCGATCATGCAGGGATCGCGACGCAGCTGGTCGTGACGCAGCAGCTTGCGGAAAGGCAGATCAGCTATCGGGACTTGGGGCGTGAGCAGTTCCTGGAGAAAGTCTGGGCGTGGAAAGCTGAGTCCGGCGGCACGATTGCCAATCAGCTGAGGCGGCTTGGGGCATCCTGTGATTGGAGCCGTGAACGCTTCACAATGGATGAGGGCTTGTCGAAAGCTGTGCTCAAGGTGTTTGTCGACCTGCACCGGGCGGGTTTGATCTACAAAGACAAGCGCCTGGTCAATTGGGATCCTGAATTCCAATCCGCGGTTTCCGATCTCGAAGTTGAAGCGCGCGATCACACCGGCAAGTTTGGCTGGACGCGTGATGCTGTCGACAAGGAAGGCAATGCGGTTGCCTTCGATGCGGCGAAGCTGAACAAGCAACTCGACCGTGACCCGAGCGGTCACATGTATACGATCCGTTATCCGTTGGCCGGCGTGACATATGATGCGAACGATCCGTCAACGTATTTGATGGTCGGCACGACCCGGCCGGAAACGATGCTTGGCGACACGGGCGTTGCAATTCATCCTGAGAACGAGTCGATCGGACATCTGATCGGCAAGCAGGCGACCTTGCCGCTGGTCGAGAAGGCGATTCCGATTGTCGGCGACAGCTATGCCGACCCTGAAAAAGGTACAGGTGCGGTTAAGATTACACCGGCGCATGATTTCAACGATTGGGATGTCGGCAAGCGCACGGGGCTCGATGTCATCAACATTTTCGATGCAACGGGGCATTTGCTCGACGGCGATCCGATCCCTGACGCCTATCGCGGTATGGACCGGTTTGCGGCGCGCAAGCAGATTGTCGCTGATCTGGAGAAATTGGGCTACCTGGAGAAAATCGAGCCCAACACGCACAGTGTCCCGCACGCACAACGCGGCGATGCGATCATCGAGCCCTGGCTCACCGATCAGTGGTATGTCGATGCCAAAACACTGGCACAGCCGGCACTTGAGGCAGTGCGTTCGGGCAAGACGCGGTTCATTCCGGAACGCTATGCCAACGATTACTTTCGCTGGCTCGAAGATATCCAGCCGTGGTGTATTTCACGGCAGCTGTGGTGGGGGCATCAGATCCCGGCGTGGTACGGGCCGGACGGTGAAGTTTTTGTCGCGTTTGATGACACAGAAGCCCAGCAGCTGGCGGATGCGCATTACGGCAAGAGCGTCGAGCTGACGCGCGATGAAGACGTTCTCGATACCTGGTTTTCGTCTGCACTCTGGCCGTTTTCGACGCTGGGATGGCCGGAGCAGACGCCGGAGGTCAGTCGATATTATCCGACCAACACGTTGGTCACCGGCTTCGACATCATCTTCTTCTGGGTCG
>JAGDYV010000073.1:0-23640 GCA_049116495.1 Hyphomicrobiaceae bacterium | reverse complement strand
GCGCCGTTGTCGGCTCGTCGGCAATGAGCACCGTCGGGTTGCACGCCAGCGCCATTGCGATCATTACGCGTTGCCGCATGCCGCCTGACAATTGATGCGGATACTGGTCCACGCGACGGTCCGCCTCCGCCATGTGAACCAGATTGAGCATTTCAAGCACACGATCGCGTGCCTGGTTCTTTGAAACATCCTGGTGCAGCAGCAAGGCTTCAGCAATTTGATTGCCGATCGTCATGACTGGATTGAGCGACGTCATGGGCTCCTGGAAGATCATCGAAATCCGGTTTCCACGAATTTCCCGCATGCGTTTTTCGCTCGCCAACGTCAGGTCTTCGCCAAGAAACAACACCTCGCCACCTTCAATCTTTGCCGGTGGTTTGGGCAGCAGTCCGAGGATGGACAACGCGGTCACGCTCTTGCCGCATCCGGATTCACCCACGATACAGAGCGTTTCACCCTTATGAAGATCAAACGAGACGTCATCGACCGCCCGCACGATGCCCTCGCGGGTGTAGAACGATGTCTTTAGACCATCGACTCGCAGTACTATTGAGTCATCGTCTTCGGTTGGGGCCCGCTCCTGCATTTCAATTACATCCGCCTAGCTATGCGCGGGTCAAGCGAGTCGCGCAGACCATCGCCCAACATATTGACCGCCAAAACTGTGATAGCCAGCAAGCCTCCCGGGAAAAAGATGATCCAAGGCGCAACCTGGAAGTAGGACCGTCCCTCGGCCATGATATTGCCCCAGCTTGGAATTTCCGGCGGCGTACCTGCACCGAGAAACGATAGAATGGCCTCGATCACGACAGCTGATGCGCAGACGTAGGTTGCCTGGACGATGAGCGGCGCGGCCGTATTGGGCAAGATATGCCTGAACAGGATCTTGTGAGTCGGTGATCCGACCGAGATCGCCGCTTCGATATACGGCAGCTCGCGGATTTGCAGCGTCACACTACGCACCAGCCGGACAACGCGTGGGATCTCTGGAATACATATGGCCACAATGACATTGAACAGGCTGGCGCCGGCCAGCGATATCAGTGCGATGGCAAGAAGAACGCCAGGAATGGCCATCAGTCCATCCATGAAACGCATGACGATCGCATCAACCCAGCGGACATAGCCGGCCAGCAAGCCGATGATCAATCCGAAAAACGTACTGATGATTGCAACGGCGGCGCCGACGGCGAGTGAAATACGTGCGCCGTAAATCGTGCGCGAGTATACATCGCGGCCGAGAAAGTCCGACCCGAACCAATAGGTACCATCCATCGGCCGTAACCGCTTTGCCGGTTTGATCCTGAGCGGATCATCAGCGATCAACGGGGCGATGAGTGCCAGAACAACAATGATCCCTAAGATAACCCCACCAATAACAACGGTTGGATGCCGTGCGTAATAGTCGGCGAACCGACTGCTGCCTGACTTCGTGGCCAAGCGGCCTATTGTGCTGGTGTTATCGGTTGCCACAATCTAATACCTGATCCGTGGGTCTAAGAACGTATAGAGGATGTCAATGAACAAGTTGACGAACACATAGATTCCAGAAAAGACCAGAATTACACCCTGAATAATCGGATAGTCACGCCGCAGCACGGCATCAATCGTCAGGCGTCCGAGCCCCGGAATGTTGAAAACACTTTCGGTAACAACCACGCCGCCAATCAGCAAGGCGACGCCAATTCCAATAATCGTAACGATCGGCACCGCCGCATTGCGCAGCGCGTGACGAACCAGCAGACTACCATCATCGAGGCCTTTTGCCTTGGCCGTGCGAATGTAGTCTTCCGTGAGAATTTCAAGCACGCTGGCGCGCGTGATGCGCGCAATCAGTGCCACATAGACGATGCCAAGCGCGAGCGTCGGCAGGGTAATCGAACGCAGGAAAGGCCAGAACCCGTCGCCGATGGGCTTGTATCCTTGAACCGGAAACCAACCAAGTTTGAGCGAAAAGAAATACATCAGCACATAGCCGATGACAAAAACCGGAACCGAAAATCCGAGTACCGCAAAGGCCATCACAGCGCGGTCGACCAAGGTGCCGGCCTTGTAGGCTGCGATGGTTCCCAAGGGGATCGCGACCAGCACCGCAAAGATTGTTGTCGAAATGGAAAGCGCGATCGTCGGCTCCAGGCGCTGCCCGATGAGTTTGGTGACGGGCAGATTGGAGAAAATCGATACTCCGAGATCGCCCTGCAACACCCGTCCCAGCCAGCTGAAGAACTGAATATACAATGGCCGATCAAGGCCGAGGTTCTTGCGAATTCGTGCGATATCTTCCGGCCGGGCGTAGTCTCCCGCAATGATCGCAGCTGGGTCGCCAGGCGTTAGGTGGAGCAACAGGAACACGACCAACGCCACGATCAACATAACCGGTATGGTCGCGAGAAGGCGTCGAAGGATATATCCGTACATGGTGGTTCACTGCTCGACGGCGTGCGATGAGATGGAATTGAACGCTACGATGGGGATTGGTGAGCGCCCATTCCAACCCCACTTCTACAATGACAACTTCCACGAACAAATGAAACGGGAACGTGCTGTGGACGCTCCCGTTATCTCTTCATCTGCCCTAGCTGCTCCTCAACGCTGCCGCTATTTCTTCTCGATATTCCAGAAGAACGGCACCGGTGACACGACGACACCGCTTAGATTGGAGCGCCAGGCCATCGGCTGGAACCACTGGCCGTAGTTGACATAAGGAACAACTTCGAACAGGCGTTGCTGCAGCTCATTGACGATCTTGTCTTTCGCTTCGCGCGTGCTTGCACGAGCATACTTATCGCGTAGCGCTTCGATTTTCGCATCGGTCGGCCAACCAAACCAGGCCTTTTCGACGCCGCCACCGGAGATGCCGATATTTGCGATCGGCGAGGAAACGTCCGCACCGGTGCTGTATGTATGGAAGATATTCCAACCGCCCTCCGCCGGTGTTTTCTTTTCGGCGCGCCGTGAGGTCAAGGTCGACCAATCCATGGCTTGTACTTCGACCTTCATTCCGATGTCCCGCAGCATCTGAGCCGTCACCAATGTGGCGCTGTTCAGCACAGGAATGTCGGTCGGGTGCATCATGACGATCTTTTCGCCCTTGTACCCCGACTCGGCAAGAAGCTTCTTTGCCTTCTCCAGATTGACCTTGGCCAGCGCTTCCGTGCCAACTTTGGATTCATTCGGCGTGCCACAGATAAAGTAGGCGGCACACACCTTGTAGAACTCCGGATTGCCGACGAGCGCCTGCAGGTATTCTTCCTGATTAACGGCATGCACAAGCGCCTGCCGCGCTTTCGCATTGTTGAACGGGGGATGCAAATGGTTCGGCCGCAACCAGCCCTGCGTTCCAAGCGGGTCGATGACTTTGACGACGACGTTGGCGTCGGCTTTGAGTTGCGCCGTCATGTCGACCGCCGGTGTCTCCCAGAGATCCACTTCCCCGTTGGTCAAAGCGTTCATGGCCGTTGCCGGGTCCGGAATGTAAACCCACTCAACGCGATCGACGTGCACGACTTTTCCACCCGCCGAGCCGGATGCGGGCTCTTTGCGCGGCACGTAATCCGTATTCTTGGCGTACACGATTTTCGAACCAGGCACCCACTTGTCCTTGACGAACTTGAACGGACCGGAACCAATAATTTCGGGAACCTGCTTGAAGGCATCGGTTTCGGCCAACCGCTTAGGCATCATGAACGGCACGTTGGAGCTGATCTTGCCCAATGACTGTAAGACCAGTCCGTATGGTTCTTTCAGCGTAATTGTAAATGTGTTGTCATCGACGACATCCATGGACTTTGTGAAATCCATGAGCTTCTGGCCCATGCCATCGCGCTTGCCCCAGCGGGCAATCGAGGCAATGCAATCCTCTGACTTGACCGGCTTGCCGTCATGCCACTTCAACCCGTCGCGCAGTTTGAACGTATAGACCAAACCGTCGTCGCTGACCTTCCAGGTATCAACCATCTGCGGCTGCACCTTGAGGTTCCCGTCCGTTGCGAACAACGTGTCGTAGACCATGTAGCCATGGTTCCGAGTGATATAGGCCGTCGTCCAGATCGGATCCAGATTCTTCAAGTCGGCATGCGGGACGATCCGCAAGACTTTCTCAGCGCTCGCCGGCAACGAGAACGCTGTCAAGGCGGCGACAGCCGGCACCATGAATAGCTTTAGAAGCTTGCGGGTAAACATCGACTTTCCTCCGGGGCACGCTAGTTGAGAGCTGAACGCCAGCTCAAATTTTTAGCTCGGCCATTTTTTGGATTGATTATATTTCAATAGGCAAACGAGGCATTTGAACGCTAACACGAGCCAAGAATTCGGGTCAACAAACACGTCAGGCCCGTTGACGGCGCCGCGACGCTTCCATCCCCCGAGCTCACAATCGTCCGGTCTCCGTTCATTTTGCGTTGGCGCGGGGGGCAGGCGTGCCAGGCAGTGATGGCCCCACGCCGGTTCGCTCGGTGATGAGCGAATAGGCCTGCGGTTGACGGTGCTGCGCGAAGTTGAAGATATTGTCTTGGATTTCCCGGCACCGATCAAAGTCGCACTCGGCGATAACCAGTTCGTCGTCGAGCGTGGCGCATTTCGCAACGATTTCGCCGGTCGGTGCGATGATGCAGCTGCCGCCGATCAAGTCGCAATCCTCCTCGCGACCGGCTTTCGCAACGCCAACGACCCATGTGCCGTTCTGATAGGCACCGGCCTGCATGGACAGGTGATTGTGAAAATCCTGAAGCCGATCGTGCTCGGGTGCGCGCGGGTAGTGCACGGGCGTGTTGTAGCCAAGCATGACCAACTCGACCCCTTGCAGCCCGAGAACCCGAAAGGTTTCGGGCCAGCGCCGGTCATTGCAAATGCACATGCCGACTTTGCCGCCAAATGCATCAAATGTATTGAAACCTAAATTGCCGACTTCGAAATAACGTTTCTCCAGGTGTTGAAATGGAAAGTCTGGTTCATGTTCAACATGCCCTGGCAGGTGAATCTTTCGATATTTGCCGACAATTGCTCCGGTCTGGTCAACGGTTATCGCGGTATTAAACCGGCGTGTTTGATTGTTCTCAGTGCATAGCTCGGCATAACCAAGATGAAACCCCATGTTCAGACGGCGCGCGGCGTCAAACAATGGTTGCGTTTGCGCGCTCGGCATCTCGGTTTCAAAATACGCATCGATGTCCGATTGTTCGGTCATGAACCAGCGCGGAAAGAAACTGGTCAATGCCAGTTCGGGAAATACAATCAAGCGACAGTTTCGCGCAGCCGCCGTTTCCATCAAGGCCAGCATGCGCTGCACGACACTCTCGCGTGTATCGGTTCGCGCGATGGGTCCAAGCTGCGCCGCGCCGATGACCAGTTTTCGTGGGCTATTGTTTTTCATATCTCGGAATCTATTCTCGTTTCTCGCTGGAATATCCAAAGCGCAGATTGCGTCGAAGTCCCGCGTCCGCCTCGATACCCGATGGTTCGGAACACTGCCTGGCACTCTAAAGTTTGTTCGCACGCGTTCACCGTACACATGGGCGCACCGTTCTGCCAAGCGCGACTGACTTAAAGCATGCGCCTGCCTGATTGGTTCGCTATCCGACTTCAGGCGGCCGCTGTCCGTCCACTGCATTGGACTTTGGTTATGGCCGTGTCCGGCTTCTTTCGATGCGGGCGGGTGAGCAGCACAGCGCAATCAAGCGAACATGGAATGGCAAGGGCGATGTCACAGGTTGGAACGCGATGATTGACGGGCAGCGGTGCCCAGCGTTGTCGTCATGTCCACCTGCGCGGCGATGACGAATGATATTTTGTAAACCGCAGCGTCGTGTTTTGCCGGATAGATTACCCTTGAAAAATCTTATCCCCGGTCTCCAAGGCCGTGAGATACTCTTTGCATCTCGCCCACGGAGGGGCCGCTGACCGGTGGCGACCACAGTTGGGGCGGGCTTGCAGGTCACGCGCCGGCGCAACGTACGCGCGGCGTTATAGTGACGCCCTGCCGTCCTGCCTGTGGTGAGAGTCCCAGGTGCCCGTAGCTTAAAAGAGGCGTGTCTCTGCGATAAATCCTGCACGGGGTGACAGCGCGTCGCTCAAAAATAAGAATAGGATGCGGTCGCGTTGTCGCCCCGTACCCTTCCTCTCTCCATCCCTTCGCTGGCCCCGCCGCGCCAAGCGCGGCAGCACGTGTCATGCCAGACGTAGAGCGTTCGCCGTGCTGACGTTACGATACATGCGATCGGATCAGGAAGCGGGATCGACACATCGAGGTGTCAGATGATCGTTCAGCCAACCGCCCTTGTTGTCCATGGCGTTTGTTTACATTCTCAGGATGGTTTTGTAGCGTTCAACATAACCCAAACCATTTCCACGCTAGTCCACGGACCATAGTCATGCCAGCGCCTGTCGACGTACTGATCCGCGGAGCTGAGGTTTATGACGGCAGTGGAAATCAAGCCGCGCGTGCCGATGTTGCGATCGAGGCGGATCGGATTGCCGAAATCGGCAGTCTGGATTCGATGAGTGGCCGGCTTGAAATAGACGCGCGAGGCTTCGCATTGGCCCCCGGCTTCATCGACGTTCATACGCATGATGATTTTGCGGTGCTGGCGTATCGGGACATGGGCTTCAAGTCGCGCGGTGGCGTCACCTCGTGTATCGTTGGCAATTGCGGCTTTGGTGCCGCCCCGTTTGCTGCCGCCCGGGAAATGCTCGGCGCGCTGACACCGGGCTTGGACATTCCTCAATACAAGGGTCATGCCGGGTACGCAGACTTACTCGACCATCAGCCGCCGGGCATTAATATTGGCGTCCTCGCAGGGCATGGCACGTTTCGCAAGGCGGTGACCGGCGATGACGCGCGCGAGCCGACTGATGCGGAAATGAAATCGATGAAGTCGCTGCTGGATGAGGCGCTTGATGCCGGCGTTCTGGGACTATCGAGTGGCCTCATTTACGAACCGGGTCGACACGCCAAAACCAGCGAGCTGGTTGAATTGGCCAGCCAGATGCGTGGCACCGGCGCCGTTTATGCAACGCATATGCGCGACGAGGCGGAGCATCTATTGTCCTCCGTCCACGAAGCGATCAGCATTGGTGCTCAGGCCGGTGTATCGGTACAAATTTCTCACCACAAAGCCTCCGGTCGAGACAACTGGGGTTTGGTGAAAGACTCAATCAAGTTGATCGAAGCGGCGCAGGGGCGCGGTGAAAATGTGCATGCCGATCAGTACCCCTACACGGCTGGTAGCACGAGCCTGAAAGCGGTTCTGCAGAACGGTGTCTTTACACAGGGCGCAACCGGAGGGTTTGAAGGCCTATTGCCTGACGACATGCTGATTGCCACCTCTCCCGACCACGGCGAATGGGAAGGGAGGACGATTGCAGATCTGTCCGGAGAATTTGATCTGTCGCCATTGGATACCTGCAACACAATCGTCGCTGCCAGCCCGGGAACGACCGTTGTTCTGCATATGATGAGCGAGGAAGATGTTCAGTTCGTATTGCGGCATCCCTCGACCATGATCGGATCCGACGGAATCCCGACCCTCGACGGGCGGCCACACCCGCGCCTGTACAACACCTTCGCTCGGGTTATCGGACATTACGCACGAGATTCGGAATTATTCGACATAGCAACCGCAATCCATCGCATGACCGGTTTATCCGCTGACAAATTCGGCCTGACAGATCGTGGTCGTGTCGTTGCAGGCAATTTTGCAGATCTCGTTCTTTTCGACCCCAAAGTGATTTTGGACAAAGGAACGTACGAAGAGCCAAATCGCTACCCGGTCGGAATCAAGGACGTATTCGTCAACGGGGTTGCGGTGGTCAGCCAGTACCAACAAACTGATAATTTGGCGGGTAGGGTATTGCGACGGAAACATTAGAATGTCGATCTGAATTCCCAAAATCCGACAGACGCGGGCTGAAGCGTCCTGCCGAGCTGGATGGTCCATGTATTTCGCCAGGCACACTGAGCACGAGGGTCAATGATGAGTACTCCTTCCGCCACGGTCGTCGGAGACTACGATCTCCATCAGCCGCGCACGCAAACATTCTTCGATGCACGCCAGGGCTTTCTCGACGGTACGAGCACGCCGCGTGATTATTTGGAAGAATGTTTAAGTACCATCGAGAAACTCGAGCCGGTCGTGCAGGCGTGGGTGTGCCTCAATACCGACAACGCACGGCGCGCAGCGGATGAGGCGACCGAGCGATACCGTCAGGGCAATCCGCTTTCGCCGATCGACGGCATGCCCGTCGGGATCAAGGATATGCTGCAAACGCACGATATGCCGACGACCCTGGGCAGCCCAATCTTTGCCGGGCGCAATACCGGTATGGATTCCGCTTCGGTCAATGCCTTGAGGCTCGCCGGTGCAGTGATTGCCGGCAAGACGGTGACCACCGAATTCGCCCTCATGGTGCCGGGCCCAACCACCAACCCCTATTCGAAGGATGCAACACCCGGTGGTTCTTCAAGCGGATCATCGGCAGCGGTCGGCGCGGGTATGGTGCCGGTAGCGCTCGGCAACCAGGTGGTGGGGTCTGTCATTCGCCCGGCGTCATACTGTGCAAACTACGCCATCAAGCCAACCATGGGTGCGTTGCACGGCGGCGAGGGCGCAAGCTGGAGTCAATTGCATGTTGGCGTACATGCGGGGTCCTTGGAAGACATGTGGGCGGTTGCCTATGAGATCGGCCAACGCGCCGGCGGGGATCCTGGCTATCCCGGGTTATACGGCCCACAGGCGTTGGCCCCCGCGAAAAAGCCGGAGTCTCTCATCGTGATCGAGACGGAAGGCTGGTCGCAATGCGACGACACCACCCTCGCGACATTCGATGCTTTGTTGAGGCAACTGTCTGACCAAGGGGTCCGCCTCATGTCACGCAAAGACAACCAGGCCATCGATCGCTTCGAAAAGTCGATCGACAATAGCGTGCCGCTTAGTCGGATTTTGTGCAGCTATGAAATTCGATGGGCTCTGCGGGCCTACAAGCGCACCGGATTGATGAGCGAACAATTGGGCGTCTGGTTAAGCATGGCCGAGGAACTGGGCCCAGATGACTATCGTGAGGCTTTGCAAAAGCGTGACGCCATGCGCGCCGATTTCGCCGCACTGCAACCGCTCGCCGATGGTTTGATTACCATGTCCGCGCCAGGACCTGCCCCCGGTATCGGCTTTGTAACCGGCGGCGAAGACGCTTATGGATTTGTTACCGGCGACCCGGCTTTCAACGCCGCGACTTCTTCGTTGGGCTGCCCAGCCATAACTGTTCCACTGATGAGTATTGGGTCGATGCCGGTGGGAGCCCAATTCATCGGACATTTGCATCGCGACTGGCAACTGTGCGGGCATGCGCGCTGGGCCATGGATACCTTAGAGCCGGTCATACGGTAGCTGTTTTCATTACCTTGTCGGCACGCTCCGGATAGATGATCGCCTCGGCATGTTCGTGCATCAACGCAATCTCGGCGTCGTCCCGGTAGTGCGGTCTCGTCCCCTTGATCGAAGAAAGATGCTCGGCCGCGATGTTGCGGCGAACCTCGGACGTAAATGAATTGAGGCGATGGTAGGCTTCTGAAACAGTGCGCCCCAGGGCTGTAATCCCTTGCCCCACCAGGACGATAAGATTGGTGTCAGCAATGAAATCCCTAACCGGCCCGACGTCTGCTTCGACATCGACGTTGGCCGGCAAATAGTAGGGCGGCTTGCCGAGAATAAACGGCAGGTCGAGAGACAGTACCTTGACCTCCTCGAACGCTCCGGAACCAAAGAAGGCAATGGTTGCATCGTCGTGGACATGGATGACAGCACCAATGTCGGGTCGCAAGCGTAGAATCTCCCTGCTCAGATTGTGACCGATACTGGTCGTGCGCGAGCCAAAGAGAATTTTGGAAGTCGGAATATCTGTAATGACGATGTTTTCCGGACCCATTTCCTCGAGCGATATCTCGGCGTGCTTGGTGTAGGCAACGCCATGTGGATAATCTGAATGTTCGCCGCGCATCACCATATTGCCGAGGGTGTTGTGGATGTAGCCACGATTAGCAAGCAGTCCTGCATAGCGCAAAAACTCGGCACCAATCGCAGAATCGAAATGTACTTGGTCGACCATCTCGCACTCCTTTCGACAATGAAACGCTGGCATATCAGTACGCCATTCCAGTTGTCTGCGTAAGGGCGTTGGATGAACGATAGGCCCGAAAAGATTATACTCAGGCGTTACCCCCGCCCCATAATGCAACTTGATAAACACACACATCGTGCCCTACGTTCCAAAGCGATGTTCAGTATTTTCCGAGGAGATCAGATATGTCAGACGGAATGGCGCTGAAAGACAATCCGCACATCAAGCCAGGCGTCAGGGTCGCACACGCAACCGCCGAAAACGCGCCGCTGGTTCCCGGTCGCCGGGAATTCTTCAAGTACCGCGACCTGGGCGTCGCTGAAGCAAGCGCCGGTCAGATGAAAGCGCAGGTGATGTCAGCGCGTAAAGGCATGACAGAGCCGACCGGCTGGCACTACCATGAGTGCGACGCACAGTTCGTCTACATAATGAAGGGCTGGGTCGACCTTGAGTTCGAGGACGGCAAACGAACGCGGGTAACTGCGGGTGAGTCGCTGTTCATTCCAGGCGGTATGCGCCACAATGAATTTGGTACATCCGATGATCTCGAGATCCTTGAGGTCGTACTACCAAGCGACATGGGAACGGTACCCTGTGACCCGCCGCAGGGCATGACTGGCTGACGATAATCTTTAGCGAAATATAGGCAGGCGAACGGATGATAGCATTGCTCGGATATCTCGGGCTCGGCAATATGGGGCAACCTATGGCGGGGCGCTTGCTTGATGCCGGTCACCAACTCATTGTTCGTGACATCAATGCAGCGGCGATGCAGCCACTTCTTGAACGTCAGGCACTCGCCGCGACCTCGCCAAAGGATCTGGCGGACCGGGCCGAAATCGTAATTTGTTCGCTGCCATCGAATGGTGCGATACGCAGTGCTGTTTTCGGGCCCGACGGGCTGATTGAAGGCAGTGGAATGCGGGTCTACGTCAATGCCGGCACGACCGGATCGGCCTTTGCGACCGAAGTCAGCGAGGCGATGGCGGCAAAGGGTGTTGCAACCATCGAGGCACCGATCAGTGGCGGGCCGCCCGGTGCGCTGGCAGGCACGCTGTCGGTCATGGCGTCGGGCCCGAAAGCAGTCTTCGACGAAGTTGAGCCGTATCTGCGCGCCTACGGCAAGACGGTCGTCTATTGTGGTGAAAAGCCCGGGCTGGCACAGGTCCTGAAACTCGCCAACAACATCCTGTTCGCCACCTCGCTGATCGCAACGAGCGAGGTCATGGTAATGGGGGTCAAAGCCGGCTTGGACCCAAACGTCATGCTCGACGCAATACAGGCTGGCACCGGGCGCAATGCCTCTGTCGACATGATCATGCCGAGCAGCGTGATACCCCGCACCTTTCATCTCGGCGCGGCCCTTTCGATCTTGGAAAAGGATGTCGATCTGGCGTTGGAAGAGGGCGAATTGCAGGGCGTGCCGCAACTGGTTTGTCAGCAAGTGCGTCAGATCTACAAACTTGCCATCCATAAGGGATGGGCGGACCGCGACGTTACCGAGATCGTCAAACTGATCGAGGAATGGGGCGGCACCGAGATTGCGGTCAAATCCGACGAGCAGGACACCGTCGTTTGAGCATCAAAACTTGCACCAAAACCAACTCCCGTCCATCGCGTCGCGAATTGTCTGAGAAGAGGCAGCTGGCAACACGCGCGTGTCACATAGCGTGACTGGCGCGTGCCACCGAGGCATAATTCGGGCGAACCTCTTCGAGGATATTGCGGAGATAGCCTCCATACGAACTTCTCGCGTAATAGTCCGCGAGACTTTCGAATTCACCGACCGTAATCCAACCTTGATCGAATGCTATCTCTTCCGGGCAACCAATTTTCAGGCCTTGACGTTTCTCCAGGCTCTGCACGAATACCGAGGCCTCGATCAAACTGTCGTGGGTGCCTGCGTCAAACCACGCAAAGCCGCGGCCGAGTTGTTCGACGTGGAGTTCACCTTCTCGCAGGTACTCCGAATTCAGGTCTGTTATCTCTAGCTCCCCTCGTGCCGATGGTTTCAAGGAGCGAGCAAGTTCCACAACGCGTTCATCATAGAAATAAAGGCCGATCACAGCCCACCGAGAACTCGGCTGGCTCGGTTTCTCAACCAGCGACGTAACGCGTCCGTCATCATCGAATGTCGCGATCCCATAGCGCTCAGGGTCGTTGACGCGATAACCAAATACGGTTGCGCCGGTTTTGACATCGCGAGCTTTCCTTAGCGTCTCGGAAAGACCGTGACCGAAGATAACATTGTCTCCAAGTATGAGACAGCTCGGCCCGCCTTTGACGAAATCGGCGCCAATAACGAAAGCCTGGGCAAGTCCATCCGGGCTCGGTTGCTCTGCGAAAGCCAACTCCATTCCCCAAGCAGAGCCGTCGCCGAGAAGCTCACGAAATCGGGGCAGATCGTGTGGTGTCGAGATGATCAGGACATCGCGAATACCAGCCAGCATAAGTGTTGACAGCGGATAATAGATCATTGGCTTGTCATAGATTGGCAGCAGCTGCTTCGAGTTGATCTGTGTCACCGGATGTAGACGGGAACCGCTACCGCCGGCAAGAATGATACCCTTCATCAATCCAGCCTCATTGTTCATTGCGTTAGTGTTTAGCCAACAAGCGGCTCACGACGTCAGTCACCGATGCGCGCCATTCCGGCGCCTGCCACCCGAACGCACGCAACAGCTTGTTGCAATTCAGTCGAGAATTGAGAGGGCGCTTGGCCTGCGTCGGCCACTCACTTGAGTTGATGGCCGCAACTTCGGCAGACGGCCCGCCCAATGCTTGGCTCGTGTCAAAGACATGCTGGGCCAACTCGTACCAAGTGGCTTCGCCCGATCCCGCGCAATGGTAGCAGTTGCCGGCACCGATCGAGCAATCCCATCGCCAACGGTCGGCCATAGTCAGGACCGCGTCCGCAATATCATGCGCCGATGTCGGATTTCCCCACTGATCGTCGACAACGGACACTTGGTTACGGGTCCGGGCGAGTTCGAGCATGGTCGTCACGAAATTACGTCCGAACGGACTGTAGACCCAAGCGGTGCGCAGGATGACGGCACCCTTGTATTGCGCGTGAACTTGCAGCTCACCGGCGAGTTTGCTTCTGCCATAGGCACTTTGCGGAGCCGCCGCATCAGTCTCGACATACGGTGCCAGCTTGACGCCATCGTAAACGTAGTCGGTCGAGAGATGAATGAGCTTGGCACCAACCGATTTGGCTGCACCGGCAATCCGGCCCGCTGCATCGCCGTTGATCCGCATCGCCAGGTCCGGTTCATCCTCGGCGCGGTCAACTGCAGTGTAGGCGGCTGCATTGATCACGACGTCAGGTGTCTGCTCGTTCACCGTGCGTTCGATGGTTTCAGGCCGTGCAAGATCGAGATCGGGCCGGCCCATGCAGAGCAGATCCAAGTCTGGACGGTCCGCGGCGCGTTCTGCCAACGCGCGTGCGACCTGACCTTCGGTTCCTGTGACAAGTATCTTGATGGCCATTTATCTGACTGTGCCCAGTCTTTGGCCGGCATACAGACTTTGTCGGATTGGCCCCCACCACCACTCACTTTCAATATACCATTTGACCGTCTTTGCCAGGCCGGCTTCAAATGTTTCTGTTGCTTGCCATCCAAGCTCGCGCTCTGCCTTGGTCGGATCAATCGCGTAACGACGGTCATGGCCGGGCCTGTCCGGCACCGAAGTGATGAGGTCTGCATAAAGTCTGCCGCCGGCACGTGGCTTTTGCTTATCAAGTGCCGAGCAAATCTCTTGGACGACGGAGAGGTTGGTCCGCTCAGCGCGACCGCCAATATTGTAGCTTTCTCCGACTTCCCCTCTCAGCACGGCAGCTTCCAGTGCTCGGACATGGTCTTCAACATAGAGCCAGTCGCGTACGTTGGCGCCGGTGCCGTAAATCGGTAGTGGTTTTTCATCCAGGGCGTTGAGGATAACGAGTGGGATTAACTTCTCCGGGAAATGGAAGGGGCCATAATTGTTTGAGCAATTGGTCAGCACAACAGGCAAACCGTAGGTTTCGTGCCAAGCGCGCACGAAATGATCTGATGCAGCTTTTGATGCGGAGTAAGGTGAGGAAGGAGCGTAAGGCGTCTCTTCGGTGAACACGCCAGCATCGAACGGCAGATCGCCAAATACTTCGTCCGTGGATATGTGATGAAAGCGGAACGTTGCTCGGGCGAGATCGTCGAGTTCGCGCCAATAAGTTAGCGAAGCCTTTAATAGTCGAAATGTGCCGACGACGTTGGTTTCGACAAACGCTTCAGGTCGATCGATCGATCGGTCGACATGGCTCTCGGCAGCGAGATTCATGACGGCTTCAATCTTGTGGCGCCTCATCGTCCTCAGCATTAACGACTCGTCGCATATATCGCCCTTGACCAACGCATATTGCGATGAGGCACTTATATCGTTAAGTGACGCTAAGTTGCCGGCATAAGTCAGAATATCGACGTTGACGACGGAATGGCCTTCACGAACCAGATGTCGGCAAAGAGCTGAACCGATAAATCCAGCGCCACCTGTGACGAGTATTCGGCGACACTTACTCATGAATAAAAAAATCCAGTATCGCTGTCGGCAAGCGTTGGCGCTTTTCGGTCCTTATCAGAAATATGGAACAAGGCAGCTTCCATAGGCCAACGAATGCCGATGGTCGGATCGTCGAACCGGATTGAGCGGTCGTGATCCGGTGAATAGAAAGCATCCACCTTATAAAAAACTTCGGTATCCGGTCTCAGGGTGACGAAGCCGTGCGCAAACCCCGCCGGAACGAGCAATTGGTTCCAGAGATCTTCTGAAATTTCTATCCCTGTCCATCGGCCGAAGGTGGGTGAGCCCTGGCGAATGTCGACGGCAACGTCAAAAATTGCCCCGCGTACGACGCGGACAAGTTTGGTTTGCGCGTGCGGCGGAGATTGATAGTGCAACCCCCGCAGCGTTCCGGGGGCGGATGAGAGGGAGTGATTGTCCTGCACGAAATCCAGCTCAACGCCGGCCATCGCAAACGCGCGTCGGTTCCACGTTTCGGAAAAAAAACCACGGTCGTCCCCGTGCCTCATGGGAACGATTTCCAGCAAGCCGTCCAGGTCTAGTCGCCTGAGAGCCAACGATGCCTCGGTCATAAATTCTTACTCCGGCAGGCTGAGTGTCTGTGGGAACTCACAGCTTGCTGACTGCCAAAAGAGAGCGCGAGCCAGGTAGCACGTGGTCGGCAAGTTAATGGACGGATTTCGCTGACGGTCTGCGTTCTGATTCGTGCGCGACATCAACGGGGAGACGGCGTCGAACTGTCGTTCGTCTGGGGGGCATGATCAAACAGGGCTTGCTGTGGTTGAGATATCAACCATTCCTTCTGCAGTCGGTTTGCTACGTATTTTTGATCGATGGCAGCGAGTGCCAAAAGTCGGCCAAAATGTTTGTCGAATTTATCTTTCTTGTAACGGGCGGCGCTTCCGGTAATCCGTATTGCGTTCATAACGAGACGTTTGAAGAACAGGTATCGATAGCCGTGCTTGTGACAAAAATACCGATAGCTTTTTTCCCAGTGGTAATTCTTGAATTGCTCCAACGCCGACGAGGTCGGCGTTGATGCCCCACCTTCGTGGCGAACAATGGAACGCCGGCATCGAATCAGCTTGCAGCCATGTTTCATGAATCGAAGAGAGAGATCGTCATCCTCGAAATAGAGGTGCAGCTTGGGGTCAAATCCACCAATCGAATCGAATAAATCGCGTCGACAGAACAGGGCAGCGCCAGACAGGACATCAACTTCCAAAAACTCCGTGAGCGTATCCGTTCGGGCGCTTTTGCGCGGGCGTTTGTTGTTCAGAAAGCGACTGGGAGATCGATTGCCGTCTTGGCCTTGCGCGTCCAGAATTTCGGGATTGAAAGCGTCGTTTGGATTGTCACGTGCGACGCGTACGAGCTCCGATAGTGCTCCCGATTCAAGAACGCTATCTGGGTTTAGAAACAGAACAAAATCCCGTGTGGCACGTGCCGTGCCAATATTACTCGCACCTCCAAAACCCATATTCTGCTTTAGTTGGATCACTTTCTCAACACGACTGGGCAGCATCGCCACCGTTGCGTCATTGCTGCCATTATCCACGACAATTACTTCAGACGTCGGTGGGATGGAGTTCAGTGCGCGCAGGATGGTAGAACTGCTGTTGAAGGTGACCAAGATCACAGAAACGGCATCTGCCCCCTCAAGATCAAGTCCGAGCGCCATAACAAAATTCTCCCCTACCCGGTCGGATGTTCGGCGGTATCTCGAAGCGTGTTGATCCACGCGTGGTCGAACAGTAATCGACGAGACGAGAGCACAATCTGGTTGAAAGAGTCATGAGAGAATGATGAACAAATTTTGAGTGTCCGGATGTTCCATGGATTCGATCTTGAGAGACGTTTGCGCAATCGCCATTGAAGATGGCGTTGGCCGACGAAACGGGAGGACTCCGGCTCATCCAGGTCCTTGGCGTTCAGCGTCTGGCGGGTTGGTGCGGGGGCATTCGATGTACAAACGGCACTGTGCGCAAAAGACACAATCCTCGGTGATCGTAGCGCCTCCGGCTCTGCCACGGCGGTGAAGCTTGATGGCAGCTCCGAAGGCTCCGCGCGGGTGACCGCCGGAGGGTTTGTGTGGTGAAGGGGTACGGGGCGACAACACCTCGCAGCCGAACTGAAATTTTAAGCGACGTGCTGTCGCCCCGTGCGGGATTTTGCGCTGAGTCACGCCTCCATTAAGCTGCGGGCGCCTGGGACTTGCACCCAGGTGGGACGGCAGGGCGTCGGTTTTAACGCACGGCTGCGTAAAGCCATGCGCCCGACCCGCATCCCGCTCCCTCGCAAGGTCGCCACCGGTGCGCGGCCCCTTCGTGAGCGGAATGAAAAAAAATTTGACACAGGTTTTGGGGGCGGGGATTGCGGGGCAAGAGGGTTAATTTTGATTTTGGCGATGGCCCGTCTTGGCATTGCCTTGAAGAGACAACCGAAACCAAGTTGGTCCGTTGCTTCACGCCTTCGATTTGGGGCCTGTTGGCGGCCAAACAATGAGAGCGATGAGCGGATATACGATCAACGACGTCCACAGGAACAAATGGTAGGCATTGACATAGCCAATGTTGGTGGCTTGGCGTGACACCTCGCCGGCGATACCTGCCAGCCCGCCTGCACTCTGCGTCGTCCACCCGCCATTGATGTTGTCAAATCGCAGATGATTGTTGAACGGATTGATCCATTGCACGAGTTCGCTGTAGCTCATTTTCTGAGTGTGATAGACGACTGCAATCGAGGCGGAAATGTAGAAACTGGACCCCACGCTGCGCACGAAATGAAACATGGCAGAGCCTTCGGCGGAGCGAGCCGGATCGAGATTTGAGAATACGACCAGCGACATCGGGACCCACAACCATCCAACCCCAAATCCCTGCAGCGCCATTACCCATACAACTTCTGACATGGACACGTTCATCTCGAATCCTGCCATCTCAATGCCCGCATACGTGTGAAAGCCGAACCCGATCAGGAACAACAGCCGTGGGTGCCAACTGTTGGCCAGCAAAATCATGATCAACATGGCCAACCCAGTCCCGGCGCCGCGTGCCGCAATCAGGGTACCAACGGTGAATTCCGGCAGGTCTTGCAACTGCTGAAGCATGGCGGGCATCAAAACCATCGGTGTGGCAAAGAGCATGCCGAATATCGCAGCGATGCAGATTCCGAGTGCGAAATTACGTTCGCGCAATAATCGCAGATCCAGGAAGGGGCGATCAGCTGTCAGACTGTGCGCCAGAAAAATCCATCCGAACAGCAGGGCCAGCGCACACTCAATGATGATCTCCGGCGAGTCGAACCATTCGGCTCGCTCGCCGCGATCGAGCATCAGTTGGATGCAGGCAACCGCAATCGACAGACTGAGGAAACCGGTCCAATCGAGTTTCTGTCTGTTTTCGCGGGGCGGGTCCGGCCGGATCGCGGTCAACGTCCCGATAAATGCAAACAGAGCCAACGGTAGCAGTATGAAGAAAACCCAATGCCATGAAAACTCCTCGCTGACGTAGCCGCCGAGCAAGGGGGCGATTGTCGGCGGAATGCTGACGCCCATCGAATAGATGGCCAGCGCTCGGCTGCGCTTGTCGCCGGTGAATTCGTCAATGACGATGGACTGCGCAATCGGCGTCAGCGGTGAGCCGAACGCCGATTGCAGCACCCGCCAGAAAATGAGCTCGCCGAGCGACGTTGATAAACCACACATCAAGGTCGCACCTGCGAAGCCAGCGACTCCCCAGATCATGGTGCGGCGACGCCCAAAGCGGCTCGCGAGCCAACCGGCCAGGGGAATAGTCAGAGCTGTCGCAATCAAGTTAGATGTGATGACCCATGCAACTTGATCTGGACTGGCTGATAGCGCGCCTTGAATTTGCGGTAACGACACGTTCGCAATAGTGATCGTTGTCGCGTAGAGCGTTGTGACGAGCGTGCAAGTAAACAGAAGCCACACGTTGAATTGGTGTCCTGAACTAGGTGTGCGTTTGCTTTTTCGGCAGTCATTGACAGAAGCGCGTGGTTCAAGAAAAGCACCAGGGTGCTGGCTCTATATTCACATACGAAATTCCGACATGCTTTACTAAGCATTATAGCGTCAGGCGGTCGCTGCTTCCACAACCGGCCGGCTCTCGGAATTGTCGTCATTCATAGGTTCGCTCTGTTCACGTTCTGATCCATACTGGATCGGATAGCAAACTCGATCGATGCAAACCGGATCAGGTCGTCAGCGATCGTTGTCCATTGCGATCGATCCGCCTTGCTTCTATGGGCGTTCGGCCGCGACGCCAGCTCGATAGTGCAGGCTTGTTGAAGGGTTCCCCGGCACGAAGAAGGTTTCGTCCATCTTCCGGCAGGTCAGCTTGCCGATTCACGAACCGAGCTGTGATTGACCTGCGGCATCGATTGGCTTGGGCGGATGGGCCTGCAACCATTGGTCCAGCTGCCGCCGTTCGGCCTCTGTAAGTCGGAGGCCGAGTTTGGAGCGGCGCCATAATACATCATCGGCACTAACGGCCCATTCATGGTCGCGAAGATAGATCACCTCACGTTCGGACAAGCCGCTACCGAACTGTTTGCCAAGGTCATCCAACTCGGTTGCGTCGTCAAGAATGGTAAACGCTGTTGTGCCGTATGCTCGCACCAATCTCGCAACCGTGCGGGTGTCCAAAAAATCAAAGTCACGAGCAAGCTTGTCAACGAGGTTCTGAGTACCGTCTGTCGGAAAGTCGCCGCCAGGCAAGAATGATTCTGCCGTCCAAGAAGATGTCTTGCGCTGGAAGCTGTCGTCGACCCGCGTCAGAACAGCTTCTGCCAGACGCCGGTACGTCGTTATCTTTCCACCAAATACGTTCAGTAGTTTCGCCTTGCCCGGCTCGCCTTCAACCGTCAGAACATAGTCGCGAGTTGCTTCTTGCGCTTTGCTCGCGCCATCGTCGTAGAGAGGGCGGACAGCGGAATAGGACCAAACGATATCGTCGCGCGTGATGCTTTGCTTGAAGTAGACGTTTGTCGCATCGACCAAATATTCAATCTCCTCGTCGGATATCGTCACGTCGTCGGCTACGCCGTCGAAATCACGATCCGTCGTACCGATAAGCGTAAAGTCCTGTTCATAGCGAATTGCAAAGAAGATCCGGCCGTCAGAGTTCTGGAAAAAGTAGCAGTGGTCGTGATCGTAGAGCTTGGGCACAACGATATGGCTGCCCTGCACGAGGCGCACGTTGTGCGCATCGTTATGGCCGACGACCTGACCGATCACTTGATCGACCCACGGGCCTGAAGCGTTGATGATGAATCGCGCATGGACCTCACGATCCTCACCGGAGCGCCGATCTCGAAGGGTGACCTGCCAGTAGGAGCCTTGGCGTTCGACATGCGTGACCCGGGTCCGCGTGCGCACGATGGCACCGCGGTCGGCGGCATCGCGGGCGTTGAGGGCCACCAGTCGTGAATCTTCGACCCAGCAATCCGAATATTCGAACGCTTTCGAGAAAACCGGATGAAGAGCAGCACCATATGGACTGCGGCGCAAGTCAATCGTCGACGTTCCGGGAAGCAGTTTGCGTCCGCCAATGTGATCGTAGAGGAACAGGCCAAGGCGTAGCAACCAAGCCGGGCGAAGACCTTTCGTATGAGGTAAGATGAAGCGCAGCGGCCAGATGATGTGGGGCGCCATGCGCCAAAGGACTTCGCGTTCCTGCAGCGACTCGCGAACAAGGCGGAACTCAAAGTGCTCAAGGTAGCGCAGACCGCCATGAATGAGCTTGGTTGATCCGGAAGACGTGCCGCAAGCCAAATCATCCTGCTCGGCGAGATACACCGAATAGCCGCGGCCGGCCGCGTCACGAGCGATGCCGCACCCGTTTATACCGCCACCGATAATTAAGATATCGTACATCAATCCGTTCCGGCTTGATCCCCGTTGAAGTCACAAATGACGATCAACAAAACGCGCAAATTCGAAAATTATCGAACTTTTTCGCAACGTCAAGCGCTGCTGGTATTCTCAACCTGGATGCCAGGCTACTGACGGCCCTCGGGCAATCGAGAGTTCAGGCGTCGCAACCGTTGCGTTTGCGGCGGCGCTCTCATTTGCCTTGCATTGCGTGACTTGGCATCTTCGGCACTTCGCTATGGGGTGCGATGGTCATGTGTGATGCGCATCTCTGAGCTCAGCTTTGGACATCCTAACGTGGTTCGAATGCCGTGACTGTCAAAGAAACAAGCCTGGAAGTAGCCGTTGGACGACAGGTTCGCGCGACCCGCTCCGCGCTCGGCATGACGCTGGCCGAGTTGGCCAAGACATCATCGATATCCGTGAGCATGCTTTCGAAGATCGAAAACGGTCAAACATCGCCGTCCTTGACCACGCTGGAAGGTCTCGCCGGCGTTCTCAATGTGCCCATCGCAACCTTCTTCGCGACATTTGATGAAAAACGCGATGCAACCTTCGTAAAGAAAGGGAGTGGCCTGACGATCGAACGGCGCGGTTCCAGTAAAGGGCACCTCTATCAGCTGCTTGGTCACAGCCTCAGGAGCAAGCTGCAGGTCGAGCCGTTTCTGATTACTTTGGATGAAGATTCAGACGCTTATCCCATCTTCCAGCACCCCGGTGTCGAGTTCATTTACATGCTTCGCGGTGAAGTCAGTTATCGCCACGGACAGCAGACATACTTGCTGCGACCAGGCGATTCTTTATTTTTTGACGCTCAGGCGCTGCATGGTCCGCTCGAGCTGCGAAAACTACCGGCAGTGTATCTCTCAGTGATCGTATGTGAGGATGAAAACTAGTTTCTTTTCATGAAAATATTTTTCTTGACGATAGATTCAAGAGCCTTGACCATGTCGCGAAACAAGCGCGGAAGCAAAGAAGAAAAAATGTGCGGTATCGTTGGTCTTTTCTTGAAGTCTGAATCGCTCAAGCCAGAGCTTGGCCGTCTGACCCATCTCATGCTGCAAGAAATGCGCGATCGGGGGCCAGACTCTGCTGGGTTTGCCGTTTATGATGAAGCTGGGGAAGCGTCCAAGCTGACATGCCTGTCCAAATCCGGTGAGACGAATTGGGACGAACTAGTGCTGGATCTGAACGCTGCAACAGGCATTGATCACGACTTTAAAGTTTTGGATGACCACGCGCTCATGATGACCATCGGTGACGGTGTCGCGTCACGCCAATGGCTGATTGAAAATGCTCCCGACGTCACCGTGCTGGCGCTGGGCCAATCCATTGAACTGTTCAAAGGCGTCGGTGATCCGATAAATGTCGCCAAACGATTCGGCCTCGAAGGCCGTTCGGGGACGCATGCCATCGCACATACGCGCATGGCGACAGAGTCAGCCGTAACAACTGCAGGATCACATCCATTTTCGACTGGCGCCGACACCTGCCTCGTTCACAATGGGTCGCTATCCAACCACAATCGCCTCCGAGAAAAGCTGCGGAAGCAGGGAGAGTCGTTTCAAACCGAAAATGACTCCGAAGTGGCGGCGGGGTATTTCGCCTGGCGTATGCGCGAAGGCGATAGTCTGGAAACCGCGGTTCACCATGCGCTTGAAGATCTCGATGGTTTTTTTACATTTGCCATTGGCACGCGGGACGGTTTTGCCGTTGTGCGAGATCCAATTGCCTGCAAACCAGCGGTTATCGCTGAAACCGATGACTGGGTAGCTATGTCGTCGGAATTTCGCGCGATTGCGCAGTTGCCGGGCGTTGAGCATGCGGAGATATGGGAACCGGCACCGGCGAAGGTATATTCCTGGAGCAAGGCCGCATGAGCCGCCGAAACTCGGAATTCGATCTTGAGAAGCATTCGGTGCGCGACATCAATGCCGCGCTGCATGCCGCACATGATGGCGTTTTCACAATTCGCAATCCGGGTGGTGCCCACGCCCTCGCATGTGGTGTCAAGGCGCCGCTCGATATCACGATCGAGGGGCACACTGGCTACTACAGCGCCGGGATGAATCAACTGGCAAAGATTCGCGTCCAAGGTAATGCAGGTACCGGCTTTGCTGTGAACATTATGTCTGGTGAGGCTCGTGTCACGGGCAACGTAAGTCAGTCGCTGGGCGCAACGGGCTGTGGAGGGCTTGTCGTGGTCGAAGGATCAGCCTCCGCTCGAGCCGGTATCTCCATGCGTGGCGTTGACATCGTTGTTGGTGGCGATGTCGGGCACATGTCAGCATTCATGGCGCAGGCAGGTCGTCTGGTCGTCCTTGGCGATGCAGGGGCGGATCTTGGTGACTCGCTCTATGAGGCCGAAATCTTCGTCGCGGGAAAAGTCGAGAGCTTGGGTACGGATTGCGAAGAACAGGAACTTGATGCGAACAGACTGGTTGCGCTTTCGGATGTTCTTCGCAGAGCAGCTTTCGATGCCGATCCAAAGAGTTTCCGATGCTTCGGGTCTGCGCGGCGGCTTTACAACTTTAAAATCGACAATGCAGGCGCAGGCTGATGACAAGTGACCGCCGAAGTGTGACGGGCTTTGCGGCTTTTCCGGACAGCGTTATCGCAGAGATCCAACGGGCAGCTGACACGGGCGTGTATGACATTCGAGGCCTTGGTGCTCGACGGCATGTTCCAAGTTTCGACGATCTGGTTTTCCTCGGTGCTTCCATGTCCCGCTATCCGCTGGAGGGGTACAGGGAAGCCTGCGGCACCAACGTTGTTCTGGGCAGCCGCTTCGCCGAGAAGCCGTTGCACCTTGACATTCCGATCACGATTGCTGGCATGAGTTTCGGAGCTCTTGGTGCCAATGCAAAGGAAGCGTTGGGCCGCGGCGCAAGTGCGGCAGGAACAGCTACAACAACCGGTGATGGCGGTATGACGGGCGAAGAGCGCACGCACTCCAAAATGCTCGTCTACCAAGTGCTACCGTCTCGCTACGGCATGAACCCTGATGATCTGCGAAAAGCTGATGCCATTGAGGTCGTTGTCGGGCAGGGTGCCAAACCCGGCGGCGGCGGCATGCT